>NZ_CALVGS010000068.1 GCF_944327115.1 uncultured Traorella sp.
CGAATGAAGAAATTGAAAATGGAACGACCTTGTCTTGGGTAAGCATATCAAAGGCATTTCATTTGATTCATGATCGTATTCATACAACCAATCAACGTAAATTTCTTCAAGCTCGGGATGTATCGGCTTTGAATGCTTATATTTCTAAATATAAATAAATGACATAAAAAAATACAATTTCTATAAAATAATTTGAAAGATTGTGCTACAATAGTAGCCATGAGCGGATTAAGTAAGTCATATTTATTGAACGGGGATATCAAAGCAGGGCTAATGAAATTGGCCCTGCCTTTAATGGTGCTCAATCTTGTCAATTCTTTATACAATATCGTTGATACCTTCTGGGTCGGTAAGATGGGTGAACTTCAGGTTGGTGCGGTAGCTTTGATCGGACCGATCATGGGATGTGGCAGTGCTTTGGTCGTAGGTCTTAGTGCTGCCGGTATTTCGATGATTTCGAGAGCTTTGGGTGCTTCAGATCAACAAAAGGCCAATGAGTATGCCACACATTTATTGGTCATAGCCATGTTGTTCGGTATTGTGATCGGTGTCGGCTGTCTTTTGTTTTCGTCTTTGATTCTTGATTGGCTGCAGACACCTGCGGATATATATCAGGATGCATCGGCTTATCTATTTGGTATTTCCTTTGATTTTTTATTTTTATTCATATTGAATATTTTTCAGACGATTCGGCAGGCAGATGGTGATGCACGAACAGCTGTTGTCTTTAATGCGATTGCTGCTATCTTGAATACGATCCTTGATCCTTTCTTTATCTTTACTATGCATATGGGTGTTCTGGGAGCGGCAATTGCTACTGTATTAAGCAAGGTCCTGGTCATGCCTTTTGTGTTCTATATTCTTTTTCATGATCGGGATCATGTTGTCTGTTCCTTTAAAAGCAGGATGAAATGGAAGGTGTTCAAGGAATTGATCTTTGTAGGTATTCCTGCTTCTTTGGCACAGTTTCTGTCTAGTTTTGGATTTGTTTTGATGAATAAATCCATCGTTGGTTATGGGTCGATCGCCATCAGTGCCTATGGTTTAGGAAATAAGGTGACTGATCTGTATTATATTCCTGTCAATGCCTTCGGAGGTGCCCTGGCGCCTTTTATCGGTCAAAATATCGGAGCTGGCAATCGTGAACGAGCAAAGGAATGCTTTAAACAGGCAATGATCTTGACAGCGATATGCAGTGCCATCGTCATGCTGATTGGTTTATTTGCCTCCCGTTATCTTGTCTTATTGTTTGTCAGTGATGCATCGAATGAACTGATGAATCTGACACTTGAATACTGCTTTTATGTGGTTGTGACCATTTTCTTTATGGGATGGTTTCAGAATATACATGGTGTGTTCAGCGGGGCAGGAAAAACAAGGCTGATTTTATATCTTTCTACTTTCCGTTTATGGGGATTAAGGATTCCTATGATTTACTTATTTTATTATTTTACGGATCTGGGTCCTGCGGGTATCTGGTGGGCCATGGTCATCAGTAATTTTGTTACTTGTCTTGCCGGACAGTTTTTCTATCAGCAATATCATTGGCTGAATAATGATGAGATAAAGGCATAATAGAAAAGTTATGCTTTTTTCTTATCGGATATGATATAATCTTTATTATTACTGCGAAAGGAGAACAACATGGAAGAAAAAGAAATTAAAGAAAGAATAAGAAACGGAAGAAATTTTATGAAATTCAGAGCTGAAGATGAATATAGTGATTTTATGTCGGATCAGCAGTTAAAAAAACCACAGCCTCCTTTATGTAAAGAAAAAAGCAGTGAATGTGTGATTCCTCTTTCAAAGGATTTCGATGCATTGAACATCAGCAAAGACTTTACAACGATCCTGATGGAAAGAAAAAGCAGCCGTGTCTATACGCAGCATGCAATGACATTGCTTCAGCTATCATATTTATTATATATGACTCAGGGAGTCAAGGAAATCAAGGGTGAAAATTACGCCACGATGCGTACGGTACCAAGCGGCGGAGCTCGCCATGGTTTTGAAACTTACCTGATCGTTAATCATGTGGAGGGATTAAAAGCAGGAAGGTATCATTATCTTCCTTTGACGCATGAGCTGGAATATTTGGGAAGCATCAAGCAGGCGGAGAATATCATTGATGAAACGCTTGTAGGACAGAAATGGGCCGTGAAAGCAAATGTGATCTTTTATTGGTCATTTGTGGCATATCGCTGTGAATGGCGCTATGGTATTTATGCACATCGTCCGGCTTTGATCGATGCCGGTCATGTGGGAGAGAATTTATATCTGGCATGCAGTGCATTGGGACTGGGAACCTGTTGCTTAGCGGCTTTTGATGATCATAGCTGTAATGAAACATTTAAGTTAGATGGTGAAGAAGAGTTTGTCGTCTATGCTGCACCGGTAGGAACGATCGATTAGGAGGAACAATATGAAGAAATCGATATTTAAGCGCTTCATGAAGGCTTTGATGATGGAAATACGGGAACATAGAAGTACCTTTCTTGTTTATTCGGTGCTTCGTTTAGCGGTCATCGCAGTCGGAGTATTACAATTTTTCAATGGAAATTATGAGAATGTCTTTTTGTGCATCTTAACATTGATTCTGTTTATGGTTCCAAGTTTTATCCAGCTGACTTTTAAGGTGGAATTGCCAACGACCTTGGAAATCATTATTTTACTATTTATTTTTGCGGCAGAAATCTTAGGAGAAATTGACGACTATTACCTGCTTTTCCCATTCTGGGATACGATGCTGCATACGATGAACGGTTTTCTGGCAGCTGCTATCGGCTTTTCGCTTGTAAACCTTTTAAATGACAGTGAAAAGATCCAATTCGAATTATCGCCGATCTTTGTGGTCATCGTTGCTTTCTGCTTTTCAATGACGATCGGTGTCGTTTGGGAGTTCTTTGAATTTAGTATGGATCAGCTTTTCGGGATGGATACCCAGAAGGATACGATCATACATGCCATCAATTCTGTTTCTTTAAGTGCCGATGGTTCCATGACGACCTTTAAAGATATCAGTCAGGTCATCGTTGACGGAACGGTTTTACCGATCAGCGGATATCTGGATATCGGTCTGATCGATACGATGCAGGATCTGATGGTCAATTTCATCGGAGCAGCAGTATTCTCGTTATTTGGATTCTTCTATATCAAATATAAAGGCAAGATCAATCTTGTGAATCATTTTATTCCGACAAAGAAAAGCAAGGAACGGGATTATTTGGAACAGGTCATCAATGAATGATCGTAAGGCAGAACTGACCAAGATCAGTAAATTCATTGCCATGCTTTTACGTCATAAACCTGAAACAATAGGTCTGAAAATGGATGAGCATGGCTGGGTCAGCGTTAATGATTTGATTGAAGGAATCCGAAAAAATAAAAGTAAATCATTTGATATGGCAGATTTGGAAGAAATCGTCCGTATTGATGAAAAACAGCGATATGCATTGAATGCCGATAAAACGATGATTCGCGCCAATCAAGGACATTCGATACAGGTGGATGTTGGATTGGAGAAAAGAAATCCTCCGGATATCTTATATCATGGTACAGGTGAGAAATATGTTTCGTCGATCGATCAGCAAGGCTTATTGCCGAAATCCAGATTGTATGTGCATTTGTCATGGGATGTTGATACTGCAATTAAGGTAGGCAGACGTCATGGAAAGGTCGTTGTTTATAAGGTTGATGCGAAAAGAATGGTTGACGATGGTCATGATTTTTATCTCTCTGCCAACAATGTCTGGCTGATACGAGCGGTACCGGCTTGTTATTTAAGCAAGATAGAATTATAATAAAAAAGATGATCGGATAGGTATATATTCATTTACACTGAAAATGGGATATGGTAAAATGAGGGTGATGAATAGAGAAAAAATGAATATGTTGAAACATAGCCCTCAAAGATATAAGAATGGAGTATGATTAAGCACGAGTTTTTAACTTGTGCTTTTTTGATGTAAAATCTGACTAAAAAATCAAGAGATCGTAGTTTTGAAATTGTTTTTGTATTGTTTCATGGAGGCTTTTTGGAAAAAATACGATCATGTAAAAAATTGTTAGGAAGGTGGATGAAGATGATGACATGGGATATGATCCTTGATATCATGATTCGTATATTGATGATAGGGGTATATATTGATTATATAAAAAACAGATTTAATAAACTGACGAGAACAAGAAAGATCGTAACGGCACCCATATATTTATTTTTTGCGATATGGGCTGTCTGTCATTTAATTATTGATGCGATAGAAATAATAAAATAAAAGAAGAAATCTTTTAGAAGTGATATATTACAAAAAAGCTAACCTTTGGGGCTAGCTTTTTTATTATTTTCTTACAAAGGCAATGATTCGTCCGCCCGGCCCTGCATGAGAGCCGATGACCGGACCTACGATGCCATGAATGGCTTTATCAAAATGAAATTCTTCTTTTAAAAGATCTTCAAATTTATCTAAGCCTTCATCATTTCCGGTATAGCCGATGCATACGGGTTCCTGCAGATCGATATCACCTGTTTCATGGATAAGTTCGATGATCTTAGAAATGCTTTTGCGGGTACCACGGCAATTCGCAAACAATTCAAGCTTTCCTTCTTTGATACCGACGACAGGTTTGAATTTTAATAGCGTTCCTACCGTTGCACTGGTCTTAGAAAGACGGCCGCCTTTATAGAAATATTCCAAAGTATCTACTAAGGCAAAGATATGAACCTTTTCTTTATATTTCTCTAAGATCGAAACTATTTCTTCAAGCGTCTTGCCTTCATTTCTTAACTGGAGAGCTTTTTCAATGATGATCCTTAATCCGAAAGTGGCATTGGCACTGTTGATGACCTGGATCTTATCATATTCAAGAAGATCTTTCGCAATCATAGCGCTTTGATAAGTGCCGCTGACTTCAGCGGATAGTGTGATCACCAAGATCTCATCACCGGCTTCTTTTGCTTTTTCATAGACTTTTAAAAAGTCTTGAGGTGACGGCTGGGAAGTTGAAGGGGTCAGATCTTTTTCTTCCAGTCGCTTATAAAATTCTTCCGGTGACAGTTCAACTCGGTCTTTATATTCATGTCCATCAACACGTACGATCAGAGGTACGATTTCGATATTCATTTCTTTCGCAAGCTCTAAAGAAATATCGGATGTAGAATCGGTAATAATTTTAATCATTTGTATGTTCTCCTTTTTTCATTTCGTCATCAATCTTAATAAGCATTTTTTCAAGAAGGGCCACTTCTTCAGGGTCAAATATCTTTTCAATATGATTGAGCGTTTTTGCGATATATAGATCATTTTCCCGATAACAGTCAATAAATTTCTGTGTGACCTTTAAATGTGAAGCACGCTTATCTTCTTTGCTTGGCACTTTAGTCAGATAGCCTTTTTCGATCATCTGATTGATCTTATAGGTAGCATTGGGCTGTGAGATTCCCATATAGCTGGCATATTCAAGGATCGTGGGTTCCTTCAGCATATATATGATATCTAGGCTGAAAGCTTCCTGCATATTTAAATCTTTCGTATTACGGCATAAAGATGCATAGAAGTTCATTTTGAAAATGTCATAGACTTTCTGGAATTCTTCTGCTAGCATGATCTCCTCCTTAATTACTTAAAATATTTTAAATAAAATATTTTAAGTATATTATAGGCCTTTTCCAATAAATGTCAATGGTAATATGCTTTTATGAAATTATCTTTTTTTCATCTTGTTTTATGTTAGAATAGATTTATCGATAGATGAATAAGAAAGCAGGTGGAAAAATGAGTGAATGGAAACCTATCAGTTTACATGATATCAAAGGGATTCGCATTGGACACGCACAGGATGAAGAACATGCGACCGGATGCAGTGTGATCCTTTGTGAAAAGAAGGCTGTATGTGGAGTTGATGTGCGTGGCGGCGGGCCTGCCTCCAGAGAAACGGAGCTGTTGAAGCCCACGGCCAGTAATGATGGTATTCACGGATTGCTGTTAAGCGGGGGCAGTGCCTATGGTTTGGATGCTGCCGGTGGTGTCATGAAATATTTGGAAGAACATAAGATCGGCTTAAAGGTTGGAAAGTCATTAGTACCGATCGTCGTTGGTTCCTGTATCTTTGATTTAGGCTGTGTGGATGATCGTGTTCGCCCGGATGCAGCGATGGGTTATGCAGCTTGTGTGGACAGTGAAAAACATCTGGAACGTAATGGCAATGTCGGAGCCGGTATGGGAGCAACGGTAGGAAAGATACGCGGTGATGAGTTTGCGATGAAATCAGGGTTAGGCTGCTATGCCGTGCAGACAGGCCGTTTGCAAGTGGGGGCTATCGTTGTCGTCAATGCTATTGGCGATGTATATGAGCTGGATTCCAATCATCAGTTAGCAGGTCTTCTGAATGCGAAAAAGGATGGCATGATGAGCAGTGAGCAGGAAGCCGTCAAGCTGCTTCAAATCGCCAGTAAATTTTCTTTCAATACGACAATCGGTGCCATCGTCACAAATGCCGCTTTAAATAAAACAGAAATGAACAAGGTGGCAGCCATGGCAAGCAATGGACTTGCTCGTACGATACGTCCGCTCAATACTTCCATGGATGGGGATTCGATCTATGCGTTGGCAACAGGTAAAATAAAATCAAGTCCTGATGTTGTAGGCACGATAGCGTCCTATGTTTTAGGAAAGGCTGTGAATCGTGCGGTATTAGAAACTGAAGAAAAGTATGGCTATAAAGCGGCAAGGAGCTTTTTATGAGAAGTCAGTCGGAAATGATGGAGCTGATCCTTTCTAAAGCCAAAGATGAGCGGATCCTGCTTATCACACAGGAGGGCAGCCGCAATACGGATGAAGCGGATGTTTTCAGTGACTATGATATTACTTATTTTGTGGAAGATGTGAATGATTTTGATGACACGTTCATTCGAGATTTTGGAGATATCATGATCTTACAAAAACCGGAAGCAATGCCATGTCTGAAACATGCCCGCACCTATCTCATGATGTTTCAGGATGGAAATCGCATTGATCTAAAAATAGCTCCTCTTAGTGATCTTCAGGAATATTTGCGGGAAGAGAATGTTCATGTGATCATAGACAAAAGAAATCTTTGCACGAAAAAAGACTATCTTAATCACACCTATGAAATCGAGATACTTTCTCATTCAAAAGCCTTGGCATGTATCAATGAATTTTACTGGATCGCCCTTTATGTCTTAAAGGGTATCTTACGTCATGACCTTCTATATGCGAATTATTACTTTACACATATCTGTATGGAAGAATGTCTGAAAATGATGAGCTTTGATATCCAGCTTCATCATCATGAAAAAATAAAGCTTGGAAAATGTTATAAAAGGATCTTTGAATATATCGATGAACATGACCATGAATTAATGGAAAAGTGGTTTCATACGGCAAGTAACTTAGAAATGAGCGAAGCTTTATTATCATGTATGTATCTATTTAAATCTTATGCCAAGGATGCTTTTTCACGATCAGGATGGACGATGCCAAAGGAAGTAGACAGGGTCGAGAGGTATATTTCTAAGAAATTAAGTAAAAAGTAAGATTTGATTATTGTGTTTGGAGGACGATGATGGTCATACGTGCATATCGAGAAGATGATGAAAAAAAAGTGGCTTGCTTGCCGTGTACTCTTTTCTTAGATACCTCATATCATGATGATGTGATGACAAAACGGGTCAAGTATGAAAATGACGCGATTTGTTTAGTAGCAAGCGAAGATGAGAAGATCGTTGAATTGATTGATGTGGAGATTGAAAAGAAACTAAAAACATTATGCGCTGCCTCATCTCATAGAGGGGCAGTCATTGGAATTTAGCGGTATTGCCGCAATACAGACGCAGACATATAGCTTTAGATTTATGGGAAGAAGCAAGGAAGAAGCTTTTAGAGAAAGGTATTCATAATTGTGAGGTATGGACTCAGCAGGATGAAGCGGCAATCGCTGGTATCAATCACAAAGATTTAAAAATATTGAAGAGTATAATTGGTTGCGTTGCTATATTGAATCTCGAAAGGCGGATCATTTTTTGGATCATCAACATGCCGGGAAGATATATGGAGTGGATGAGTTGGTCATAAAGACAGAATGTTCACGCAGAAAAGAATTATCAGACTATTGTGATCGAATGGAAGAAGTTCGTTTATATGTTCTTGATCTGGATTGAGGATTTTGATAGGGGATCATCCGCTCCAAAAGGGTGTTTTTGAAACAGCATTGATAAGGACACCCAAGCATTTAAGTGAACAGATTCAATAACTGCGATTAAATGAAAGTTCTTCTTATGAAGAGCTTTTTCTTTATAAAAATGACTTGACAGGAAGGGAAGTAGGATTATAATA
Organism: uncultured Traorella sp.; assembly: GCF_944327115.1. Classification (GTDB taxonomy): domain Bacteria; phylum Bacillota_I; class Bacilli_A; order Erysipelotrichales; family Erysipelotrichaceae; genus Traorella. The sequence continues at coordinate 8,352 of NZ_CALVGS010000068.1, forward strand.
AAGTTAGTTAAAACTAACTCAGGAGGGTTCATCATGGAAGTTTTTCTTATATTAATTATTATCATGATATGTATTTATTCGATCAAGAGCTATATGAAAAAACTACAAAGCGGATGTTGCGGAGGTGAAAGCGAACCGATTAAAAAAGTGCGCATAAAAGATAAGAATCTCTCCCACTATCCGTTCGAAGCAAAAATAAAAATATATGGTATGACCTGTTCGCATTGTAAAACACGTGTGGAGAATGCTTTAAATGCTTTAGAGGGCGTATATGCAAAGGTACATCTTGATAATGGAATGGCGGAGGTGCATATGAAAAATAAAATATCTGAAGATACTTTAAGTCAAGCAGTCAAAGATGCCGGCTATCAGGTTCAGAAGATTTCTTTTAATTAAGCATTTGTATTAAATGATACAGATGTTTTTTTATAGATGATGTGAATGAAAATATTGATATTTTCTTTCCAATTTTTAGAATGAAAAAGAATCTATTTTATTTATAATTTATATGATAAATTTACATTATTTAATATGCTTTGAAATAAAAAAGCTTTAAATAAAGGTAAATATGACTATTAAAATAATTGTTCAATATGACTATAAATATATTTATGTTCATGGTTAAGTGAATTAAATAATACATATTTTTAATCGATTTTTATTGAAAATAATTATTATTAGTGGTAAAATCATTCAGGAATCTATATAAAATCTTTTAAACGTTATATAGTTGTTGAAAAAATGAAGGAAAGGGGAGAAAAATTTATTGAATCGTTTTTATAGAGGTTTCGTTTATTAAATTGTTTTTGGTTTTTTTGTTGCGAAATAAGCAGGTTTTGTTTTTATTTGATTGGGATGCAAGACAGCAAGATAAAATGAGATTCAGTTTATGAATGGAGACACTTGATGAAATACTGGTATATTTTATATGTTTTGGGTGGAAAAGAAAAAAAGATATCTGAGCTTTTAAAAAATAGAAGTGATTGGGATGTCTTTACTCCTTATAAAGAAGTAGTACACAAGGTAAAAGGGAATAAGGTATTAGTAAAAAAATTGCTATTTCCATCCTATGTATTTGTAGAAACAGCATTAGATCCTATTACTTTTCGAAGAAAATTAGCAGAGGATCGACAAAGGATTCAAGGAATTTTAAAAGAATTAAAGTATGACGATAACATCAGTGCCTTAACCGATGAAGAACAGACCTATTTAAAAGGATTAATGAATGATGATAGAACGGTTTCCCTTTCTAAAGGAGAAATCATCAATGGAAAAGTTTCTATCATAGAAGGTCCTTTGATGGGATACGAAAGTGAAATCAAGAAGATCGATCGACATAACCGCAGAGTTATTTTGCATGTTGAAATAAATGGAAATATTGTTGAAGTAAATGTTTCCTTAGAAATTGTGAAAAAGATCGAATCTTAGAAGTAATAGTTGTTTAGGCACTTTATGGAGAGGTTCAGGACATACAAAACCCGTTCAACACTCTATGTGGGGGAAGGGAGGAGTATGTTTTTTTATTTCCAGATTTTGGAAAAAAATGGGTTATTTTTGTTAAATTGAAGTGAATTTAAGAAGTAAAGTATTTTTTGTTATGGAAGTGTTGTGAATGAGAAAAATTGGAATATCAGTGATTTTAATGCTTGTTGAGGCATTTGTTTTTTTGTGTTTAACAACTTTATTAAATATACCGGATAATAAAAGAATTTTTTTGCTAATCATATTAGTGTTATTTTTGTTTATTTTTAATCATTATAAAATAACATCGAAACTTATTTGGGATGAAATGAGGTCGCTTGCGAAAGCGATGTTATGTTTTTTTGTCAATTCAGCAATTATACTGCTTGCTGTTGAAGAACCATACTAGTATATAAAAAGCTTTTTATTAGCTTTTATCATGTATATCGTTGCTTTATTGACCAATCGTTACTGTAGGATACTTTTTAGAAATATCTTTAAAATAAAGACGTTGATCATTGGGACAGACTATGAAGCATCGCGGTTTGGTGATATTGCGAAAAGTAATCGCTTTATGTTAACGGAAATAGATGGATATGTTCGTTATCGAAAAGAAGCTATTCATGAAGAACTCGAAGCAAAAAACGCCAAAATATTTGAAGATAAAGATTTGGAAAATATACTTGCCAGAGATCATATCGAACAAGTCATTGTTGTATTACCTGATATTTCAAAAGATGAGATCAATCAATTGATGCTACGATTGCATGATCGAGTAAGAATCATTAAATATATGCCAACAGTTAATGTTACATTGACGTTTAATTCAGTGATTCAAGATTTTGATGGGTCTTTGCTTGTTTCAACAGCACAAGGAAGAATCGATATTTTTGAACGCTTTTTAAAACGTATCGTTGATATCATTGCCTCCATTTTCGGTCTTATCTTATTAATTCCTCTTTCAGTATTTGTGAAAGTGAAAAATTGTAAAAACAATGATCATGATCCGATCTTTTTTAAACAGGATCGTATCGGATTGGATGGAAAACCTATCAAGATATATAAGTTTCGTTCGATGATACCAAATGCTGAAGCTGTTTTAGAAGAATTGATGGAAAAAGATCCGGCTATTAGAGAAGAATATCTAAAAAATAAAAAACTTAAGAATGATCCTCGAATTACAGAAGCAGGAAAAGTATTACGTAAAACATCTTTAGATGAATTTCCCCAGTTTATAAATGTATTAAAGGGAGAAATGAGCTTAGTGGGTCCACGCCCCTATCTTTTTAGAGAAAAAGAGGATATGGGCATTTATTATAATTCCATCATAAAATGTAAACCGGGTATTACGGGAATGTGGCAAGCCAATGGCAGGAGTGATGTCGGATTTGAAGAACGATGTAAATTAGATGATTATTATTATAAAAATTGGACTTTTGGATTAGATTTGATCATTATATATAAAACTATAAAAAGTGTAATCTATGGAAAAGGGGCATTATAGAAAAAGAAAGGTAGGAAAGAAATTGAAAAACATGTTGAAAAACAGTGGCTTTTATTTTTCGATGGCCTTTACTCTTATTGCGATTGGATTGATCGTACAGGCAATCGTTTTTAATATTGTACCTATAAAATATTTAATTCCGGCAATCATCCTATTGATTTTGATCGTTGCGGGAATGTGGTACATACAGTTAGGAAGAAAAATGAGTAAAATGACGAAGATCATAGGTAAAGTGATCATAGTCATTTTATCTGTTATTTTAGCTGCAGGAAATTGGATGCTCTATACTACAAATAGTGCATTTAACAAGATAACCACAGATGAAGATGTGTTAGTTTATTCCATTGTCGTGATGAAAGAGAGTGGGTATGAAGAAGTCACAGACTTAAGTAATAAAAACTTTGGTATAGTAAGCCTGGGTGATGTATCAACACAAGCCAAGGCATTAGAAGATCTCGAAACAGATTTGAATTTGGAACCTGCAACCGTCAGTTATGATTCTTATATTGATTTTGGCGATGCTCTCTATGATGGACAAGTAGATGCTATCGTATTAGATGAAGGATCACGTGGATTGCTGGAAGAAAATCATCCTGATTTTAATGATGCAACGAAAGTGATCAAACAATATATATTCAAAAATGAAGCAAAAGATATCAGTAAGAATGTAGATGTCGTTACAAAACCTTTTAATATATATTTAACGGGAATTGATACCTATGGAACGATTTCTACAAGGTCCCGTTCGGATGTGAATATGATCATATCTGTAAATCCAAAGAATCACCAGATTTTACTGACCGGAATTCCTCGTGATTTTTATGTTCCGCAAACTTGTCAGTATAATCAATTAGATAAATTAACTCATACCGGCATTTTCGGAGTAGATTGTACGATCGAAACGATGGAGAATTATTTAGATATCGATCTAAATTATTATGTCAGAGTGAATTTTTCCAGTGTTGTAAATATTGTCGATGCATTAGGAGGTATTACGGTCAATTCACCGTATGCATTCACGACTCTCCATGGTAAATATGAAATTAAACAAGGTGAAAACCAATTAAATGGGGAAGAAACACTGGGATTTGTAAGGGAACGTTATAGTTTTGCTGATGGAGATCGGGAACGAAGCCGAAATCAGATGCGTGTCATGGAAGCAATGATCGATAAAGCTTTGTCTCCACAGATCATCACAAATTATGCAAATATATTATCAGCAGTGAGTGATAGTTTTCAAACAAATATGAGTACAGAAGAAATGACGTCACTTATAAAACAACAGTTAAATGATATGAGTTCATGGGATATCAAGCAGATTCAAGTAAGCGGACAAGGTGCAACGATGTGGACGCCTGCAAATGGGTTTGATGCTTATGTAATGATTCCTGATGAAGCTTGTGTAGAAAACGCTAAAAAATTAATAGATAAGATCATTTCAGGAGAATTGATTACAGACGAAGATGTGAAAATACAAAATGAATTAGTTGCAAATGCAGGCTGATTCATGAATGAAAAATTAGAAAGGATTTTGTACGTGGAAGATTTTAAGAAAAATGTAGAAAATGATGAAATCGAAATTGATTTAAGTCGATTGTTTATTGAAATTAGAAAAAAAATTATATTCATTCTTTTGACGGGTATCATTGGTGGAGTTTTTGCTTTTATATTTACCACATTTTTTATTACTGAAAAATATGAAAGCAGCGCACGCATTTATTTAAAACCGAATACGACAGAAAGCGGAACGATTGATTATAATACATTAAATGCGAACTCAAAGATGGTGAATAACTATATGTTGATGCTCCAAGGTGACAGTGTATTAGATAAAGTGACTGAGACGTTACAATTAGAAGATCGAGCCAACAATTTTGTGAAAAACTCATTGACGGTTACGAATGAAACGGATAGTGAAATTATTAAGGTGACGGCAAGAACAGAAGATCCGGAGTTATCAAGAGATATCGTAAGTGCTGTTATCGATCAGTTTTTCTCTGATGTAAGAACGAATTTAGATGTGAAAAACTTAATGATCATCGATCAGGCGAAAGTAAATGAAGTACCGGTAAGCCCAAATAAAAAGCTGAATACGATGTTAGGTATATGTGCAGGTATTGCAATTTCCGGTGGTATCGTCGTGTTACGATTCTTATTGGATAAACGTTTGCATACAAAAGAAGATGTAGAATCTTATCTGGAAATTCCTGTATTGGCTGAAATTCCTTATTTCGAGGATTAAGCATATGCAATTTATTGATATCCATAATCATTTGGCTTGGGATATTGATGATGGAATGGAAAACATGGAGCAGGCGAAGATTTCGCTTGAGAATGCCAGAACTGATGGCATAAAAGCTATTATTGCCACTCCGCATTTTATTCCCGGTAAGCAAGATAAAGAAGATCTTCTACTGATGACAAAGAGAATGAAAGAATTAAAAGAATTAGCAAAACAATTTGATATAGAGATTTATTTCGGAAGTGAGATCTTCTTAAATGATGATTATTTAGACATGATCGATAAAGATAACTTTTATACACTGGCAGGGTCCGGGTATGCATTATGTGAATTTGATGTACGACAAGATATCATGAAATTAGGAGATATGCCGAATGATCGTTTATATGAATTTACCGTACGAGATATGATTCCGGTGATTGCTCATGTAGAACGTTATTTTCCTAAAGGAATATCACTTGATATGGTGAAAGAATGGTTTGACAGCGGATATATCATCCAAGTAAATCGTACGAGCCTTCTTGGTCATCATGGAGAGATGATTAAGAAAAATGCATGGAAATTACTTCAAGAGGGTCTTGTACATGTTATCGCAACAGATACACATCGTGCGAAAGGACATCGGGTTTGTCAATTGAGTGATGTATATGCAATGGTTTCAAAAGAAGTTGGTAGAGAAAATGCTGAACTTCTCTTTTACTATAATCCGTTACATATTATTCAAAATGAAGAATTGGAAGAAATGAAAGTTATCAAAAAGAAGAAATCATTTTTTCAGTTTTTTAAAAGATAGAAGTTAAAGGAGATGAAGAAATTGGAAAGAAAAGTGGCTCCCAAAAGAAATGACAATAAAAAGAAACAAGTTCAATTCGATTATATGGAAGTATATCGTCAGCTGAGAACGAATATTGAATATTCTTCATTTAATGAAGATGTAAAAGTGGTCAATATTACAAGTTCAAATCCTGCAGAAGGGAAAAGTTCTGTTGCGAGTAATTTAGCGACGGTTTCGATAGCGAAATATGCAAAGGTCTTATTGATTGATTGTGATTTGCGTAAACCTGTTCAACATAAGATCTATAAAGTATCTAACAAGGTAGGTGTCAGCAACCTGATGAAAGATACAAATGAAATTGATATTGATGATGAACGTTATTTCCATAAATTTAAAAACAGTGCAGCAGAAGGGAAACTGTATCTTTTGACGAGTGGAAAATCCGTACCAAATCCACAGGAACTTTTATCAAGTAATCGATTTGCGGAATTAATCAAACGTTTTAGAGAAAAATTTGATTTTATCATCATAGATTGTCCTCCATTGAATGCAGTATCGGATGCAGTCCCAATCTCTCATGTTACAGATGGTACGATTTTTGTTGTTTCTGCGAAGGATACAGATAAAAGAGAGGCAAAAAATGCGTTACAGACGTTACAGCGAAATGGCGCAAAAATATTAGGATGTGTTCTTACCAAAGTAGATAAAACAACGAGATCTTACTATAGCTATTACGGAAGCGACGAATAAGAGGTGTTGTTAAGTGAAAATCAAGTATTCTTTGGATAAATTTGAAAAAGTAATACTCATACTGGCAATTTCAGCAGTATTGATTTTAATTGTTTTTGGATTCTTTTATTCAGCGAACAAGAAAACAGAACCCTATGTATCCAATTATAGTGAAGATAATGTTATTGTTGAAACAGATGAAGTAACTTTAAAACAAGATACTTTTACGATGCAGCGAAATGGTTCATTAGACAATGATCCTGCAGATTACTTTAATGGAAGTGCAGAAAATCTGAAACAAATCCAATTAAATTTAAGTGAAGTAAACACGTTACAAGTAGGTAGTTATAGAGCTACAGCTACATTGAATGATACGGTTTATGAATTTACGATCAATGTAGAAGAAAGTGAGAATCCTTACTTATCAGCAGAAAATCAGAATTTTAGATTCTTTATTGGAAATTACAGTACGATCGAAGAAGTCATTGAGATTGCCGGTGTTACAGCAACCGATATAGATGGAAATGATATTAGCGAAGATATTGTTGGATGGCCGGATAGCTTACCGGATACATATGGAGAAACTACCTATAGATTAAGTGTTACAGATATGTATGGAAATGTAGGATATATCTATATCGTAGTCAATTATCAAGAAGTAGTTTATTAAGAAAAACAATGAAAAGATTGCTGTAGAAATCATGAATATCGGGATGATTTCCACAGTGATTTTGATTATGAAAAGATGAAGAAAGGGGAACCACGAGATGAGTTATGTGGATTTAAATGGAAAAACGATATTAGTTACCGGTGCGGCTGGTTTTATAGGATCCAACCTAGTAAAACGTCTTTATCAAGATGTGAAAGATGTGAGGGTCATCGGTATCGATAACATGAATGATTACTACGATGTGCGATTAAAGGAAGCTCGACTTGCTGAGTTATCAACATATCCTTCCTTTATTTTTATTAAAGGCAGTATTGCTGATAAAGAACTGGTCAATAAGGTATTTGAACAGTACAAGCCGCAAGTCGTGGTAAATCTTGCTGCTCAGGCTGGAGTACGCTATTCCATTATTAATCCGGATGCTTATATTGAGTCGAATATGATTGGCTTCTATAACATCTTGGAAGCTTGCCGACATTCTTATGATGAAGGACATTCGCCTGTAGAACACCTAGTTTATGCGTCCAGCTCATCTGTCTATGGTTCTAATAAGAAAGTGCCATACAGCACGGATGATAAAGTGGATAATCCGGTTTCCCTTTATGCAGCTACGAAAAAATCAAACGAATTGATGGCTCATGCTTATTCAAAGCTTTATAACATCCCGTCAACTGGTTTGAGATTTTTCACAGTTTATGGTCCGGCGGGTCGTCCTGATATGGCCTACTTTGGATTTACAGATAAGTTAAGGGCTGGCAAAACCATTCAGATCTTTAATTATGGAAATTGCAAGAGAGATTTTACGTATATCGACGATATCGTGACTGGTGTAGAAAAGGTCATGCAAAAAGCGCCAGACAGGGCAACTGGTGAGGATGGTCTGCCTGTTCCGCCTTATGCCCTCTATAACATTGGCAATAACCATCCAGAGAACTTACTGGATTTCGTTCAGATATTGAGCGAAGAGTTGGTAAGAGCCGGCGTATTGCCAGAAGATTATGATTTTGATGCTCATAAAGAGCTTGTTGCGATGCAGCCCGGTGATGTACCGGTAACTTATGCTGACACGTCTGCATTAGAACGTGATTTTGGATTTAAACCGAGTACCAGTCTTCGAGACGGATTGCGAAAATTTGCAGAATGGTACAAAGAATTTTATATGTAAAATTCGTTTGAACGGTAGAAATACAAGATCTAGGAGCTAACTATATAAAAATCAAGAGATTTAGATGAAAAAGTTTGAAAATATAAAATTTCTAATTTTGTATGTTAGCTGGAGCTGTTCTTTGAAAAGTGAATAGTAATTTGTACTTTTTGGGCATG
>NZ_CALVGS010000069.1 GCF_944327115.1 uncultured Traorella sp.
AATCACATGGATAGCTTTTCTGGATGATGGAACATTTTTCCTCACTGAAGTCACATAAGCGTTGTGTGTTTTCACCTAATAAGTCTAAATAAGCTTCTTTACAATCCCACTCCTGAAACATCTTTTGTTCCAGATACCATTGATCCGCTCTTGCTTCAAATTCCAGGATACGACTTTCGATTCCTCTTTCTTGAAGCATTTCTAAAGCATGCCGGGCTGCTTTTCTAAATCCTGTGGAAGCCTGGATGCGATGATAAGAAGAGATTTCTTTCACTCCCTGATACAGTCTTTTCTGACTTACATTGTTTTTAATGAATGTTACATTTTCATAAAACATAAGATCACCTTCCTAATGGCAGTATTATAGCTTAATTGAAAACGATTTACAATAAATGTAAGAAGTTACAAAAATAATTATTCCATATATATTGTAAATCTTATAAAAAAAAGATACTATGATAATAGATATATCTAAATAGTCCATAATAGGGGACATAAGACAGACCTTACGATGTTGTGGATAACAGATGAATGTTTGAGGTATCATTTTATGAATAATATCGATCACGTACATCGAATGGGAGTGTATTTTAAAAGTTCAAGCTCATACTAACAAAGAAAGGAAGATGGTTATGTGTACAAGTATTATATACAGAAATGGTGATTGTTATTTTGGAAGAAATCTGGATTTAGAATACTCCTACAATGAGGAAGTGGTCATCATTCCAAGAAAGATGCCGTTGTCTTTTAGAATGAAAGAAACGCTTCATCATCATTATGCCTGTATCGGAATGGCAACAGTTGTAAATAATGTTCCTTTATATTATGAAGCTGCCAATGAGAAAGGATTAGCCATGGCAGGCTTGAATTTTCCGGGCAATGCAGTTTATCATGAAGTGGCCGAAGAGTCGGATAATATTGCTCCTTTTGAATTTATCCCATGGATACTGGGCCAATGTGCAAGCGTACAGGAAGCAAGGAAATGCTTATCAAAGATCAATCTGGTGAATATTCCATTCAGTGAAAATTTGCCATTAGCTCCTTTACATTGGATGATCAGTGATGAGCATGACAGCCTGATCGTTGAATCAATGGAGGATGGTTTACATATTTATGAAGATAAGATAGGTGTATTAACGAATAATCCACCATATGAATATCATCAATGGAATATCAATAACTATCAGCATCTATCTTCTAAAAATGCACAGAATGTTTTTAGTGAGAAATTAGTGCTGCAGCCATATGCACAAGGAATGGGCGCGATTGGATTACCGGGTGATTTTTCAAGTGCTTCACGTTTTGTGAAAGCAGCGTTTCTTTTAAATAATGCAGTATCTGAGAAAAGTGAAAATGCTAATGTATCGCAGTTTTTTCATATCTTAGATGGTGTTGCCATGGTCAAAGGAAGTGTCATCACACCTCAAGGGCATCATGATATCACTGTTTATTCCTGCTGTATCAATTTATCTAAAGGAATTTATTACTATAAGACTTATGAGAATAATCAGATTACAGTGATTTCAATGTCAAAGGAAGATTTAGAAGGTTCATCTGCCATTCGTTATCCTTTGATTCATGATCAGCAGTTTCGTTATATGCAATAGCGAATTTATATAGATAAAATAAAAAATGTGATACAATAAAGAAAATTAAAGGAGATGTATCATGAGATTGGATTGGAAGAACATCACAAATGAAAAAAGAATACCTGAATCTAAAAGTAAAAGGCTGACGAACTTAAGAAGTGAAGTGGAAAGTGATTACAATCGTATCATTACGAGTGCATCTTTCAGAAGACTTCAAGATAAAACACAGGTCTTTCCCCTTGACAGCAGTGATTTCGTACGTACGAGATTGACCCATTCTTTGGAAGTAGCTTCTCTTGCGAAACTGATCGGAAAGCAGATATGCAGCGAGATCCAAGATAAAAAGTTAGAACAGGATGAAATCAATGTCCACAATGTTGTGGAAACACTTAATTGTGCCTCATTGCTTCATGATATCGGCAATCCTCCTTTTGGACATTTTGGGGAATCCTCGATTCGTGAGTGGTTCAAAAAGAATCTGCCGGTGATCGAATATCATGGTAAAAAGCTGAATGAATATCTCAGTGAACAGCAAAAGCTTGACTTATATTATTATGAAGGAAATGCACAGGCTCTTCGTATCATTACCAAGCTTCATCGCCTGAATGGTAAATATGGCATGCACTTAACAAGCGGCGTGTTGGATACGATCATCAAATATCCTGTAAATTCTTTGGAAAAAGCGAAGGAAGAAGAAAAAGAAAAGAAAGATCGCAGATTAATTGCGAAAAAAGTAGGGTATTATGAAAGTGAAAAAGATGTTTTTCAAACCATCAAAGAAAATACAGGAACGTTTGGCTGCCGTAATCCGTTGACCTTTATCTTAGAGGCCGCAGATGATCTGGCTTATACTTTCGCAGATCTGGAAGATGGTTATAAGAAAGGCATGTACACGTATGATGAATTAATGAGTGTGATTGAAAAAAGCGGTGATGAGAATGGCAGGAAGCAATTAGAGTATAAGCTGGAAAATGCCAAAAAAGAAAAAGTTTATGAAGGTGTTGAACATGATCCATATCGTCAGGCTATTTTTCAATGGCTGACAAGCAAACAATTATATTGTGTGACTGCTGTCAAAGATGCTTTTATTAATCATTATGGTGAAATCATGAACGGTGAATTTGATCAGGAGCTTATCTTGTGCAGCTCAGAAAGCAAGATTATACAGGAGTTAAAAAGCTTTGCTTATCGTAAGGTTTATTGTGACAAATCAATTCTACGTGTTGAAATCATGGGAAATGAAATACTGACTTTCTTTTTAGATCAGTTTACGGATGCTGCTTTGCATTATGATTCTGACTACTATAAACCAAATGAAATTCAAAAGAAGTATTTAGCTTTGCTTTCATCGAATTATCTGGAAAATTATCATGATGCTGTACAAAATAAAAGTGATCATGAAAAGATTTATGATAAGCTTTTGTTGGCAGCTGATTATGTTGCCGGTATGACAGATGGATATGCACGTTTATTATATCGAGAATTAAAAGGAATGTAGAAGAGTGATTCAAAAGAGTCGCTCTTTTTTTTATTTTTTTTAAGCCTTATCATTACATTAAATTATGAGATGAAGAGATTAGAAGGGTAGGATCATACAGTTGGATCAGATTAAAAATTTGATAATTGTATAGATGAAAGTTATACAAACAGCCGATCAATATTCATCTTAACACTTAATTAAGTACATATATACAAATTTATGAAATAAAGTAGCTTTAATTAGCTAAAGGTGAATCACGTATCATTCAATCGCTATTTAAATAATGATAATTTCATAAAAAATGTAAAAAAATTGGGAATTTT
>NZ_CALVGS010000070.1 GCF_944327115.1 uncultured Traorella sp.
TCTTGTATGATAATTACATACCTTGAAGGTAGTAATCATCGCTTTCCTTTCTAGTCATCTATAGTATGATATAAATAGCCTGTGTTCTCTTTATAAATCATGTAGCTTGACTACTCTAAGGAGACTATTGCCACGGCCTATTTTATCTTTGATTAGTTGGATGTGTCTTTGAATACTTATCTCACGCAAGGTTATGAGAATAGATCACCGTGGAATTACTATCACAGGTAATTTAGAAAGGTGGTCTTTTTTATGACTCTATTTGTCGGCGTGGATATCGCCAAAGAAACTCACTATGCTGCGATGACTGATCAGCACGGTGTAATCCTGATTGAACCTTTTCCTTTCCAAAACTCAAAATCTGGTTTCGAATTGTTTCTGGGTTCAATCTTATCTTTTCTACAAGAATCTGAAAAACTGATTATCGGCTTTGAATCTACTGCCCATTATGCTGATAACTTCATTCATTTTCTTGTATCAAACAATTTATTTTTTAAAGTAATCAATCCCTTGGTAACGAGTTCTTTACGTAATGCAAACATTCGCAATGCCAAGACCGATTCCATCGATGCTCTGCTTATTTGTTCTACTCTTTATAAGGAAGAACAGAAAAACACTTTACATCGCGACGAAACTTTCTCTGAAATCTATTCCCTCTGCTGTTCCCGTAGAAATCTGACCAGGATGAGAACCAAAGCGAAGATTCAGCTCGTATCCTATATGGACCGTATCTTCCCTGAATTAGCCCCTTTTTTTAAAAACAACCTGCACATCAACACTTCTTATGCACTGATCAAGGAATACCCTTTGCCTCAATCCATTAAAAAAGTCCGAATTGATGTTCTTACCAGACTTCTTACAAAGGCTTCCCACGGTCGTTATAAGAAAGATAAGGCACTAGAGCTGAAGAAGATCGCAGGGGAATCCATCGGTATCCCCAGTCACTCCTTCGCTCTTCAAGCTCAAATGGCTGTGAATCAAATCGAACTTTATGATGAACAGATTGCTTCTATCGATAAACAGCTCGAAGCATTTGTGAATAACTTTGATACTCCATTGAAGTCCATCACGGGACTTGGTCATTTGGAAATCTCAGTCATTCAATAGTCACTAATAATCTTAACAATTTTGATTCACCAAGTAAAGTCCTGGCCTATGCAGGTTTGGATCCTGTCGTCCGCCAATCAGGGAAATAGCATGCCTCAAAATCACGAATGTCAAAGCGAGGCAATTCTCTGCTTCGTTATACGCTCATTTGGGCTTCCTACAATGTCTGTAAGAATAATAAAACTTTTATGAATTATTATCTTAAAAAGACAAGTGAAGGAAAGTCTCACTATGCCGCACTTGGGCACTGTGCAGGCAAATTAGTGAGAGTGATATTCAAACTGATCAAATCAAATGAATCATTCAATTTAGATTAGTCAGATATCAACAATTTTTCAAAAAATCCTACATCGTTAGGAATTTTTGTCATGGTTACTCTTACTACCGAAAATTTCTGATATTTTCTATTGACTTTTCATAGTAGGTCTCCTTCATAACACATGCAATTAATTGATTGTATAATAATTACGTGATATGTATAATATAATCTTACATTATATTTGCCTTAAATTAAAGTGATTCACAAAATATTATTTTGAATCATCTTCTCAAATATACAATAAATATTTCTAATTTTTGAAATTTCGTTTAAATGTCTATTTTCATATCAATTTTTGCTTTGATAAAATACATTTGCTTATTAAAAAAGATATTTCATTGTGTTAGGTAGCAATTTAATTCATTTCAATTAAATATCTTCAGTTTATTATAAATAATCATTCATAGTTCTAAAAATCCATCGATTTTCTGCATAGTTATCAATGCAAATCATCAAGATTCGTGTATAATATACAAGGAATTATTTTATGGGAGGTTTTTTATGATACTCGAACAAATCAATCCGCAACTTCTTTCCCTAGCTGAAGAAACGGATGTAGTTTTAAAAGATATTTATAAAAAGATCGATACGATTTGTTTATCAAATTCGAATCGTATCTTATCTGCTTTTATAGAAAACAGAGTTTCTTATTCAGATTTTAGTGATATCAATGGATATGGAAACTATGATGAAGGAAGAGATAAATTAGAAAAAATATTTGCTACGGTACTCGGCTGTGAAGATGCTTTGGTACGCCCACAGATCATGAGTGGTACAAATGCTATCTATTTAGCTCTTTCAGCATTATTAAAACATGGGGATACGATGATTTCATTATCTGGTGCTCCTTATGATTCACTGCAAGAAATGATTGGTATCATTGGTCATTCGAGTCAATCATTAAAGGCGAATGGTGTTCACTATGAACAAATTGAATTGATTGATGATGATTTTGATGATGAAAGAATTATTGAACGATTGAAAGAGAACAACGTTAAACTTGTTGAAATTCAACGATCAAGAGGATATTCACATCGTAAATCACTCTCCATTTCAAAGATTGAGCGTATCATTTCTAAAATACGGGAAGTGAATCAGGATGTCATTATCATGGTTGATAACTGTTATGGAGAAATAGTAGAAACAAGAGAACCGGGCCATGTTGGCGCAGATGTCGTTGTTGGCTCTTTAATGAAAAACCTCGGTGGTGGAATTGCACCTACCGGAGGATATGTTGCGGGAAATCATGAGCTGATCCAAATGGTTGCCGAGCGTTTAACAGCTCCCGGCATTGGAAAAAGTCTTGGGGCTAATTTCAACTTAAACAATGCTTTTTTCAAAGGTCTCTTTATGGCTCCTAATGCAGTGAAGAATGCTTTGAAAACAGCTGTGTTTACATCTTATATATTAGAAAAATTAGGATATTCAAATATTTCTCCGCGCTATGATGAACCACGAACAGACATCATTCAAACCCTGGAATTAAAAACAAAAGAGAATTTAGTCAATTTTACTCAAGGGATTCAACAAACAAGCCCTATTGATTCATTCGTACGTGTTTTACCTGCTCCTATGCCCGGCTATCCTTTTGATGAAGTCATGGCAGCGGGAAGCTTCACACAAGGAAGTACCATTGAATTAAGTGCCGATGCACCAGTCATTGAACCTTATACACTATACATGCAAGGCGGATTAACCTTTGAATATGGAAAACTATCTATTTTACTTGCATTAACAAACATGAAAAGGAAGTTGGATTAACAACTTCCTTTTTGTCCGCCATCAATTCGAATGACCGTATTATTGATAAAATCAGCTTCATCACTTACTAGAAACTTAACTAAATAAGCAACTTCTTTAGGATCACCATATCGGTTGACCATGATTTTTTCAACTTCTTCTTTTAGAAATTCCTCATCATATCCATCCAGTTCATTTTCTGTACCAATAAAACCTGGAGCAATACAGTTCACATGAATATATGGTGCAAATTCAAAAGCAAGATTATGCGTTAATGAAATTAATGCAGCCTTTGATGCATCATAATCAATACACATTGGATAATATGTATTGATACCATTTGTTGAAGAGATATTGATGATCCTCCCATATTCTTGATCTAACATATGTCGATAAACCCTTTTACTGCAATTAAAAGCACCCACGACATTTACATCCAATGTCTTTCTAAATTCATCAGCATTTTTTAAATGAAATAAATTTGATAAGTCAATTGCAGCATTATTGATCAAAATATCAACGCCACCTAATTCTGATTCAATCAAGGAAACCATTTCATCTACTTCATCTTCCCTAGAAACATCAGCCTGAATAGCCAAACATCGCACACCATAATTTTTTATGATGTCATCTTTTAGTGCATGAGCTTCTAATTCAGAAGTTAAATAATTGATGACGATATCATAGCCTTGTTTTCCAAGTTCTAAAGCAATTGCTTTCCCTATTCCTTTAGCGCCACCGCTAATCAAGACAACTTTGTTCATAATTTTAAAAAGAGCTTAATTAAGCTCTTCCTGCATATTTACCATCTGTTGTAAACACAACGATCTTTTCTCCCTGTTCAATGAACTGAGGAACACGTAATGATAATCCGGTTTCTGTAACAGCATCTTTTGTCTGATTAGATGGTGCACCCTTAATTGCCGGATCCGTCTGTGTAATCGTCAATTCCACTTTTTCTGGAACCGATACGGATAAAAGCAATCCCTCAAAGAACATCAGTGAAACTTCTGCACCTTCAATGATGTAATATTTGTTGTCACCTACCTGATCTTCTGTCAATTCATATGTTTCATAAGTTTCAAGATCCATAAAATAATAAGTAGAATCAGCCATGTATGAATATTGAGCTGCTTTTTTGGAAATATTTGCTGGTTCAAATTTAGTAGAAGCATTGAAGTTTCTCTCCTGAACTGAACCTGTCTTTAAATTTTTCATCTTTGTCTTTAAGATAGCAGCTCCTTTTCCCGGTTTTACATGTTGAAAATCTAATACCTGACAAGGATCACCATCAACGATCAAAGTTAATCCTGTTCTAAAATCACCTGCTGAAATTGCCATAATTTTTCTCTCCTAACCTTTCATTTTTTTTTTACATATTTCATTTTAACAATTTTAAGCTTATTCCTCAAGACTTATTAGGATATTTGTAGCGTTTTTTCTGTTGTATGTGATTGAATATACTTGGTCCACTTGATATATCCATAAGTAGTATTTGTGAAATAGCCCAGTTTTAAAACTAATAAAACATACTGCCCGGAAACAATATTTATAATTGATTCAAGGAATGCACAAATGTACCATGCAATCCATTGTTCGCGAAGTCTAAAGAAAATAAACAATCCATTCGCAATTCCTACAGCCGATGCACAGGCATCAATGTAGATAATTGCAGTTTCTAATGATTTATTGTTATAAAAATCAGTTGCGATATCTAATCCACTGATCAGATAACCAACAACAATTGTCCAGATAATGATTCCTAAAATAACCAAGACTTCCTGATATCCTTTTAGTTTTCGAACCACGGTCAGTTCATTTTCTTCATCATCCTTGTGTTTTGACCAGTTTATAAAGCTGATAATATCAATTGGCAGCCAGAAGAACAGTGTCGTTGCCATTGTCGCAAATCGATACATTAAAACGATACAAGAAATAATTTCCACAATTTCTACTAAAACAGAAACAAGGAAATTATATCTCGATTGTTTCGAAATCAATAACTCACAAAGAATATTCAAGAATGTATCTAACAGATAAAGCAGCATGATGACAA
>NZ_CALVGS010000071.1 GCF_944327115.1 uncultured Traorella sp.
TCTCGGCACAAAAAAAACAGATGATATCGAGGTTTCACATCCTTTATATCATCTGTTTCTCTTCTTTATAAACCACTCATTAGTTTAAAGCGTAATTTCTTTAAACCACTCACTAGTTTAAATTACCTTTTTATGTATGTGTGGACCGTCACGATAAATATTATTTTAATGTAAATCCTTTTTTTATTGATGGTATATATCGTTTTTGATTTCTGTTTATATTGTATAAAAGGACTACGATTCGCGAATGATGATATGTACTCAAATCATTGATTTGCTTGTCTTTATGAATGGTGACTCTTTCCATGAGTACCTACAATCAAGATATTTGTAGTGAGAAATTTTGAAGATAATATTGAAGTGATCGAGAAGAGGTTTAGGGATTTTAAAAGGTCTTTTATAGCTATTATTTATAAATAAGGAATTGTCCATTCTCAATAGCAGTAGAGATAGAATTCAATTGAGATTTTGAAATATTCAAAACAAAAGAAATAATTTGATCGATTTCATCCATAAAAAATACCTTCTATAAATAACGGTTTACAGAACCATTATCTCATAGAAGGTGATAGACGATTATTTTGAATAATCACGTTTTCCGAAAATATCGCTTCCGATACGTACCATCGTTGTTCCATGACGCAGTGCAATCTTGTAATCATGGCTCATACCCATGGATAATTCTTGAAAGTGATATTTATTTTTTAACTGTTCTGCCTTACAAAAGACTTCTTCAATTCTCTTTTCATCATCCGTATTCGGACCGATGACCATCAGCCCTTTGATCATGACATGCTTATAAGCATGTGCCAAGACATCCTCTAATTCATCTTCATCAAAACCAAACTTCGTTTCTTCATGAGCAAGGTTTACCTGCAACAAGACATTGACGATAATATCTTTTTTTTGAGCTTCCTTTTCAATGGTTTCCAATAAATGAAGCGAATCAACAGAATGAATAAGAACGACCTTATCTACGATATATTTCACTTTATTTGTCTGTAAGTGACCGATCATATGCCAGCGTATATCTTCATCAGGCCGATATTTTTCAAGCAGCTCCTGTACCTTGTTTTCACCAAAGTCAAGCTGTCCGGCCTGGATGGCTTCATCGATACAATTGCGGGGATAAGTTTTGCTGACGGCAATTAAACGAACATTTTCTGGTAAAGTATTTTTAATTCTGTAAATATTTTCTTGAATCATGACCATAAACAAAAAAACAGGATTACATACCCTGTTTCTTTAATGTTCTCAGTGCGCGAGCAGAAATACGCATCTTTTGAGGCTTACCATCTACTACCACTTTTACTTTTTGTAAATTCACATTCCATTTACGACGAGTAGCACGCAATGAGTGAGAACGTTTATTCCCTGTTAAAGGGCCTTTACCAGAAATTGCACAAACTCTTGACATAACGTAAACCCTCCTTTCGACTTACTTGTCCATAATTTGCTTTATTACTATACCATTATCTAACCTAATTTGCAAGTATAAATTTTAGCGATTTTCAGCGATTTTTAAGGCTAATTCGAATGCAAGAAAGACAATCTTCACTTTTTCATCCAATTTCGCATGTCCGCTTAACGAACGTGGATCCCAGTCACTGTGATCCAGATTATCACCGGCATAAAAATACTGGAAAAAGTCAATGCCCCTGAAATCACACATAGCCTGCATCGCCGCACATTCCATTTCCACACAGATCGCTCCCTGTGCCTTCCTTCGGTTGACCTTATCTCTGGTTTCACGGTAAAAAGCATCGGTTGTCCAACATCTGCCTTCAATATAAGGATAAGTGCTCTCTTCACAGATCTTTTTAAATTCAGGAATATATTTTTTATTGACTTGAATCGTATCGCTTGCGGAAGCATAATGATAGCTTGTTCCTTCGTCACGCAAAGCACTGGTTGGAATGATGATGCCGCAATCTTCGATGGACTTATCCAGGACACCACAGTTTCCTAAAAGGATCAGAACTTCACTGCCCATCTGGTGTACTTCTTCATAATCACCTACACACATCGGGGCACCGACATAAGATTTGTAGAAAGAAAATTTATGTCCCTTATAAGTGATCTCATAGATAGGGTTTTCTCCGTTACATGACGTATTATAAGCTATTTCTTTATGTTCAAGAAGGTCCAATACTTCTTCAAAAAGTGTCTTTGAGAAAACTGAGATCGTAATGGGTGGAAAATCTTTGATTTTCTCAACTGTTTTTGCCGGATCGATGACAGCACTTTTTGATGGGTCAAATTCTTCTAGCAGCATGTTATCACCTCGTTGTTTTCCTATTCTATCATATCTTGTTTTAAAGTCAACAAGGGGTTTTTGTAATCTTTCTTCCTAAAGGAAAACACTTCCAATTATTTGAAAAAATCGTTGAAAAAAACATCAAAATCTATTTTTATGTACTTCAAATTATGTTATTATAATAAGGAAAGCAGTTAGGAGGTATTTTTGTGGCGCAAAAACAGGTTCATGCAAGTGTTGAGATTGCTGATCACGAAGTAAGGCTCGTCGTTGGCGAGTTTCATGAAAATCACTTAAATATCCTTAGAGTAGAAAGAGTACGGCACAATGGCATTGAGAATCAGAAGATCGTGCATGAGGGTACGATCGTCAATGCTTTGATGAAGGCATGTGAAAATGCTTCTAAAATATTAGGCTATAAGATAGAAAGAGTTTTGTTGGCAGTTCCATGTGTCAACATGAAAAAATTGAACGGAAAGGTAAATGTTTCTGTAAAGGGTGACAAGATCCAGCTGTCAGATATCCAAAGAGGGATCAATGAGGTCGTTGTGAGCAGTCACGATGAAAATCTGGAGCTGGTGAATATCGGTGGTATCAAGTATGTCGTAAATGGCATTACTTCAAGAAAGATGCCTTTGAATGAAGAATGTGATCTTTTTTCAATTGATCTGGATCTGTTTTATTGTGATAAGAATACATTATATGCTTATGCCAATGTGATCGAGAAGGCAAATCTGGAAATTCTGGATATTTGTTTAGATGCATATGCGATTGGCGAAGAAGCTGCCTTGTTCGAACAGGCAGTCGGAAATTATATCGTTTTGATTGATTTGGAAAGACAGACAACGACATTATCTTTATTCTCACATGGTAAACTGTTGAACAGTGAGGTACTTTATGAAGGATATGGAGAATGGTTGACACCGTTAACCAATATGACAGGGTTAAAAAGAGAAGTCTGCGTGCGTTTATTAACTGAGAATGCGGTCTTGAAGGAAAAGGATTATCCAAATGTGCCGGTGTTTTTATGGGCAAACGGCAATCAGGAGAGAACGATTTCTCTGAAAGAGCTGCATGAGGCAGTGAAGGAGCCTGCAAACAGGTGGCTGGAGCTGATGAAGAATGCATGTCAGCCAATGATGGAAGGCGGCTCATGTCAGGTGATCTTGACAGGTGAAGGCTGTGAAGTCAGAGGCATGGATGAGGTTGTCAGTCAAATTGATGAAAAAGCAATGATCTATGTTCCACAGACGATAGGCGGGCGTGATTGTGCATTGACATGTACGCTCGGTATGTTTTATGCGTGGAAAGAAATCAATATGATACGTAATAACCGATTACAGGCTGCGGATGATCGATTGATCGATGAATCGCTGAAGGTAGTAAAAGGAAAGAACACAGAAGAAAGCGGATTTACAAAAAAGCTCATGAGCATCATCATGAATGAAAAATAAAAGGAGAAAAGTTATGGGAGAATTAGATTTCAGACAGGTTGCTAAAATCAAAGTATTTGGAGTTGGTGGCGGCGGTGGCAATGCCGTTAATCGCATGGCTAAGGAAGGCGTGCGGGGTGTAGATTTTTATGTATGTAATACGGATGCACAGGTCTTAGCAATTTCACCGGTTGCGAATAAGATCGTGTTAGGCAGAGAATTGACAGGAGGACTCGGTGC
This sequence comes from uncultured Traorella sp., assembly GCF_944327115.1. Lineage (GTDB taxonomy): Bacteria > Bacillota_I > Bacilli_A > Erysipelotrichales > Erysipelotrichaceae > Traorella. The sequence goes on from NZ_CALVGS010000071.1 coordinate 3,931, forward strand.
CGGAGGAAATCCTGAAATCGGTAAAGCAGCTGCGGAAGAAAGCGTTGAAGAAATCCGTGAAGCGATCAAAGGCAGCGATATGGTCTTTATCACAGCCGGTCTTGGTGGCGGAACAGGTACCGGAGCAGCCCCTGTATTTGCGAAGATTGCAAGAGAAGAAGGAGCTTTGACGGTCGGTATCGTTACGAAACCTTTCACTTTTGAAGGAAAAAAGAAAACGGAGCAGGCCAATAAAGGACTTGCGGAATTAAAGGAATATGTGGATTCACTGATCGTTGTATCAAACAACAATCTCTTGGAGATCATGGGCAGAAAACCAATCAGTGAAGCTTTTGAAGCGGCTGATAACGTATTGCGCCAGGGTGTGCAGACAATCACCGATCTGATTGCGGTGCCGGCTTTGGTCAACCTTGACTTTGCGGACGTTAAGGCCATCATGTCCAATCAGGGAACCTGTGTCATCGGTGTAGGTATGGCCGAAGGTGAAGACAAGGCGAAGGAAGCTGCGGAAAAAGCCATTCAGTCACCGCTTCTGGAAACAAAGGTTTCAGGTGCTACCAATGCGATCATCAACCTGACAGGTGGTGCCAGCACGACGCTTTATGATGCGGAAGATGCACGCAGCGTGATTGCGGAAGCCTGCGGTGGTGAAATCGATACGATCTATGGTATTGCAATCAATGAAAACTTAGGTGATGCGGTCATCGTTACGGTCATTGCGACAGGATTTGATGCTGTGGATAAGACATCTGAACCAACGTATGCACGTGAATCCTATGAAGCACCAAAAGCTTCAAAGACAAATACGTCAGGAAGTCATGTTGAGAAGAGCGAACCTGAGATTTTCCCTAAATTCTTTATGAATAAATAAATAATAAAACGCTGTTGTATCAAACGACAGCGTTGTTTTAATATGTGAAAAGAAGTTGATTTCTACTTATTTATCTTATATAAATTTATATAAATATTATATGCATTCGTACATTCTTCTAGTGAAAGATGTGTTTCTTCCACTAAATAATTAATGGCATCATCCTTAGTTTTAAATGAATTTAATAATACGGCTATTTCAGAAATTCGATGCAGTGAATGATCAAATTCATTAAAAGAAATACTTTTATCACTTAAATTATATAATTGATATTTCAACAAAGCCAGTAGATTTTCATCCGCACATTTCTTATAATCTTCATCAGCAATCTTTTGACCGGCAAATAATTCATTGATTGAAATATCTAAAAGATGACATAAAGGCTCATACAATGAAGCATCTGGTAAACAGTGACCGTTTTCCCATTTTGAAACTGATTTATCAGTAACTCCTAATTGTTTCGCAAATTCTGATTGTGTAAGATTCTTATTTTTACGACATTGTGCAATAAATTTTCCTATTTTTTCTTGATCCATATATTGCTCCTTTCGTCATCATCATATCTTACAAACTTATTTTGTAACACCCATCAGAAGTAGAATTTATTCATCTGCAAATACGGATTTGTCTTATATGAATTTCTAATATCCGGCTTTATAAATAAAGGATTATTTTTCTAATACCGCTTCATATCCATTTATCTTATCCCCGGTAATCGTAATATAATAAGATTCACCAAATTTCGCATGCAAAGCAATTGCATCCATTTCTTTTGAGTATTCTTCCGGATATATATTTTCATAATTAGGATCTACATATTCAGTGATGATTGAAAATTGTATCGACAGATTTTCAACATCGCTTGGATTTTTGAAATTTTGTTTATCCAACGTGTAAATAAGTAATTCATCATGTTTTAACAGTGATTTATCTGCATTTGATGTACCGCCGCTGCCACTGGAATCATTTGCTTCATAATCTACGATAAGCAAGCCGATATCTTCTTTAATATCTAATTGTATTTGCAGTGCTATTTCATTATCACCGGCTTCATAGGGGATTTCATCCGATTTACTACATCCAGATAAAGTCAAAATCATCATGATGATCATTAATTTCTTTTTCATAATATCTCCTCATCACTTATAAATCTAAGTATTTATCTATTACATATTTCTAATATCTTTCTTGTGGTAGTTGCAGTTCTTATCGTTATTGAATAACGGATATCTGTACTTGCAGTTCTGCTCCACCAGTTTGTTTTCCGATAATCTTTTAAACGATAAGACCAAAAGATGTGGTTTTTATATTCTTGTATTTTCTCATATTCATTCGGGTTTCCCAGAACACTATATACATCATCATAAGTCACAGGTGGTATGATGAAAATTAAATTATCATAAATTTCCCTGTTATCAGTCCCCCACCAGTCAGGAGCGTTGACGAATATATCTTTAAGTTCAGATGCAGTCATGATAAAGACAGGTATTTCAAGATGAAATTTATCTTTTATGATTTTATAAATGTCTTGCATGATAGATTCTTTATGATCGATTTCACTTTCAAAAATAACGTTACCGCTATTTAGATAAGTAGATATGTTTTGATATTTATATTTTTGTAATTCTGATCTCAATTCATTCATTGAGATTTTATTTTTACCACTTATATTGATTCCTCTTAATAGTGCGATATATTTCATCATATCTTCACCTCCAGACTGTTTATATATTGATACCTGATTCTGCTTGCCATTTTCTTTCCTTTTTTAAATATATCTAACAGTTAAATTTTGTAATGATCCCTTTATACTAAGTGGGTATTTCAAGTTTAAAACGGTCATACCAGAGCATTTGAAGATCCGCCAATTTTCGAGCTGTCTTGATTTCTTCCTCGCTAAATGTCATTGCCCATTATACACCAGTATTATTTATCTTTGCTTTGTAAATAAAATAATTCTTTTTGTGTTTCGATTTCTGCCCTTAATTCTTCTTCAGTTGGCAAATATAATTTGTATTTAGAGGCAAACAATTGTTCATTTCCATGCATAATAGAATATCTTGCGATATCTTCATCCGTATCAGAACATAAAACGATACCGATTGTTGGGTTATCTCCATCATTGCGTTTTAATTCATCATACATACGAATGTACATATCCATCTGACCGACGTCCTGATGTGTAATCTTAGATGTTTTTAGGTCAATAAGAACAAAACATTTCAGAATATAGTTGTAGAATACAAGATCAATATAATAATCTTCTTTTTCTGTGTGGATGTGTTGCTGTCTTGCGACAAAAGCATAGCCTTTACCCAATTCCATCAAAAATTTTTGTAAATTATTGATAATGCTTTGTTCTAAATCAGATTCCAGATATGAAGTATCTTCTTGCATGCCTAGAAATTCTGCAATCATTGGATTTTTAATAAATTCTAACTTATTTTGATAAGAAGAAGTGAGTTTTTTCATTTCTTGCTTTAATTCTGAAGGATTTTGTGTTTTTAAAATACGATAATAATATTGTGAAGAAATATTCCTTTGAAGTGTACGTACGCTCCACATTTGATCATAGGCTTCTTTTTCATACCAGTTTCGAGCAGTTTCATCATTGACTTGAAGCAAGACTCTGTAATGAGTCCAAGATAACAATTGTGATTTTCCACGCAGTGAGTGGAAAATGTTAGGGAATTTTTTATAAAAGTCATAAAAGTTATAAAGATTTGTTTTCGTGAATCCTTTTCCATATTCTTCAGTTAATTCTTTTGCTAGCTTTTTTATAACATTTGCTCCATACTCTGCTCGATTTTGTCCTAATAATTCTTCTTCAGCTATTCGTTTGCCAATCAGCCAATTTCTTTCAACAAGGGTCATATTTACCATTTTATAAGCACGTTTTTGGGCTATATCAATAATTATCTTTAGATCATCAACAACATTTTCTGTCTTAAAATAGGGAAGCATTTCAAGTTCTGACATATTATATATTCCTTTCATTAAAAGTTATAATTATTATCACATTATTTAATTATTTTAACAATACTTTAAATTATATAATTAAATTCATATTTCTTTGTTTCACATATTTTAAAGTGTTTGTTTTAAGAAGATAACTGTTGTCAATATAAAGAAGATGCCATAGAAAACAGATATTCTTATTTCTTTTTTATCTTTTGTATATTTATATTTATTATAACGATATGTCATGCGATATATAAACCAGATCATCGCAAATCTCAAACAATTCATATCTTTCTTTCCGTAATAAATTAATAGAACTAATGTTACGAAGGTGAAAGCATCAACACCTATTCTGGAAGATTTCAAATCATAGAGTTCTGTAAGATTCACGATATTTTCATCTGTTTTACTGATGATATCTTCTTTTTTTATTTCTTCACCGGAAAGAATTTCATTGATGGTAACACCCAGTATCTGACTTAATGGTTTTAATAATGACATATCCATTAAACATAAACCTCTTTCCCACTTGCTTACAGCATTTATGCTGACACCTAATTTTTCTGCAAGCTGTTTTTGTGTTAAGTTTTTTGATTTTCTTTTTTCCGCAATAAACTTTCCAATCTTTTCTTGATCCATAATGATTCCTCACTTCAAGAATAATACTATCAGTAATTGCTTCATTTTAACACATACCATTGGTTTAATTTTAAGAAAATTGATGATTGAACTCGGTGAAAGAATATTTATCTGTCATTTGATCGAAAGAATCCCTTTATACCAAGTGGGTATTTCAAGTTTAAAATGGTCATACCAGAGTATTTGAAGATCCGCCAATTTTCGAGCGGTCTTGATTTCTTCCTCGCCAAATGTCATTGCCCATGGTAAATAAGTGATCAGACTTTCAGAGGTATAGTATTTTAAAACAGGGAAGAAATCATCAGGTATTTTATTATCGAAATAACCGTTGATCAGTCCTGTTTCAAAATATTCACTTTCCATTACATTCCAGTAAAAAGGTTTAAAATCATCATAAGGATCGGCTATTTGATTTTTGTCAAAATCAATGATACCTATTTTTCCGTTATGAACGATCATATTTCCCAGATGATAGTCACCATGGGTAAAACATAAAGGCCTGTTTTTCATTAAAAAGCAATGATTTTTATAATACTGAATGATTTCATCCTGCATGGGAATTCTATATTCACAATTTAATAATTTCGTGATTCTTTTTTCTACTTTTATTTGATATTTTTCCCACCATGAATCTTCTTGCTTGGGTATTTCAATGGAATGAAGCTTTTTTAGTGCCTGTCCTGCTTCTATTCCTAACAGATAGGCTTTTTCATCGGTGAGTGCTTTGATGGCTTCTTTACCATCGATTCCTTCTAAATAAGATAAAAGGATATAAACATCTCCGTTTGTCAGTGTTCCAAATTCTAAAGGGCGTGAACAGTAAATATTTAATTTTTCCAGGTGTTTTAATGCTTCAAACTGTTTTTTCTTTTTGTCGTATAATTTTTTGTCAGAGATTCTTAGCAAAAAATGATTTTTATCAGAAGAAGTAAGGATGTACTTTTGATCCTTTGACCATCCTTTAGTAAGAGGTGTCATGAGGGTGATAGGGTGTTTTTTGATAAATTCTATTTCCGAAAACAAATGATCATCTCCTAACTTTTAAAAATATTCATGTATTTCCATTTTAACATTTTACAGGTAATATTCAATATGATCGTTTTCAACTTTCCACATCAAGGGTTCTAAGAGATGATTTTCTCTCATAAATTGCTAGGGGAGAGTGAGTCATGGACGAATACAGCATAAAAGAAGTTGAATTGCTTTTTAATACGAGCATACAGCATGGTTTATCGCATCAGGAAGCGATGAAGCGATTAAAAAGTGATGGTTATAATGAAATTGTCAGTGTAAAGAAGAAAACGTTATTGATGATCTTTTTGGAACAGTTTAAGGATCCGATGGTGTATATCTTGCTTGTAGGGGCAGTTTTATCGCTTTTGTTAAGAGAAGTGATCGATGCCTTGATCATTTGTCTGGTGGTGCTGCTGAATGCGGGAATCGGTGCTTTTCAGTTAGTAAAAAGCGAGAAGGCCTTGGAAGCATTGCAGGCGATGATGCAGCCGACCTGTAAGGTCGTGCGAGATAGCGGCGTCATGCTTATTGAAACAAGAGAAGTGGTAGTTGGGGATGTGATCGAATTTGAAGCAGGAGATTGTATTCCTTGCGATATCCGGCTTGTAAGCACGACACGATTGATGATGGATGAAAGCTTGCTAAGCGGTGAAAGTCATAATGTTTCGAAAAATGAATTTTATCGTTCTAAGGAGAAAACAGCATTAAGTGATCAGCATAATATGGTCTTTATGTCTACATATGTTACCAGTGGCAGAGGCAAGGGAATTGCCGTAAGCTGTGGAATGAATAGTGAAATGGGGAAGATCGCAAATCTTTTGAATGAAGATAACAGCGAAATGACACCTCTTCAGAAAAGAATGAATCAGCTTGGTAAGATGTTAGGTCTGCTGGCCGTTGTTATTTGTGTGATCATGCTGATGGTCAGTCTTTCAAAGGGCAAGAATTTTCTGGAAATGTTATTATTGGCGATTTCTTTAGCGGTTGCTGCTATTCCGGAAGGTCTGCCGGCAGTTGTTACCATCGTGCAGTCAATGGGTGTCAGCATGATGTCGAAGAATAAAGCCATCGTGCGGAAGCTGAGTGCCGTTGAAACCCTGGGCTCTGTCAATATCATTTGTTCGGACAAAACAGGAACGTTGACACAAAATAAGATGAGCGTCGTTCATACGTATTTTAATCATGAATTTGATCAGGAAGTACCTCTCATGGGGCTTGTCTGTATGGCCTGTGCCCAAAATGTAGCGATCGGTGATGTCCTTGTCGGTGATTCCAGTGAAAAGGCACTTGTGGAATATGTCTTGCCTCGTCTGTCAATTTCTGACATCAATTGTGAATATTTGCGTATTGATGAGATTCCTTTTGATTCTGTGCGTAAGAAAATGAGTACCGTCCATCAGAAAGATCAGGATCAATATGTATTTTCTAAAGGTTCCTTGGAACATATCCTTAAACAATGCTCTTTTATCATGGTTCATAATCGAAGGATTCCTTTAGGAGAATATGAGCGCAAGCGATGTCTGGAGGCCTGTGCGATCATGGAAAATCAGGCATTGAGAGTTTTTGGTTTATGTATGAAGAAAAGCTCACTGACGAATCGCGATTATGAAAGTGAGGCTACCTTTTTAGGTCTTGTTGGTTTAAAGGATCCTGTAAAAGAAGAAGTAAAGGATGCGATTGAAAGGTGTCATCAGGCCGGTATCGAAGTGGTGATGATCACCGGTGATTCTTTGAAGACCGCTTTCGCGATCGGTAAGGAATGCGGACTTGTCAGTGATGAAAAAGAAATCATGAGCGGTCATGATATTGATGCATGCAGTGATATCCAGTTGAAAAATAAGATCAAAACGATCAAGATCTTTGCACGTGTTTCTCCTTCTCATAAGGTAAGACTGGTAGAGGCCTATCAAAAAGAAGGCAAAATCGTTGCAATGAGCGGAGATGGGGTCAATGATGCACCGGCTTTAAAAAAAGCAGATATCGGTATTGCCATGGGTAAAGGGGGCAGTGATGTTTGTAAGAGCGTGAGTGATATCGTCTTGATGGATGATCATTTTACGACCATCGTGAAAGCAATCGAAGCCGGAAGAAATATCTATTTAAAGATCCAGAAAAGTGTCTTCTATCTGCTTTCCTGTAACTTGGGAGAGATCATGACCTTATTTTTCGCAAGCCTTTTTATGACGCAATATGTACCGCCGTTATGTGCGATTCAGCTTTTATGGACAAATCTGGTGACGGATGCATTTCCAGCATTGGCATTAGGGGTGGAAGCTGATGAAAAGCAGGTCATGAAACAGAAACCTAAACCGACAAGTGAGAGCCTGTTTGCGCATGGCGGTCTGATTTTTGTGATATGTAACGGATTGTTTATTGGTACGATTTCCCTGGTTGCTTTCAGGATAGGGATTCAAACGAGTGATTTATGTGGTCAGAGCATGGCTTTCATGGTGCTTTCGCTTTCACAGATGTTTCATTCCCTGAATTGCCGGCAGATTCATGCATCCATGTTTAAGATTGGTTTTTTTAAGAACCGATGGCTGTTGCTGACCGTGGTAATGGGGATCATTCTTCAGATTTTTGTCTGTCAGCTTCCTTTCATGAATATCATTCTTAAGACGGTCCCATTGACCTTCATGCAATGGATCCTTGTATTTGGTTTGTCGATCAGTACGATTTTGATCAATGAGATCAGCAAGCTCTTTAACTGATTACTTAATAAAGTCATGATTTATCAATGACAAAAGTGTTAACTTATGATATTATTTTCTAGTAAAGGAAGGTAGTAGAAATGAGTACAACTTTAGTTGTTTTGGCCGCAGGCATGGGAAGCCGTTACGGTGGCTTGAAACAGATCGATCCTATCGGACCTAATGGAGAAGTCATCTTAGAATTATCGGTGTATGATGCTATTCAGGCAGGGTTTGACAAGGTCGTATTTATCATTAAAAAAGCGATTGAAAAAGAGTTTAAGGAAGCTATCGGTGATAAGCTTTCCAAACAGGTACATTGTGAATATGTATTCCAGGATTTTGCCTGTGTTCCGGAAGGCTTTAAGGTGCCTGAAGGCAGAGAAAAGCCACTGGGTACGGCACATGCACTGTATTGCTGTAAGGATGTTTTGGATGGTCCGTTTGCTGTCATCAATTCAGATGATTACTATGGACAGAGCTGTTTCAAGACATTGTATGATTTTTTAAATAATGAAGCCTGTGCACATCATTTTGCGATGGTCGGCTATGTGCTCCGTAATACATTGACGGATCATGGCAGTGTGGCTCGCGGACAGTGTATCGTAGAAAATGGGAAGCTTGTGAATGTGATCGAGCGTACGAAGATTGAAAAGCGTGATGGCAAGGTACAGCTTTTCTTAGATAATGAATGGCAGGATATTGATCCTGATACGCTTGTTTCGATGAATATGTGGGCATTTACACCGGATATCATTGATGAGATCACCCAGAAGTTTAAAGAGTTCCAGCAGGTATTGGAAGATGATCCGATGAAGGGTGAATTTTATATTCCGAATGTCGTTGGTGAATTATTAAGGGAACATAAATGTGATGTGAAGATGCTGGAAAGTCATGATAAATGGTATGGTGTGACTTATCAGGAAGATAAAGAAAGTGTGAAGGAAGGTATTGCTTCTTTATATAAAAAGGGATGTTATCCTGAACCGTTATGGAAATAGCTTGCTATTTCCATTTTTGTTTATGATTCTCTACATGTGGAATAAATGATGAATTCGTTTAAGGAAGTTTTAGTGATGGTATCATTGTAAGATATGATATGATATAATATGAATATAAAATATCTCATTCATGTGGTTGTTATCTATCAAAGATATTTTCATATCATGCAGGAGGTGATTGTGTGGAACAGGCAAGCTTATTTGAAAAAGATCAAAGCGCTCCTTTAGCGTCAAGAATGCGTCCAAGAAATTTACAGGAATTCGTAGGACAAACGCATTTGTTAGGTGAAGGCAAGATGTTAAGAAGGCTCATTGAAAGCGATCAGATCTCTTCGATGATCTTTTGGGGACCTCCGGGTGTCGGAAAGACGACGCTGGCTCGTATCATTGCCAATCAGACCAAAAGTGCCTTTATTGACTTTTCAGCGGTTACCAGTGGTATCAAAGAGATTCGCGGCGTCATGCAAAGAGCAGAGGAAAACCGTCGTTTTGGGGAGCGGACGATTTTGTTCGTTGATGAAATTCATCGTTTTAACAAGGCGCAGCAGGATGCCTTTCTGCCTTTTGTGGAAAAAGGCAGTATCATTCTTATCGGTGCTACGACAGAGAATCCCTCCTTTGAAATCAATGCGGCTTTATTATCAAGATGTAAAGTCTTTGTCTTACAGGCGTTAACGATTGATGAAGTCGTTTCTCTTTTAAAGAGAGCCATTCATGATGAAAGAGGTTTTGGCAGTCAAAAAGTAGATATATCCGAAGATATGTTGAAAATGATTGCGACATTTGCGAATGGGGATGCCCGTACGGCATTATCAACGTTAGAAATGGTGATATTAAATGGTGATATGGATGAAGATGGTATTCATATTTCCATGGAAATATTGGAACAATGCATTTCCCGAAAATCATTGCTTTATGATAAGACCGGTGAAGAACACTATAATCTTATTTCAGCTTTACATAAGTCCATGCGCAATTCTGATCCGGATGCAACAGTCTATTGGCTGGCAAGAATGTTAGAAGCAGGGGAAGATCCTTTATATATCGCTCGTAGAGTCATCCGTTTTGCCAGCGAAGATGTGGGATTGTCAGATCCAAGAGCTTTAGAGGTGGCGGTTGCTGCTTATCAGGCCGCTCATCTGATCGGTATGCCTGAGTGTACGGTGAATCTTAGCGAAGCAGTCATCTATATGGCTTTGGCTCCTAAATCGAATGCTTTATATACAGCCTATGAGAACGCCAAAAAAGATGCCTTGAATCATCTGGCAGAACCGGTTCCTCTAATTATCCGCAATGCTCCTACCAAACTGATGAAGGAGCTCAATTACGGTAAGGATTATCAGTATGCGCATAATACCAAAGAGAAGCTTACCAATATGCAGTGCCTTCCTGATTCATTGAAAGATCGAGAATATTATCATCCATCGAATCAAGGATTGGAACAGAAATATCAAATAAGGCTTGAGGCGATTAAAAAATGGAAAAAGGAGCATCAATGACATAATTTTAAATAATGAAAAATTTATGGGCTTTGATTCTTCCGATTTTCCTGAAATTACGCAATTGCTGTTCCAAGTGGGTAGAAAGAGTCAATTGAATTGAAAATATGAAAGGAGCCCTCATAGCCGTTTGGTGAAAATCTAAAGCAATAAAAATGCTGAAACTTAAAATGAAATGATATCGACAAGTAGAAAAAGATATGCTAGAATAATAACGGATGAACTCCATACAAATAGGAAACCCCAGTGCTGCAACACTGGGGTTTCATTTAGGAGGGAGGATCACAGCTTATCGTTTGTTTATTCTGTAAAACAGAAAGATCAAACGCAAGCATTCTTTCACAACTATCATATTCTCATAGAGTAGTTGGAGAAGAATGAAAGGTTCAAAACCCATCTGTAATCCCTCCATACAAAAAATACAGGTGCATGGTACTCCAATGCAACTAAAATAAGGATTTGACAAAAAGCTAAATTTATGAATCTATAAAAAAAAAAAAGTGAGGGGTTCTTTTTTTATGTATCAAATTCTTAATTGCGTATCACAAAAAGAACTCAGCTGAATCCTTTTTTAAATTAAGTTATGTTAAGCAGATTAATATGTTTTTCGATAGGATAT
>NZ_CALVGS010000072.1 GCF_944327115.1 uncultured Traorella sp.
CCTGAATCTTATGCTTTCCGGCTTCACCTGTCGTAATCACTGCACTCTCCAATGGCTCTACACCAATAATTTCAACATCCTTCTTATGTTCTTTCAAATATCGGCCGACACCACTGATCGTACCACCCGTACCGATGCCCGCTACAAAGATATCAATTTGTGCATCTGTATCATCTAAGATCTCAACTGCTGTCGCTTCATAATGCGCCAGTGGATTATCACTATTTTCAAACTGTTGAGGAATAAATGAATTGCTGATCTCATCATGAAGCTGCATTGCTTCCGCAATAGCTCCCTTCATACCGAGTGACCCCTCTGTCAGCACAAGCTCAGCTCCATAGGCCTGTATCAGCTTTCTTCGTTCTAAAGACATCGAATCCGGCAAAACAATGACGCATTTCATATGCAGGGCAGCACAAACCATGGCTAAGCCGACACCTGTATTGCCGCTTGTCGGTTCGATAATAACCGTATTTTGATCAATTCTTCCATCATCAAGAGCCTGTCTGATCATCTTATATGCAATTCGATCCTTCACGCTTCCTCCGGGATTAAATGATTCAACTTTCGCAAACAAATGATCATTTAACGCTACTAAAGGAGTATGACCAATCGTTTCAAGGATACTTCTTTTTATGTTCATTTTATTTCCTCCCTATTGTTAGGATATGCATTTTTCACATGTAAGTCAACTCATTTGATTTAAAAATTGCGAATGATACAGGGTTGCATAAAAGCCCTTTTGTTTTAAAAGTGCTTCATGGGTTCCTTTTTCAATGATCTTGCCATCCTTCATCACCAGAATGCAGTCCGCATTTTGAATCGTGCTCAAACGATGGGCAACGATAAAACTTGTCTTATTTTTCATCAATTCCTGAAAAGCATGTTGTACCTGCAGCTCTGTTAGTGTATCAATATTAGAGGTTGCCTCATCTAAAATCAAGATCTTAGGATCCTGCACCATAACACGAGTAATGCATAATAACTGTTTCTGGCCAATCGAAAGATTCGAACTGATATCTCCCAGCATCGTATCATAGCCTTGAGGCAAACGCTGGATGAACGAATGAGCTTTTGTTTTACGGCTGGCTTCGATCAGCTTTTCATCACTGATATGTTTGTGCAAAGTAATATTATCTCGAATCGTAGCATTTTTGATCCACGTATCCTGTAAGACCATACCGAAATGATTACGCAGAGATCTTACTGTAATATCACGATAGTTTATATCATCAAGCAGAATATCTCCCTCATCAATTTCATAAAAACGCATTAACAGATTGATCAATGTTGTCTTTCCGCATCCTGTCGGGCCTACGATGGCTATTCGCTGTCCCGGCTGAACAACCAGATTAAAATCACTGATCAACGGTTTATTCTTATTATAAGAAAAGCTGACATGACGCAATTCAACCTTTCCTTTTACATTTTCAAGATCAAAAGCATCAGGTGCATCTAATTTTTCCACAGGTGAATCAATAAATTCAAATACACGCTGAGCACACGCTAAAGCATTCTGCAGCTCACTGATGACACTGGTAATCTCATTAAATGGCTTTGTGTACTGATTTGCATAATTGAGATAAATGGTCAGCTGTCCGACGCTCATGCTGCCTCCAATAACGATCAGTGAACCCATCAATGCAACTGAAGCATATACAATAGCATTGACAAAACGGGTACATGGATTCGTCAAAGATGAATAAAAAATGGCCTTCATTGAGCTTTCTTTTAATTCCTCGCTCATAGCATTGAACTCTTCAATATTTTCCTGCTGATGTTCATAGGCAACACTTACTTTATGATGAGAAATTCTTTCATTGATAAAAGCACTGATGCTTCCCCGATTTTTAGATTGTATCAAAAAAAGCAAATGTGTCTTTTTAGAAATAAAGGCTGCCATGACAAGTGAAAGAGGCGTAATTAATAAGACCAAAATTCCCATGCGCATATCAATCTGAAGCATGATAAACAAAGTAATAAAGATACTCAAAACACCTGTGAAAAACTGTGTAAAGCCCATCAAAAGACCATCACAAAGAATCTCCACATCATTTAAGATACGGCTGAGAAGATCCCCCTGATCATGAGAATCAATATAAGAAATCGGACACTTGCTGATATGCTCGACCGCATCCTTACGAATCCTGTAAGAAACATGATATGTTAATTTATTATTGATCCGATTCATCAGCCATGTTACGCCAACATTTATCAGCAGTACAGCTGCCATACGTATCAATACCTGAATAATCGCATTAAAATCAACATTTCCCGTCCCTATTGCATAATCAATGGCCTCACCGATGCAGATTGGCAGATATAAAGTCGTAATCACACTAATAAAAGCACAAATAAAAGAGGCAACTACTAATTTTTTATCCTGTTGTATATAGAAAAGAACTCTTTTCATGACCGCTTTCCGATTCATGCTTCCACCTCCCTTATCTGTGAGGCACTGATTTTCTGATAAATGACACAGTCTTTCATAAGCTCTTCATGTGTACCCATGCCTACAAGCTTTCCTTCATCCATCACTAAGATCATATCGCAATCCATCAATGACGATACACGCTGGGAAATCGTGATCAATGTACATTCATAATTTTGAGCAATTGCCTTTCGTAATGCTGCCTCTGTTGCATAATCCAATGCACTGCTGCTGGCATCTAAAATTAAGACCTCTGCCTTTGCAACTAATGCCCGGGCGATTGTCAAACGCTGACGCTGCCCACCGCTTAAATTCAATCCATTCTGTGCAATTTCATAATCCAGGCCCTTTTCCTCTACGAAATCTGCCATCTGGGCATTTCGACAGGCTTCCATCATTTCTGCTTCACTGGCATCCTTTTTCCCCCATCTTAAGTTTTGAGCAATCGTACCCTTGAATAAGACTGCCTGCTGCGGGACCAGAACCACTTCTTCATGAAACTTTTTCAAATCAACGTGACTGATATCAACGCCCTTATACAAGATCTTACCGCTGCTTGCATCATAGAAGCGTCCCATCAAGTGAACCAATGTGCTCTTACCACTTCCTGTACCGCCAATAATACCTATACGTTTATTTTTCGGAATACAGAAAGACACATCCTGTATCGTATCCATCTGATCATTTTGATACCTAAATGAAACATGCTCGAAATGAAAGACACAATTATCTTCATAAGAGATTTCCTCAGGCTGATTCAAATAGCTTGTCTGCATATTAAAGATTGATTCGATACGTGAAGCACTGGCGATGGCCTTAGTCAGATTTAATACAAGATTTACAAGTTTGATCAGTTCGATCAGGATGCTTGACATATAAGAAACCAAGGCTACCAATTGACCTTGTGTGATGCTTCCTTCAAATACCTGAAAGCCACCTTTATATATCAGGATAAGAATGGCGCAATTTAAGATCAATGTGGTTACAGGATTTAAAAATGCATTGATCTTTCCAACCAGTATGCTGGCATCGTAATAATTTTTATTTTGCGTTTCAAATTCCTCCGCCTGTTCTTTTTCAATATGAAAGGCTCGAATGACACGGACACCGCTTAAATTCTCCGATACGAGCTGGGTCATCCTTTCAATAAGAGAGGCTACCTTCTTCACCAGCGGAATACTTACGACCATGATGAAAATGACAACCAGAAATAAAATTAAAATCGTAATTACAAATACGATTGCTAATCGAGGGCTAATGGTAAATGCCATTATCATTGATCCGAATACGATAAAAGGTGAACGTAAAAACAGACGTAAAAACAAATTCACACCATTTTGTACCTGATTGATATCATTGGTAAGGCGGGTAATCAAGGTGCTTGTACCTACCTGATCGATCTCGGTATAACCAAAGCTTTCAATATGGGCAAATAAATCACGACGCATTTCCTCGCTCATTCCAACAGCGGCCTTAGCGCTGAAATATTGGGCACTGATAGCACTGATACAACCGATCAAAGCCAATAAGCCTAATGCCAATGCACAAAGCCAAATCAATGTCTGATTTTGTTGAGCAATTCCTTCATCTATCATCTTTGCAATAATTAAAGGAACAAACAGCTCGAAGCCTGCTTCCAGCAATTTAAAAAAAGGACCAAGGATCGTTTCTTTTATATAGTTTTTTATGTACTTCAGAAGTAATTTCATATTTTTTTCCTCTCAGCAGTGATATTATAATATTCCCTTTCATTCAATTCAATATTTTTTTAAAAAGTGCTTGCATTATCTTAAAGGTCATGCTATTATAATTAAGCACTTGCCTAAATAGCTCAGTAGGTAGAGCATCCGGCTGTTAACCGGCAGGTCACAGGTTCGAGTCCTGTTTTAGGCGCCATTGATGGCTCGTTGGAGAAACGGTTAACTCACATGCCTTTCACGCATGCATTCACGGGTTCGAATCCCGTACGAGTCACCAAATTGCTTAGAAAGTCCTATATTTAGGACTTTTTTTGTATTTCCAAGAGCCCCGTTGAGAGTTTTGAAAAGAATTGCTGATATGAGAAGTTACATTTCTCCCTAATAATTCATTTATGTTATTAAAAAAAACATTACCGAAATCATATTTATCGGTAATGTTTTTATATGTGTTCTTTTTTACTTATTTTAACTTTTTTCTTACGACAGATATATTTACGTATTTCATATCTGAAAATATGACGTATTACGTAAGTATAGATTATGATTGCTAAGATCAATATTAAAAATGTCATCCAAAAGGATTCTGTTTTTTGAAAAAGGCTGTTAATTGAAAAC
>NZ_CALVGS010000073.1 GCF_944327115.1 uncultured Traorella sp.
CTTCTCTGAGCAACATTGCTTTCATGTCTTTTGTTGTTAGTTAATACACGTTTTTTCTGTGATTTAATGTTTGGCACTCTTGACACCTCCTAATTGATTATTGCTAGTAGATTATAACAAAATCAAAAATGAAATGCAAGAAACAAATGAAAAAAGCCATACTATACGGGAAAAAGGAGAAATATGAACATGAAACGCAGTGATTTCGCAGATGAATGGTTTGAATCAGAAGAGGAAAAGATATTCTCACAAAAAACCGAAAGCTTTCCACATGCCGTTACCGTAAAATGGATCAAGGTCTTAGAAAATGATAAAAAATATCAGACAGGTGACTATGTAACGATTTCTTTTGAATCGATGGCAGATGCTTCGCTCAGAAATCAAATCAGTTCGATATTAGTAGATGTTCTGGATAAGCTTTGTCAAGATGTCCTGCTTCAGAAAATACTTGTAGTGGGACTAGGAAATGAGGATATGATCTCTGATGCGATCGGTCCTAAGACAGCCGCCCAGATCCTTGTTTCAGCTCATTTGTTCGAGCTTGAAAAAGAAGTGCATCCCGGCTTGAACAACTGTGCGGTCATTGCTCCTAAGGTCATGGGACAGACAGGACTTGAATCGGCACGGATCGTAAAAGGAATCGCTGATTTTTATGAACCGCAATGCGTGATCGTCATTGATGCCTTGGCAACAAGCAGCTTTTCGCGTATCAACCGGGCTATCCAGATTTCAAATATCGGTATTATTCCCGGCAGCGGTGTAGGCAATCACCGTCTTGCGATCAATGAGGAAACGTTAAAGGTACCTGTCATTTCAATTGGAATTGCAACGGTAACAACGATCCGTTCAATCTTAAATGAAATGAATGTAAAGGAAGAATATGAAAACAATGACTGTATCATCACACCACGAGATATGGATATGGAATGCCGCCAGATCGTTGCGATCCTTTCACATGGCATCAACTGTTTCATTCATCCGGCATATGAGGAGTTATAATCCTTGAGTGATGAGCATAAGCTATGAAATATGAAAACGTCCATCAAGATTTTAGCGAAGCTGGGGCTGCTGGCACTTTTTATTTTTATCTCGCCGCTGATGCAGGGAATCAAGGCAACCGTCAGGGAGCTTGATATCAGCATGCAGCTTTTTAATCAGCAGAAAAGCATCGCTCCGATCGACATCGAAGCCTTTAATGTCATGGATATGGTCAAAAAAGAAGATATTCCCTATCGGGAGATCGATGTTGAGCCTGATGATGTCGTAGAGGTGCCAGAGCCTTCAAACGGAACGCAGAAATCCATCTACATCTATTCCACGCATCAGCAAGAAGCCTATAAGGATCGAAGCAGCGTAATGGATGGCAGCAAGTATTTAGGCAAGCTGCTTGAGCAGGCAGGATATAAGGTCGTAGTGGAGGATCGTAATTTTACAGAGGAATTAAATGCTTTGGGATTGAATTATAATCAGTCTTATCAAATCTCAAGAAATGCGATCACAGATGCCCTGATCGAGCATCAGGGATTTGATCTGATCATTGATTTTCATCGTGATTCCGTTCCTAGAGAATCCTCTTATATCGAAGCTTCAGGGAAAAGCTATGCGAAGATGATGATCGTCTTAGGAGGACTCAGTCCCCACTTTTCGGCAATCCAAAACAGGGCACTGACACTGTTAGACAAAACCAATCAGCTTGAGAGTGGTATCATGAAAGATATTCTGGTCAGAGAAGCATATTATAATCAGGATATCAGTGAAAATATGCTGTTGATAGAAATCGGAAGCGAGGAAAGCTATTATGAAGAGGTGATGCATTCCTTAGACATTCTGGCAATATCAATAGATGAAATGATGAGGTGAACATGAAACGATTCTTCGTAGATCTGCTTTTAGTAATATTGCTGGTTGCTATCGGAAGCTCTTTTATGGAGCAGGATGATTCTTACTCCATCGAGCAGGAAATCATTGATTTTGAAAACAGCTTGGATAAAGATGGACAGTATGTCAGTGAAAACAGAGGGGATGCAGTCAGTGAGGTTCATTTGAATAAAGCCTCTGAATTGGCAAAGAACAGCTCAGATACGATCAAAGAGATCGTAGGTGTCGGAGTCGAGCTGGTAGCTTCGATTTTTAAAGCTATTATAGAATAATCAACGAAAATCGGTTATAATGCATTCGAGGTGATTTTATGAAACGAATTTTATTTATGGGGACACCTGAATTTGCGTGTGGTATTCTAAAATGTCTGATAGAAAATCATTATAATGTCGTTGGTGTGGTTTCCCAGCCGGATAAAAAGGTCGGCCGTAAGCAGGTCTTAACACCGACTCCGGTGAAAAGTCTTGCGGCATCTTACAATCTGAGCGTTTTTCAGCCTGTCCATATCAAAGATATTTACGAACAGCTTCGACAATTGGATCTTGACTGTATCATTACCTGTGCTTACGGACAGATGATACCGGAAGATATCCTTCATCTGGCGAAGATAAGATGCATCAATGTCCATGCATCCCTGCTTCCGAAATATCGTGGCGGTGCACCGATTCATAAGGCTATCATCAACGGTGAAAAGGAAAGCGGCGTTTCAATCATGGAAATGGTCAAAAAAATGGATGCCGGGGATGTCTGCTGCGTGAAAAAGGTTGCTATCACTGAAGAGGATACGATGGGAAGCCTGCATGATAAGCTGATGAAGTGCGGTGAAGAAGCTCTTCTGGAGGTGCTTGATGATATTTTGGATAATAAGGCCGTCTTTGTTCCGCAGGATGAAAGTCAGGTATCTTTCGCATGGAACATTACAAAGGAAGAAGAAAAAATTGATTTTTCAAAAGGCGGCAGGAGCGTCTACGACCATATCCGCGGTCTGATACCATCACCTGTTGGTTATGCCTATCTGGAAAATAAAAAAATAAAATTTCATGAGGTAAGGCTGCTTCATGAGGAAAGTGCGGCAGCTTTTGGTGAGATCATCGGCTTTGACGGTACTCATTTACAGGTTTCATTAGGTGATCTGATATTGCTTGTCACGCAATTACAGCCCGAAGGAAAAGCAAAAATGAGTGCCAGAGATTTCTATAACGGCCATGGAAAAAACTTGATCGGCAAAAGGTTTGAATAGCTTAAAGAGCTATTCTTTCTTTTTTTAAAAATCAAAATATATGAAATATCCTTGTTTATTTGTGAAATTTTGTGTAAAATATATAAGAAAGTAAACACTTTCAAAAAATATTTTGATAGGAGGAGTTAAGATATGGATGGTTTATTATCAGTCCTCTTGTCGGTTTTGGCAGGTTTAGCCGGAGGAATCATATTAATGATCCTGATTTCAAAGGCTGGGTTAAATAAAGATAGAATTAAAGCTGAAAAATTACTGCAGGAAGCTACTGTAAAAGCAGAAAACACTGTGAAGCAGGCACTTTTGGATGGTAAGACTCAGACTCATGAATTGAAGATTGCTGCGGAAAAAGAGATTAAGGAGCGTAAACAGGAAATTACAGATATGGAAAATAAACTGTTAAGACGCGAAGATAATCTAAATTTTCGTGATGATGCATTAACGCAAAAAGAACAGCAAATCGATCTTAAAAATAATCAATTAACTAAAACAATGTCTGAACTTGATGAGATGGAAAAAAGGCTGCAGGAGAAGATCGATATACAGATCGTCGAACTTGAAAGAGTTGCAGCAATGAGTACAACGGAGGCCAAGAAGGAGCTTTTTGAGATTGTTGAAAAGCGTATGGAAAACGAAGTTGTCGCTTACATAAAGGAAAAGGAAGAAGAAGCAAAGAGCATTGCAGATGAGAAGGCACGTAATATCGTGGCGCTTTCTATTCAGAAAATGGCTCAGGATGAGGCCGTGGATCGTACGGTAAGCGTTGTTGCCTTACCAAGCGAGGAAATGAAGGGAAGGATCATCGGACGTGAAGGAAGAAATATCAAATCGATCGAACAGGCGACCGGTGTCGATCTGATCATTGATGATACACCGGAAACGATCACGATTTCTTGCTTTGATCCGGTACGTCGTGAAATTGCCCGTATAGCTTTGGAAACGCTGATTCGTGATGGACGTATTCAGCCGGGACGTATTGAAGAAGTTGTCAACAAGGTACGCAATGAAATTGAAAACAATATCCAGAAGGTCGGTGAAGATACGATCTTTAAGCTGGGTCTTGGTAAGATGAACCGTGATCTTGTTCATTTGGTCGGACGTTTGAAATATCGTTATTCCTATGGACAAAATGCGCTTCAGCATTCCATGGAAGTGGCTAAGCTTGCAGGCAGCATGGCAGCAGAGCTTGGTTTGAACCAGACGCTTGCCAAGCGTGCAGGTCTTCTGCATGATATCGGAAAAGCACTGGATACCGAAACTGAAGGAAGCCATGTGGAGCTTGGATATAAATTCTGTAAGAAGCACGGTGAAAATGAGGTCGTGCTGAATGCGATTCAGTCACATCACGGCGAGGTTGAACCAAAGAGCATTATTGCGGTATTGGTACAGGCGGCAGATACATTGAGTGCAGCCCGTCCGGGAGCTCGTTATGAAGCAATGCAGAATTATATCAACCGTCTTGAAGAACTTGAAAAGATTACTAAATCATTTGAAGGCGTTGATACAAGCTATGCGATTCAGGCCGGCAGAGAGTTACGTGTGATCGTTCATCCGGATAAAGTGGATGATCTCAGCTGTGCTAAGATTGCTCGCGGCATCCGTGAAAGAATTGAAAATGAGCTGACCTATCCGGGACAGATCAAAGTTACGGTCATTCGTGAGCTAAGAACGAGTGAACTGGCAAAATAATGAAGATCTTATTTGTAGGTGATGTCGTAGGAGCAGTCGGCAGAAAGATGGTAGCCGATCATGTCTTACGTATCAGAGAAGAAGAAAAGATCGATCTGGTTATCTGCAATGGTGAAAATTCAGCGCACGGCAAAGGCATTACGAAAAAAATTTATGCCCAGCTGCTGAACAGCGGCGTTGATGTCATTACGATGGGGAATCATACGTTTTCTAAGAAGAATTTAGAGGAAGTCATTGATGAATTGGACAAAATGGTACGGCCGGCCAATATGCTTCCGTTGGAATTTGGAAAAGGTACTGTCGTGATTGATGTCAATCATAAAAAAGTAGCAGTGAGCAATCTGATCGGCGAGGTATTCATGGTCAATTGTACAGAATCGCCCTTTGATGCCATGGAAAAGATCCTTCATGAAACGGAAGCTGATATTCACATCGTTGATCTGCATGCGGAGGCAACGAGTGAAAAAATTGCCTTTACTTATGAATTTGCTCAGCGATGCAGTGCTATCGTAGGTACACATACTCATGTACAGACTGCAGATGAGCGAATCGTCGATGATCATTGTGCCGCGATTACGGATCTGGGCATGTGCGGTCCTTACCGTTCGGTTATCGGACGTGATGTGGAGGAAGTGCTGCGACGTTTCAAAAATAAGGAGCATACCCGCTTTACGATGGCGGAAGGCAAAGGTATTTTTTGCGGATGCATCGTTGAGATCGATGATGATACGAATCAGGCCAGGTCAATCAAAAGAATCCAGATTAAAGAGCAGTAATGCTCTTTTTTTAATAATTGTTTTCAAAAATTCAGTTTTTTCCGATATTCTATTGAAGTGAAAATTATATTTGTGCTATAATGTCTAAGTAATAAAAGGAGGTTATCTTCATGCCAGTAACAATTAATAAAGATACTTGCATCGGTTGTGGTGCTTGTTGTGGAGTTTGCCCGGTTGGAGCATTGTCAATGGATGACGATAATAAGTCAACTTGCGATGAATCAACTTGTATTGACTGCGGTGCATGCGTTGCGACTTGCCCTGTAGAAGCAATTACACAATAAACCAAGCAAACGCTTGGTTTTTTCTTGGAAAGAGGAAATTATGAAAATTAACGAAAACTGGACTATACCGAATTTAAAGGAAGCAAAACAACGAACGAAAAAACAAGCAGTGATTGAAAAATCACTCTTTAATATACCTTATGAAGTTGCCCAGCTGGGAGTGGGAAGAAATTATTATCTGCGTACATATGGCTGCCAGGCCAATGAACGTGACGGGGAAACGATTGCCGGTATTTTGGAAGCCATGCATTTTACTCCGGTAAAAAATGTTGAGGATGCCGATCTGATCCTCTTGAATACCTGTGCTATCCGCCAGAATGCGGAAGATAAGGTATTAGGTGAACTGGCTTCTTTAAAGCGGCTCCGTAAAACAAATCCGGATCTTCTTTTTGGTCTTTGCGGCTGCATGGCACAGGAAGAAGAAGTCGTCAAAACAATTATTGAAAAATATCCACATGTAGACCTTGTTTTTGGTACACATAATATTCATCACTTGCCGACCTTGCTGTATCAGGCAATGATGTCGAAGGAAAGAACGATCGAGGTTTTCTCAACAGAAGGGGAAGTTATCGAGAATTTGCCGGTCAAGCGTTTTGGTACGCATAAGGCTTGGGTCAATATCATGTATGGCTGTGATAAGTTCTGTACATATTGTATCGTACCTTATACCCGTGGTAAGGAGCGAAGCCGACAGGTCGAAGACATCCTTGAAGAGATTCATGTTTTGATCGAAGAAGGCTATAAAGAAGTTACTTTGCTCGGTCAAAACGTAAATTCTTATGGAAAGGATCTTCAGATTGAAGGCGGCTTTGCATATCTTTTGGAAGAAGTGGCAAAAACGGGCATTGATCGCATTCGCTTTACGACCTCACATCCATGGGATTTCAGTGATGAGATGATCGATGTGATTGCGAAATATGAGAACATCATGCCTTTTATCCATCTGCCGGTACAATCAGGAAATGATGAGATCCTAAAGATCATGGGAAGACGCTATACGAGCGAGCAATATATGACGTTGTTTTATAAGCTGAAAGCAAAAGTCAAGGATGCTGCCTTTTCGACAGATATCATCGTCGGCTTTCCGAATGAAACGGAAGAGCAGTTTCAGGATACATTAAAATTGGTGGATGAATGTCAGTTTGACAATGCTTTTACCTTTATTTATTCACCGCGTGCAGGTACGCCTGCTGCCGCCATGGAGGATAATGTCAGTGAGGAAGTCAAACAGCGCCGTCTTCAGGAGCTGATGGAACATACAAATCATTGGGCACGAGAAAAAAATGAGGCCTATGTCGGTAAGACGGTACAGGTTTTGGTGGATGGACCCAGCAAAAAGAATCCATCTGTGTTCAGCGGTTATTCACAGACCAATAAGCTTGTTAATTTTACAGGGGATGATATACATGCCGGTGATTTAGTGAATGTGAAGATCACTCAGGCAAAGTCATGGTCATTAGATGGGGAAGCAATTAAAGTGAAATGATTCACTTTTTTTGTTTTTTCTTTCACCGCGTGTTATAATAGCTAAAACAGACATGATAAATATAATCTAAAGGAGGATCTATGGATCAAATACGAATATGTGCATTAGGCGGGCTCGACGAAAATGGCAAAAATATGCTGATGGTCGAAGTCAACTCAGAAATCATTTTGATTGAGGCAGGAATCAAGTTTCCCGAATCAGATCAATTGGGCATTGAATTTATCATTCCCGATTTCACGTATCTCATCGAAAATAAAGAAAAAATTAAAGGTGTTTTCGTAACTCACGGACACGATGATGTATCACGGGCCCTGCCTTATCTTTTGAAGCATGTCAATGTTCCTGTCTATACAGGAGCTTTAAGTGCAAATGTCTTAAGAGATTTATTGAAAAAAGAAGGCGTCAGTGATTTTAAGATCAACAAGGTGAAAAGGACCGACCGCATCAAGGTGGGAAATATCAAGGTCCGTACATTTGCGATGACCCATGCTTATCCGGATAATTTTGGTATTGCGATTGCGACCGATCAGGGTTATATCGTCTATACAGGAGAATTTATCGTTGATTATGATATGCGGGCACCTGAATATAGTTTTGATATCAATGAATTAAGTGAAATTGGAAAGGCCGGTGTCTTATGTCTTCTCAATGAGTCGGTAGGTGCTGAAAAAGAAGGACATACTGCACCGTTCCACCGTATTTCTTCAACCCTGGAACCGCTTTTTGAATCAAGCGAGCATCGTATTCTGATCAGCTGTTATTCACAAAGTCTTTTTAGGATGAGAGAGATCTTGGATCTTGTGATTCGTTTCAAGAAAAAGGTTTATTTTCATGGTGAAGAGGCAAAATATTTTCTCAAGCATATGGCTGAATTAAATTACTATAAATTTCCAAATGAACTGATCGTGAATGATCGTAATTTCGATGATGAGAATGATGAGATCATCATTTTGATTACAGGAAGAGGAAAAAATCTATTCAGAAAGCTTCAGAAGATTGCGATGCATGAAGATGAGCGGGTTCATTTTAGAGCGACTGATACGATCGTGATCGCTTCACCGGTCGTCAGTGGTACAGAAGAAGAAGCAAACAGCATGGAAAATGAGATCTATAAAGAAGGCGGACAGATCTATTCATTAAATTCAAAGAAGATTTATTCGATGCATCCGAGCAGTGAAGATCTGAAGATGATGCTGTATCTTTTCAAGCCGCGTTACTATCTGCCGGTAAAAGGTGAATACAGACATCTGATCAAAAATGCCAATTTGGCTTTCAATATGGGCTATCGCCCTGACCAGATCGTAATTTTGGACAATGGTCAGTTTGCAACTTTTGAAAATAAGATCTTAAAGAGCGTTGCTGATCGTATCGAGCTGGAAGATACTCTGATCGATGGCAAGGAAAACTGGGATGTTACGGGAGTTGTCTTAAAAGATCGTGAGATTCTTTCCAATGAGGGTGTCATGGTGATAGGGGTCAGCGTAGATTTTAAAACGAAGAAGATCATCGGTGGCGTTGATGTACAGACGCGAGGTTTGATCTATTTGAAGGATGCGGAATATATCTTAAAAGAGGTCATGAAGATCACTGAAGATACCATCAATGAAAATGTTGCCAATAAAACATATGAGAATATTGAAACACGTGTGGATGTGAAAGAAAAAGTAACACGTTATTTGTTGAAGGAAACCGGAAAAAGACCGATGGTTTTACCTGTCATTATCGAAATCAATCAGTAGTCGAGGGGGATAAGGATGACGAAACAGAAAAATGCCAAGAAAACGACAAATAAAAAAATGGATAATGAGATCTTAACTGTCATTTATGCGTTTTTGGCGATAGCTTTGTCAATTATTGGCATTCTTGAAATTGGTCCTGCAGGAATTGCGTTAGGCAGAGTCATGTATTTTCTGGTCGGTATGCTGGGAAACGTTGTGTTTGCTTTCGTGATACTTATTGCCATACTGGTCTTATTTAAAAAGAATCTGTCACAGATAAGGATGCGCAGCATGATCGGTTTGATCTGCTTTTTCGCTGCATGGCTGCTGCTGGTAGCGGCACCGGATGATCACAGCATCGTCGGAATGGATGTCATACATCTTTTTCTGGCGAATGTAAAAGAAATATTTAATGATACCTTGATTGCATCAATCGGTAACGGAGGTATTCTCGGCGCTTTCTTATATGCCTTATTCAGTGCTTTGTTTGATTTTACTGGTACGAGGATCATGATTATCATGTTCCTTCTTATCGGTATCATCATGTTCTGGGATTATTTGAAGATAGTTTTTGGTTTCTTTTTTGAAAAAGTACAAAAGACGAAAGAAAAAAGCGATAGTAGAAAAGAGAAGAAAAAGAGAGAAAAGCAGCTTTTTGAAGATGATTATGAGGATATCATCGATTATGAAAAGCCTCAGGGACGTTTTGATTTTGAAAATCTTGTTGCTGATAAGGTTTCAGAGGGTGATCATCAGGAAAAGTCCGTGATCGATATTCAGGCAGATCCTATAAAGGAAGAAAAAAAGGAGCCTGAAATTGAAAGCTCATTTCTTACAGATTACTCTAAATATCGTTTGCCAGGTTTAAATTTATTAAATTTGGCCGGAAAGGGAAGTGTTTCCGCAAATAATAAGAAAGCGGCGGCGGAGGCCGGTGAAAAGCTTTTACAGATCTTGGATGAATTTGGGGTGAAAGCGACACTGGTGGATACACATATCGGACCTAGTGTTACAAAATTTGAATTAAAGCCGGATTTAGGTGTAAAAGTTTCTAAGATCAGCAATTTGCAGAATGATATCAAATTGGCGTTAGCGGCAAAGGATATTCGTATCGAAGCGCCGATTCCTTCGAAAAGTGCGGTGGGTATCGAAATTCCGAATGTAGATAAGACAATTGTCAATTTAAGGGAGCTTTTACGAAGCATTCCGTCTAAATATGAAAACAGTAAGCTTTTATTTGCTCTTGGAAAGGATCTTTTAGGTCAGCCGGTCTATGGTGAATTAAATAAGATGCCTCATCTTTTGATTGCCGGTGCTACCGGTTCAGGTAAATCAGTCTGTGTCAATTCGATCATCATATCTCTGATCATGAGGGCACGGCCGGATGAAGTGAAATTATTGCTGATCGATCCGAAAAAGGTAGAGTTTACAGCTTATCAGAATATTCCTCACCTTATTGGTCCCATCATTCATGACGGTGATGAGGCGAATACTGCTTTAAAAGTAATCGTAGAGGAAATGGATCGCCGCTATGATTTATTCTCGAAAGCAGGGGTTCGTAACATTGCGGGATATAATGAAAAATGTGATCAATATCCTGAAGAAGGACATACCAAGCTTCCTTGGATCGTCGTCATCATCGACGAGCTGGCTGATTTGATGCTGGTAGCTGCTAAGGAAGTGGAGGCAAGCATCCAGCGTATTACTCAGCTGGCGCGAGCTGCGGGCATCCATCTGGTCGTAGCGACTCAGCGTCCGAGCGTGGATGTTATTACCGGACTTATCAAATCGAATATTCCTTCAAGAATTGCCTTTGCTGTTTCCAGTGCCGTGGATTCCAGAACGATCTTGGATCAGCAGGGTGCGGAAAAACTTTTAGGAAGCGGAGATATGCTTTATATTCCGATCGGCGAACAGTCGCCAATACGTGTACAGGGCGTTTATGTCAGTGATGAAGAAGTGAATCGTGTCACGGAATTTGTTTCTAAACAGGGACGTCCGAAGTTTGATGATGCTTTTATACGTTTGCAGATGATAGAGGATACAGCTTCTGCTGTTGGCATGGATTCCAATGATCCTTTGTATGATGAAGCCAAGCAATTCGTCATTTCTTCACAAAAGGCAAGCACTTCTTTGCTGCAGCGTAAATTCAGCATCGGTTATCAGCGCGCTGCCCGTTTGATCGATATGATGGAAGAAAACGGTATCGTAGGGCCATCTCGTGGCAGCAAGCCAAGAGAAGTCTATATGAAAGATCCGATGAATGAGGATCAGATGTAAGGATCGTTTTAAAAAGAGATGACAGTTATGAAGTATTTCATTGAACTGTCATCTTTTTATTATATTATGATGGATAATAGATTATATAATTTTGAACTGATCGATAAGAAATTCCATGAATATGTAAAGATATAAAGTAATTAAGAAGTAGTTAAAGATAATGTAATGCTTTATTAGAATCTTAAAGAATCAGTTTCATGTACCTATAAGCTAGATCTGATGATGATTTTAAGTGCCATGATCCTTGTCGTCTTGATGAAGAAAAATTCTTTAAATAAAGGATAAATGTTTAAAAGAAGCATTGGTAAAGCTAAGTGTTGAAATCAATGCTTCTTTTTTATTTAAAAAACACATAAAATAACAAAATTGAAAGCTGAAAAAGTTATGAAAATAAATGAAAATGTGATAGAATAATAGCGAGGTGTTAATATGGATTTTAAATCAGAAGCAAAAAAATATGAAAAGCAGTTTAAAGATGATTTAAAACAGATCGTCAGCATTCCTTCTTTGCGTGACGATTCTACAAAATCAGCAAATGCACCTTTTGGCAAGGCTTGCAGAGCTGCTTTAGATAAAATGATGGAAATCGGTCAAAAAGCTGGTTTCAATGTAAGAGATATCGATGGATATGCCTGTGTGATCGAATATGGAGATCAAGAGGATTCGATTGGCATACTTGCTCATTTGGATATCGTTCCGATCGGTGATGGATGGACACGCGATCCGCTGGGCTGTGAAGAGGAAGCAGGCTTTATGTTCGGCAGAGGGGTATTGGATGATAAAGGACCGTTGATTGCCGGATTGACAGCAATGAGGATCTTAAAAGATAATGGAATAAAATTAAATAAGAAAATCCAGCTGATCTGCGGTTGTGATGAAGAAAGTGGCATGCAGTGTATGGAGTATTACTGCAAGCATGAAAAACTGCCTTCTTTTTCCTTTACTCCGGATGCTTCTTTTCCTGTGATCTACGGTGAAAAGGGAATCATGAGCCTTGAATTAAAATTTAAAAATGATACTCCTATTAAATCGATGCAAGCAGGTGAACGCATGAATGTCGTTATCGGAAAAGCGGATGCTTATGTAAATGATTTCGATTATGGGAAGGAATTTGATTTTTATTTGAAAGCAAATGGTCTAAGCGGTTCTCTTTCAGAAGAAAAGGGTATGACGAAGATCCATCTTGATGGTGTTTCTGCGCATGCTTCTACTCCTTGGATGGGTGTCAATGCGGGCTTGCATTTATTAAATTTTGTAGGCTGCGTGTATCAGGATGATCAGTTGACGCGTTTGGCACAGATGTTAATGGATGTTCGCGGATATAAGACACAAATAGGTATTGAGGGTGCTTATATGGGACCTTTAAGCTGTAATACGGGAATCATCCGTATCGATGATGATGAAATTTCGATGATTTTAGATATACGCTATCCAAATGATACTACCTGTGAAACAGTGACTTCAGGCATGAGAAAGGCTTTGAAAGAGGCGGGCCTTGATGGAAGCGTAGAGTGTCTGTCTGACAGCAAGCCTTTGTTTTTGAATCCTGACAGCGATTTTATTCAAAAGCTGATGCAGGTTTACAGAGAGTATTCACAGGATGATTTTACGCCTGCTATGACAATGGGCGGCGGAACTTATGCACGTAAATTACCGAATTGTGTTGCTTTCGGTCCGGAATTTCCACGTCCTCTAGAAACAACATTGACTATTGGCGGTCCGCATCAGGCCGACGAAGCGATCAATATCGAAGAGATGCTGACGAGCATTGCTATCTATGCTGCTGCATTAGAAACTTTGGGTAAATAATATGCGCGTCAGAAATCTTCCATGGGCAAAGGATTATTTGCCTACACAGCCATCTTATGTGGCAAAGCCGAATGAATATAAAGGCAGATGGAAAGAAATTCTTCAGGTTGATACATTGCATCTTGAGATTGGTTCCGGGAAGGGGGATTACTGGCTGGCGATGAGCGAACAGTATCCGAATGAAGGATGGATCGGTCTTGAAAGAAATACCAGCATTGCTGCTTTAGCGTTAAAAAAAGCAGAGGGCAGTTTTCAGAAAAACCGTTTATTTATCTGTCAGGATGCCAAGGATTTAAATGAGTGGTTTGAAAAGGGAGAACTGGATGTCATTCATTTGAATTTTTCTGATCCGTGGCCGAAAAAAAGAAATACGAAGCGCAGACTTACTTATCGTACCTTTTTAGAAGTATATCGCAATCTGCTTAGTGATCATGGAAAAGTAATCATGAAAACAGATAATACACAGCTTTTTGAATTTTCGCTGCTTGAATTTCAGGAATGTCGTTTTCATTTAGAGGAAGTTTATTTAGATTTTCGTAAGGAAGATCATCCTGAAGATGCCATCAGCGAATATGAATTAAAATTTATGAAACAGGATCATCCGATATATCGGGGAATCTGGCGTAAATAAGAAAGGATGTGACATATGAAAAAAGTGGCATGTCTATGGCTGGCGCTGCTGCTATGCGGTTGTCAGGTAAATGAAGCTGATTTAAAAAGCGAGCTTACAAATGAATTTCATGAGCTTTCTGATCAGGCTCCAATATCTTATACCACAATGAATAAGCCTCTTTATTCATATTATCTTCCTAAAGATGTCGGACGTTTGCAGTCGAACCCTTTAAGCTCACTTTTCATGAAAGATGGCGTAAGATTCATCATGAATTTTAATCCAAATGAAGTAGTGATCCATGATTACTATCAGGCATCAACCACTTATGAATTGGAAGAGCCGGTGGAAAATGAAAGTTCAGATTTATTTTATGATGTTACCGGTACCTTTAAAGGCAGCGATCATCGTTACCATAAATATGAGTGTCAGATCACAGAGCTTGAGGATGGAAGCTATCTGTTGCTTTTAGATATGGAATATGTAAATTTTACAGCTGTCTTAAGAGCAGTACAGATCCAGCCACTGGTGCATTCAATGTTTATTATTGCGAAATCCCTGCAGTATGATTCTGATGAGGTGATTGCGCAGTATTCTCTGCGAAGCTCTTCAGATTCTGTCATGAGCGATCTGGATGAATTTAATAAGGAGCTTCCGGATAGCGGCTCTCTTTCAGAATTGATCGAAGGGCAAAGTGAATAAGTAAAGGAGTCATTATGAAAGAAATGATGGATGTTTTAGAAAGTGAAGAACAGTTTTATGAATTGATCCAGGAAGATAAGACCCATGTTTTTGTATTCAGTGCCGACTGGTGTCCGGACTGTGTATATATCAAGCCTTTTCTTCCTGAATTGATAAAAAAATATTCCCAGTATGTATTTGTATATGTTGACAGAGATGCCTATATCGATCTTTGTATCGATCATGAGATCATGGGAATTCCTTCTTTTGTTGTTTACAGACAGGGAAAGGAAATTGGACGATTTGTCAGCAAATTGAGAAAGACAAAAGAACAAATCGATGATTTCTTAAGCTCGATGCTTGAAAAATAGGGATCATGGATGACTTAAGGAGGTTAAAGGATGTTTGAGTGGCTGAAAAATTTATTGTTTGATGAAGAAGATGTTGTCGTAGAAGAAGATAAGCTTGAACAGATCGATTTCACAAAAGTGGATGATTTTGAAGATATTCTCTCTGAAGCTCCAAATAAGCCGATGGTCCAAAGCAATGTTCAGCGAAGTCCTGAAAAGAGTGAAACTTTAGCTGTAAAAGAGAAAGAGGATCATGATGAGGTCTTGCTGCGAACAGAATTTAATATACAGCTTAAGGATGAGCCGAAAAAAGAAAAGGCAGCTGAAATAAAAACAAAGCGTCCTGAAAGAGCTGTCAGCGAGAAGAAAGAGCGTGACATTGAGATCAATTCAGTGATTTCTCCGATGTTTGGTGAGGGTGAAGGAAAAAAGGTCGAGGCCTTGGCGCCGTCTTCCCCTGTTACAAAGAAAAAAGACGGTCTGGGAACTGTGATCTCACCTATTTACGGACAGGCTGAGCTGAATGTTCATGAACAGGAAGCAATTGCGAAAATCAAGGAAAATAAGCAGGCGGATATGCCGGTCATCGAGGAAGATGACTGGAAGGATGATATTCCTTTGGAAGAGCTGATCAGTGGTGAAGAAGAGAGCGATGATTGCGTACAGTTTTCACTGTTTGGTGATAATAAGTCGATCAATGAGTAGAAAGAAGGAGCAATGTGGTACATTTTATAGGAATCAAAGGAAGCGGTATGGCTTCACTGGCATGCATTCTGAATGATATGGGAGAAGAGGTCAAGGGAAGCGATATTGATAAATATATTTTTACGCAAAAGCCTTTGGAGGAAAGAAATATAAAAATTACATCATTTGATGAAGGAAATATCAATGAAGGTGAAACGATCATCATCGGCAATGCTTTTGATGAATCGAACGTCGAAGTAAAGAAGGCAAAATCATTAAAGAATGCCGAAGTATATTATTATCATGAATATTTGGGAAAATTGGTGGATCGATATACTTCGATTTCTATTGCGGGCACGCATGGCAAGACAACGACGACAAGCATGCTGGCTCATTTGCTGTCGGCAGTTAAGCCTACCGGCTTTCTCATTGGTGACGGCAGAGGTGATATGGAAAAGGATGCTCATTATTTTGTACTTGAATCTTGTGAGTATCAGCGTCATTTTATGGCGTATCATCCTGATTATGCCATCATTACCAGCGTTGATCTGGATCATATCGATTATTATCGTGATCTGGATGACTATAAAAGCGCCTTTATCGATTTCGGAAAACAGGTAAAAAAACAATTGATCGTATTTGGAGATGATCAAAATATTCAAAGCATGGATTTTCAGCGTCCTGTACTTACTTATGGATTGCATGAGAAGTGTGATGTCAGGGCCGTTGATTTCAAGGAGGATGAAAACGGCATGACATTTGATGTCGTGATCCATGGTAAGCTTTATGGCCATTTTGATTTACCTTATGTAGGTATTCATCTGTGCTGGAATACGCTGGCCGTGATTGCACTTGCATATTGCGAGAACATTCCGGCAGACGTGGTGCAAAGACAAATGTCAACATTTAAAGGTGCAAAAAGACGCTTTGCGATCGAAAGCAAGGGTACTCAGATCTATATTGATGATTATGCTCATCATCCGACTGCCATTGCCTTGACGATTGAAGCGGCTCGTATTAAGTTTCCTGACAAGAAGCTTGTTGCTGTATTTAAGCCGGATCGTTATTCACGCATCTATGCTTTTATGAATGATTTCGCAGAGAGCTTGCAGAAGGCAGATGAGGTCATCCTTTGTCCTTTCCCGGAAAACGCTAAAAAAGAAGAGGGCATCGATATTGATATTTATGATTTGGCGAAGCTGATTCCAAACTGCAGGGTCATGGATGAAACAGAAGAAAATGCCCGTATCTTAAGCAGAGAAGAGAATGTCGTTTATTTATTTATGAGTTCAAAAGATATTTATAAGTGGAAAGATCTTGTAAAAAGTTTTCATTGCTCTTGAAATTGCTTACAGAATAAGGTATATTTATAATAATGAGGTGAACATATGCAACTGGAACAGTTTTTTGAATCATTGAGCTACATCTGTTTAAAGATCTTGCCAATGTTAGGAGTTGTTTTGCTGATCTATCTGATCATCATGGTAAGGAATCTTATCATTTGTTTAAAGAGTGCCGCTAAAACGCTTGATGAGGCAAATATGCAGCTAAGGAAGCTGGATGTACCGCTTCATACAGTGGGTGAAATATCAAAAAGTATCGATCAGGTGCATGAATTGACAAAGGAGTCTTTGAAAAGTATTTCCTTGAGCTTGTTTCAAACGATAAGTGCTTTAAAGGAATGGCTGATGAATCTTATTCATAAGGACGGGAAGAATAAGGAATTTGAAAGTGATGTTGATATGAGTGCTGATGAAGCAGATGCTTCATCGAAAACAAATGTCCCTATACAGGATGAATAAAGGAGAAAACATGGAAAATAATAACAATAAGGATATCGAAAAAATTCAGGAAGAACTGAAATATAAGATCATCACATTGGATGATGACGATGATGATTCTAAGATCAAAAAATTAATCGAAAATGTGATTGAAGAAATGAACAAGGCTTTTGAAAGGTTTAAGGCATGGTATGCGGAAAATAAAAATTCTGAAAAAGCACAGGAAATGAAAGATACGTTTATTAATGAAATGAATCAGCTGGTAAATAAGACTTCTCAGGTCGTCCATGATATCAAAAACAATCCTCAATTGCAGGAAAAGCTGGCAAGCGGTAAAGAAACGGTCGTAGAGCTTTCAAAAAAGATCTATGCCGGTGTAGAAAGCGGTGTCGGCAATATTCTGGAAAATGAGAAGGTCGCTAAGACGATCGATACAGTGAGCGATAAAGTAGTTGAAGTAATTCATGATGATAAGGTGCAAAAGGGCATCAAAGCAACGAAAAAGGGTATCTTAAATGTTGCGACAAGCGCTTATGAAGGACTGAAGAATATTTTGGATGACAAAGAAGAACAATGATGGGCAGGTGATGAAGATGAAGAGAATTACAATTTATGATGTTGCGAAAGAAGCGAATGTTTCCTTGGCTACTGTTTCGCGCGTGATCAATGGCAGTGATGTCGTGCGTGAAGATACACGTCTTAAGGTTGAAGAAGCGATCAATAAGCTTGGATATAAGCCAAATGCGATTGCACAGGGCCTGGCGTTATCGAAGACAACGACCATCGCACTGGTCGTTCCGGGAACAAGCATCTTTATGACGGGACAAGTGATCAACGGACTTTTGGATGTAGCTAAGATCTATAAATATAATATCGTATTGCATTCGGTGAGCGAAGGTATCACACAGATGGAGGATGTGATCGATAACATTATTAAGTCAAGGGCAGATGGTGTCATCATCTTCAATGATAAGCTGAATCGGAATGAGCTGGCAACGCTTAACAGCTATCAGATCCCTATCGTCGTGATCGGAAACAGGATCTCGGATGAAATGATAGGATCTGTCTTTATCGATTATGAGAACTTGGCTTATGAAACGACAGTGAAGTATTTGGATAAGGGGATTGAAAATATTGCGCTCATAGAAGACCGCAAAAATCCTTCTTATATTCGTCAGCTTTTACGCGGTGTCAAGAAGGCATTTGAAGAAAGAGGACTTGTTTTTGATCAGTATGTGGAGATTCCTAAGGAATATCGTTCCTCTTATTTGTATTTAAAGGAATATTTTAAGACGCATACTCATCAGATGGTACTGGCATATCGTGATTCACAGGCTATGGCCGTGCTGAATACAGCCAATGAAAATGGTATTTCAGTCCCGGATGATATGGAAATTATATGTGTTTATGACAGTAAGTATAACTCGATGGCACGTCCTCAGATTTCATCTTACAAGATCCCTGACTATGATCTGGGTGCCGTAGCGATGCGTGTCATGACAAAGATGCTGCATGATGAAAATGAAGTTATTGACAAAGAAATCGAATTAAGTTATATTTATACTGCTCGTAAAACAACAAAATAGCGTTGAAGAGACAAGAGCTATAGGATCACTTTTCAGAGATATGATGGCTGGTGAAAATCATAATGTGACTATAGAAATACACCTTGGAGCTGCTTATGAGAATAAGACGTATATCGGCGTTAACGATATGAGTGCACATTTGATGTGAACTAAGGTGGTACCACGTAAAGCGTCCTTGGATGACGCTTTTTTATTTTCAGGGAGGAAATTATGAATTTGTATGAAGAGTTAGAATGGCGAGGACTTATCAAGGACTGCAGCTCGCCTAAGATCAGAGATCTTTTAAACAATGAAAAAATTACTTTTTATATCGGAACCGATCCTACCGGTGACAGTTTGCATATCGGTCATTATTCATCTTTTTTGATTTCGAAAAGATTGAAGAAAGCAGGACATAATCCGATTCTTTTGGTAGGAGGGGCTACCGGGCTGATCGGAGATCCGAAGCCTACTGCAGAAAGGGCCATGATATCTAAGGAAGAGGTTGCACACAATATCGAAAAATTGACCAAGCAGGCATCTGAGGTTTTTGGATTTGAGGTCGTTAATAATTTTGATTGGTGCAAGGATATCAACTTCATTGATTTTTTAAGAGATTATGGGAAGCATTTTAATATCAACTATATGTTGAATAAAGATATCGTTTCAAGAAGATTGGATGAGGGAATCACTTATACTGAATTTTCTTATATGATCATTCAGGCTCTTGACTTTTTGCACCTTTATGAAAGCAGAAACTGTATCATGCAGGTGGCCGGACAAGATCAGTGGGGCAATATGACAGCCGGTATCGAATTGATTCGCAAGAAGCTTGGTAAAGAAGCTTATGCCTTTACGATGCCGCTGGTTACTAAAGCTGACGGTACTAAATTTGGAAAAAGCGAGGGAAAGGCGATCTGGCTGGATCGTGAAAAGACATCTCCTTATGAAATGTATCAGTTTTTGGTGAATAGTGAAGACAGCAAGGTCATCGATTATCTGAAAACTCTGACCTTCCTATCTAAAGAAGAAATTGAAGCTTTGGAAGAAAAGATGAAGACTGAACCTCACAAGCGTGAAGCCCAGAAGGCTCTTGCAGCGGAAGTTGTCCGTGACCTTCATGGTGAAGAGGAACTTCAGAAGGCGTTGCGTATCACCGAAGTATTGTTCAGAGGAAATATCACGGAACTGAAAGAGGATGAGATCAAGGATGCCCTTTCTACTTTTGAATCTTCTGATGTAACCGATGCTCAGACCTTGTGTGATGTTTTAGTGGAAGCTCATATCGCCAGCAGCAAAAGAGAGGCAAGAGAATGGATTTCACAGGGTTCGATTCAGGTGAATGGAGAAAAGATCAAGGATCCTCAAGCGATCATTTCTAAAGAAAACGCTCTTTTTGATAATAAGACGGTTATTAAGCGCGGCAAAAGAAATTATTACGTCATTGCCCAGTAAAACGCACTCTGTGCGTTTTTTTTGTATATTAGGAAATTTCAATTTTGATGGGCAGAAAGATAATGAAAGAGAATGAAAAAAAGTTAAGTTTAATTTATGTTTTGATATTATGTGTTATTTATTTAAAATTATAGTATCATTATAGTTACTATTATGATACAATATCTGTGTGAATTCTCTTTTTTCTATCAAGGAGGCATCATGAAAGTCTTTTCTCTTTCCAACCGTTTCTATTACCGTGAATTCCCTGATCTGAAGAACATCATTCTTCATGATCTGAGAGTCTA
>NZ_CALVGS010000074.1 GCF_944327115.1 uncultured Traorella sp.
TGCATATTGCACCGATCAGCCGCAGTGAATTATTGGTGAATGTTTATTATCTTGCAAATCAGGCTATTAAGCATCATGGTACTTATCAAGGCTGGCAGTCAAGGAAAGTATTATAAAGAGTTTGAAAAAACTCTTTTTTCTTTTCTTATTCAATATTATAATGTACATATGAATCATCAGGTCATAGGAATTTTGGCTCATGTAGATGCAGGTAAGACAACATTGTCGGAAAGTCTTCTTTATCTGACAGGAGCTATACGAAAAAAAGGAAGAGTGGATCATCAGGATGCTTTTTTGGATTATGATCCGCAAGAAAGAGATCGTGGTATTACGATTTTTTCAAAGCAGGCTCGTTTTTCTTGGAAAAATACCCGTTTTACCTTAATTGATACACCCGGTCATGTTGATTTTTCCAGTGAAATGGAAAGGAGCTTATCTGTATTGGATGCTGCTATCTTAGTGATCAATGGGTGTGACGGGGGACAGAGTCATACAGAAACAATCTGGCGTATTTTGATGCATTATCAGAGACCGGTATTCATTTTTGTCAATAAGATGGATATCAGTTATCTGACAAAAGAAAAGCTGATGGAAGATCTGCATCGCTTAGATATGAGGATCACAGATGTGACTTTATCAATGGAGGAAGCTGTTGAACAGATGGCTACCAGCAGTGATGAAATGCTTCAGAAATATATGGCACATGAAATCGATGATACGGACATTCAACAGGAAATCGTGTCGTTACATCTTTTTGGCTGTGTATTTGGAAGTGCCTTAAAAGGGGATCAGGTGGAACGCCTTTTAGATATCTTAGATGCTTATACGATAAAAAAGACATATCCGAGACAGTTTGGTGCCCGTGTATTTAAGATCACGCATGAGGATCATAAAAAATGGGTACATATGAAAATTACCGGTGGCAGCCTAAAGGTCAAAGAAAAGATCAATGATGAAAAGGCAGATCAGATTCGTCTTTATTCGGGAGATCGTTTTGAAAGCGTACAAAGTGTCGATGCAGGTGAGATCTGTGCTGTCAGTGGTTTAAATTCACTCCAGATCTATGATTCCCTGGGTTATGAAAAAACATCACATGCCCCTCTTTTGACCAGTTATATGAAATATCGTCTTTTATTGCCAAAAGCATGTGATGTCGTAGGAATGGTCAGAAATTTAAAGATGCTAAGTGAAGAGGATCCGCAATTGATGGTGAGCTATGACGAAGAATCGAAGCAGATCTATCTTCAGGTCATGGGTGAGGTACAGATCGAAATTTTAAAGAATTTGATCTTTGAACGTTTTTCAGTACCGGTTGAATTTGATCAGGGAAGCGTGATCTTTAAAGAAACGATCACAGAAGCAGTCGAAGGTGTCGGACATTTCGAACCTTTGCGTCATTATGCGGAGGTACATTTGCTTTTAGAGCCTTTAAAAAGAGGTGAAGGACTTGTTTTTGAGAATCGGTGCAGTGAGGATGTGTTGGCAAAAAATTGGCAGCGATTGATCATGACCCATCTTGAGGAAAAGGTACATCGGGGAGTGTTGAGCGGTTCAGCCATTACGGATATGAAAATAACGCTGTTGACTGGAAAGGCTCATCCGAAGCATACTGAGGGCGGTGATTTCCGAGAAGCGACCTACCGTGCAGTCCGACAGGGGTTGAGAAGCACGACGTGTTTGCTTTTGGAACCTTATTATGCTTTCCGGTTAATGCTTCCTGCTCATGTTTTAAGCCGTGCCATTTTTGATATTGAAAAGATGCATGGTACGTTTCAAGTAGAAGATAATCAGGGGGAGATGAGCGTTTTAAGCGGGAAGGCTCCTGTAAGGCTCATGCGTAATTATCAATTAGAGGTGTTGAATTATACCAAGGGTCGCGGAAAGCTGATTTGCAGTCTTGCAGGCTATGAGGAATGCGTGGATCAGGATGAAGTCGTTGCTTCTATTGGTTATGATTGTGACCGTGATACTGAAAATCCGTGTGGTTCTGTTTTCTGCCGCAATGGAGCCGGCTTTTTCGTACCTTATGACAAGGTCGAGGAATATATGCATATTAAAAAGGTATTCCGCAGCGATGCGGATAAGTATCGTCCTTATCAGCCAAGAAAGGTAGATGAAGAGGAAGTCTTAAGAGTTTATGAGCGTACCTATGGAAAAGTCGAAACACGTCTGTATCGTCCTTCAAATAGAAGAGATGATGAAGAAAAGATCGATATAAAAAAAGAGGTGAAGAAGGCTTGTCTGTTGGTGGATGGATATAATATCATTCATGCCTGGGAGGAGCTGGCTTTATTGGCGAAAGATAATCTGGATGCGGCTAGGAGTCGCTTGATCGATCTGTTGTCAAGTTATCAGGGATATCGTAAATGTCTGTTGATTTTG
Source organism: uncultured Traorella sp. (assembly GCF_944327115.1). Classification (GTDB taxonomy): domain Bacteria; phylum Bacillota_I; class Bacilli_A; order Erysipelotrichales; family Erysipelotrichaceae; genus Traorella. The sequence continues at coordinate 2,383 of NZ_CALVGS010000074.1, forward strand.
GTGTTTGATGCATATAAGGTAAAAGATAATATCGGCAGTATGACGTATAATGGCAGCATTTATATCGTTTATACCAAAACAGCGCAGACTGCTGATGCCTATATTGAAAAAGCGACCCATGAAATGAGTCAGGATTATCTGGTTCAGGTAGCTACGAGTGATTCATTGGAACAGCTCATCATTTCAGGACAGAGGGCATTGCGTATATCGGCACGTGAATTTGAAAAGGAAGTGGCTTATGTTTGTGAAACAGGTCTGAAGGAATATGAGTCAAAGCAGGGAAGAAGCGGGCATCGTATGCTTGAAGGGTTGCGCAAGGTGAATGAAGAAGAATAGTGGAGGAATTGGATATGCAGAATATGGATTATTATTATGATTTTTCCGGTCAGAAATTCGGGTATCCCTTGAGCTTAAGCATCAATAGCTTTGAACGGGTCGTTTTTTCACGTATCCAAAGCCTTGAGATCTGTTATGTATTAAAAGGGGAGTATGAGGTCATTACCGAGCATTTTTCAGAATTGCTGCGGGAGCATGAATTGGCCTTGATCGCTCCTGATGAGATTCATAAGATCTGTTGCCATGGGGAAGATGAGAATGTGGTCTTAACGATACATATTGATTTTTCAAAGCTTCCTTCATCGATGGCAGGACATAAAAACTCATTTCTTTCAATGATCTGTACAGAAAAGCGTCATAAAGACATGCTGGATGCTTTTAAAAGGTGTATGGGCCAGCTGATCGGATTGCTTCAGAAGAAGGATTATAATTTATTTGAATTGAATAAGCTGATGATGGAGCTGATGGCGATTGCTTCGGATTCCCGCAAGTATTCGATCGAACAATTACCGCTTTCCTCTCAGCATAATGAAAACTATATGAAGGCCATTCGCTATATCGATCATCACTATCAGGAGGATCTGCATTTGAAGGATCTTGCGAAAACCTTGAATTTCAGTACCTCTTATACCTCAAAGCTATTTAAAAAATATAATCAGATCCCTTTTGTCAAATATCTCTCTTATGTGCGTTTAAGAGCTTCGCTTGAGGCACTGCTTGAGGGAAAGCATACGATCGAGGAGATTGCCAGGGATTGCGGTATGCCGAATGCCAAGGCCTATACGATGGCTTTTAAAGAGATGTATGGTATTTTGCCAAGCAGCTATCGCAAGCAGTTTGTACGTAATAGGAAATATGATGAAGAACATCGTGACCAGGAAATGGCACTGGATAAAAAACAGCTTTCTTTATTGGCACATCTGATTCAAAAGGATACATATTTATATGAAGATGAAAGAATCGTATTGATGAAGCAGGCAGAGGGCTATACGATGATGATGAAAAAGCAGGCGGACCGGTTTGTTGTGGAAAAGGATCGTATTTGTCTGGCATTTGAAGAATAGAGGCGTTTGAATAAGACGTCTTTTTTTGTTCATGTTTTAAAAATAAAGTAAGTATTCATGACAAAAAATGACCTTTACTATCAAGATATATTGGTGAAAAAATGCACAAAGTATGTTAGAATGAAATCGTAAAGGAGTTGATAGCGATGGATAAATATCCACATTTGTTTTCACCGATCAAAATAGGTGAAACAGTTGTGAAAAATCGAATCTTCATGCCACCTTTGTCAACAAATCTGGGAAATAAAGGATATGTGACAGATGAGCTGGTGGAGCATTATAAGGCTCGCGCGAAAGGCGGTGTCGGTCTGTTTGTGACGGAGGTCGTTACCGTTGAGCCTACTTATGTATATCTTCCGGGTGATATGTCGATTCATGATGATTCATTTATTGAAGGATGGAAGAAGCTGGTGGATGGCGTTCATGAATATGGTGCAAAGATTTTGCCTCAGTTATTTCATCCTGCTTACATGGCCTTTCCGATTCCGGGTACCCCGCAGCTGATCGCACCGAGTCATGTAGGTCCATATTATGCGAAAGAAGCACCACGTCCTGTCACAAAGGAAGAACTGAAGGTGATCATCCGTCAGTTTGGTGAAGCTGCTTATCGTGTGAAGCAGGCAGGCGGTGATGGTGTGGAAATTCATGCCGCTCATGCGCACGGACTTTTGGGAGGCTTCCTCTCACCGTTGTATAATAAGCGTGTCGATGAGTATGGCGGAGATATCAACGGACGGCTGAGATTGACCTTGGAAGTGATCGATGAGGTACGTCGTAAGTGCGGTAAGGATTTTATCATTGATGTACGTATTTCAGGTGATGAATACAGTGACGGAGGTTTGAATATCAATGATATGATCTATGTGGCCAAGCAATTGGAAAAAGCAGGCGTTGATATGCTTCATGTGTCCGGAGGTACGACGATTGCCCGCGGAAGCTCCATACCTGCACCGGGAACGAAGATGGGTTCTCATGCCGCTTTATCAGCTGAGATCAAAAAGTATGTTTCCATTCCGGTGGCAACGGTAGGAAGAATTACAGAGCCTTGGATTGCGGAAGAGCTGATTGCCAATGGCAAGGCAGATGCCTGCATGATCGGACGTGCGAACTTATGTGATCCTGAATTTGCGAATAAGGCAAGAGAAGGAAGAGAGGATGATATCCGTCCATGCATCGGCTGTCTGCGCTGTCTGAATGGCATCATGTTCGGCAAGCGTGTTTCCTGTACGGTCAATCCTTCTTTTGAACTTGAAAACGAGGATACATTGACAGCTGCCGAAGTGAAGAAGGATGTGTTGGTCATCGGCGGTGGTGCTGCCGGTATGGAAGCAGCCTATGTTGCCGCAAGAAGAGGTCATCATGTCGTTCTTTGTGAAGCAAATGAAGAGCTGGGCGGTGCATTGAAAGCAGCCTCGGTTCCGATTGGCAAACAGGATCTGACAAGGGTCGTTAAATTCATGAAGCGCCGTTTGGAACAGGAGCATGTTGACATTCGCTATAATACTGCTGTTGATGAAGATATGTTGACAAATGAATTTGCCGGTTATGAGGTCATTGCCTCTACGGGAGCCAAACCTGTCATCCTTGACAGCCTGACGGACTTTAAACAATGGATGAGTGCAGATGATATTCTGACAGGCAAAGCCTTCCCTGGAAGAAAGATCGTTGTTTTAGGTGGCGGCAGCGTTGGCTGTGAAACCGCAGATTATCTTGCACCGCTGGTCAATGATCTATATCCGCGAAATCGTGAGATCATCGTATTGGAAATGGCAAAGGGCATCATGATGAATGAAAGCGGACCGGGAAGAAGCCTTTTAGTCCAGCGTATGATGCGTAAAGGAGTCAAGATGATCTGTGAAGCGAAGGTAACAAAAGCGGAGGCTGATAAGATCTATTATGTCAAGGATGGTGTTGAGCATTGCATCAATGATGCGGATACGCTCGTCTTTGCGGTAGGTTACAAGTGTGATCCAAGCGTAGAAGAAATGTTGAAGAAAGCAAATGCCAGCTATCACCTCATTGGCGATGCCAATAAGGTCGGCAATATCAAAGATGCGATTTCTCAAGGATATGAAATCGCCAAGCAATTATAATAGGAGGTACTTATGAAATTATTAGAAGAAATCAAAGTCGGTAATCTGACATTAAAAAATCGTATCATGTTTCCACCTCTGACAACCGGTTATGAGGAAAGAGATGGTTCCATCGGTGAAAGAAGCTTTAATTTTTATACCCGATTGGCAAAGGGCGGTGTAGCTTATGTCGTTATCGGTGATGTTGCACCTGTCAATACGGCTTCACCGACACCAAAGCTCTGTGATGATTCTCAGATTCCTACATTTAAGAAACTGGCAGATTCATTACATCAATATGATTGTAAATTAGCTTTACAGATCTTCCATCCTGAATATGATGTTCCGGGTGTAGGAAAAATGATCATGGCTGCCAGAATGGCCGGTGTAGCAGCCCAGAAAGCAAAAGAAGCAGGCGATATGGCTACTTTTGAAGCAAAGATGGCAGAGTCCAAGAAGGTAACGGCAGATGCTTATGCGAAATTGCATCATGATATGCAGCACTTTGTAAGCGAAGCTACTAAAGAACAATTAGATGATATCAAACATTCTATTGCGCAGTGTGCAAGAAGAGCGATGGAAGCCGGTGTGGATGCGATCGAAGTACACGGGGATCGTTTATTAGGTTCTCTTTGTTCAACTGTCTTGAATCACAGAACGGATGAATATGGCGGATCTTTTGAAAATCGTGTTCGCTATGCCTTGGAAGTAGTTAAAGCAATCAAAGAAGCAGCTCCGTCATTGATGATCGAATATAAGCTGCCATTCATCACTAAGAATGCAGATGGCAGTGATCGTGGCAAAGGCGGTTTGCATGAAGAAGAAGGTATCCTGTTTGCGAAGAAACTGGAAGAAGCCGGTGTCGATATGATTCAGGTGGCTCAGGCAAACCACACAGGCAATATGGGTGATACGATTCCACCAATGGGTACCGTTCCATATAACTGGACATTACCGATCTGTAAACGTGTAAAGGAAGCCGTTAGTATTCCTGTGGCAACTGTCGGACGTGTTGTCAGCGTAGAAGCCGGTGAAGAAATCTTAAATAACGGTGAAGCCGATGTGATCGGTTATGGACGTTCCTTATTATGTGATCCGGATATCGCAGTAAAGGCTGAAAGAGGCGAACCGATCCGTGAATGTCTTAACTGTAATAAGGGATGCGTGGATGCCATTCAGGGACGTAAATATATTTCTTGTGTATTGAATGCGGAAAACGGTGATGAAGGAACGATCTTTATCAAGCCAAGCGATCAGAGCAAGCATGTCGTGATCGTAGGTGCCGGTATTGCCGGTCTTGAAGCAGCCCGTGTGGCAGCACTTCGCGGTCATAAAGTGGATGTTTATGAAAAAGAAGATCATATCGGCGGTCAAATCCATCTGGCAGCTGTACCTCCGAGAAAAGCTGAGATCATGCGTTCAGTTGAATATTATGAAAAGATCCTTCCTCGTTTAAATGTGAATGTACATTTGAATACAGAGGCAACAAAAGACATCATGAATGATGCGGATGCGGTAATCGTCGCTGTGGGCGCCCATGATTTGCATTTACCGATTCCGGGTGCCGATTCCAGCAATGTCGTATCAAGCTGGGATGTATTGGCAGGTAAGGTAGAAGTAAGTGGTCACTGTGCTGTTATCGGCGGTGGTCTTGTAGGTACGGAAACTGCTGAATATCTGCTTGAAAAAGGCTGCCAGGTATCGATCATCGAAATGATGGATAAGATCGCTAATGGTGAGTCTGGAACGATCTTACCATTGATCATGACTGACTTTACAAAGCATGGTGTAACTCAGTATGTGAATACCAAAGTAAACAGCATTACGAATGATGGCAAGAAAGTATTGGCAACCAATACCGCAGAAGGAAAAGATGTGGAAATTGATTGTGATATGGTTGTCATGGCTGTTGGTTCTAAGAAGAACACGCTGGATGTTGAAGGTGTTACCACACCTCTCACTTATGTAGGTGATTGTTCAGGTGACAGGACAGCAAGTATTGCGGAAGCCATTCGTTCCGGATATAACGCAGCTAACGAAATTTAATAAATCTAAGATTCTTCTCATGATGAGAGGAATCTTTTTTTTTGAAAAGCATCTTGAAGTTTTTGAAAGTTCTATCTATAATAAAGCTGTAAGATAGTTTTTATGGGTGTAAACTATCTTTCTTTTTTATTACAAGACAGCTTTATCATGATTTCAAGAAGCCGTCTGATTGAGTGAATCAGCAGGCGCATTTCTTTTATCAAATCTACCATATCAGTACCTTTGCCTTTCTGCAATCGATAAACCTGTAGGCTCAGGTGCCTTTTTCTATCTCACAAGCCTTGGGACTTACATACTTGATAAGTAAAGCCCGATTAGATGAATATCCCTCTACTATGATATATCCATAAAATCTATAAAAATCCCAATGAAAATAAAATAAATTAATATAATTTTACTGGATTTATAGTACAAGGAAATGTAGGAATATATAAATAATGAACGAAAAATATAGTTTTTTTACTCAAATGTTATTGAAAACGCTTATTTTTGTGTTAAAATTTAAATGTAGGAAGATGTTAAACAGAGGCTTGATTGTTCAAGATATAACTGTATAACAAAAAATACAATTGTCGATCAGGTCCTTGGTTACACAAAGCTTTTATTGTTGTAAATGGTTTTCGTGTATATAACATTTTCGGAAAGGGAAAGATATATGAAAAAGATCATGAGAATTATTTCTGTGAGTCTATGTCTCATGCTTGCCTTGTCAGTTTCTGCTTCTTTTACTAAGGCTGCAGCAAGCGAGATACAGACAGAAGATTCTGTGGCACGTGTCGGTGATGAATATTATGA
>NZ_CALVGS010000075.1 GCF_944327115.1 uncultured Traorella sp.
CGATATTTTCAGGAGCTGTCTGATAATCAAAAGCTTCGCCGCCCAATAAAGACATCATCTTGATACGATAATCACTGCCATTTTCAGGAGCAATGGTGGACATATCAAAAAAGATCGTTGTTTCTGCTAACTGATAAGCGTTGCACTTATCACGATATTGCTTATAAAAGGATAATGCTTCCTCTTTATTCATAAAATTCACCTCTCCCCTATTTTAAATGAAAACGTTTTTACTTACAAGTAAACTTATGAGATAATATAGAAAAAGAGGAAAAAGTTATGAAAAGGAAAACAATAATAATAATAAGTAGTTTAATTTTCATTCTGACAATAACAGGCTGTGAAGAAGAAACACTAGAAGTAAGGGAAACAAAAAGAGGTTATACCATAGAAGAAAAAGGAATATTTCCATGGGGTGATGGTGGATATACATATTGTATTAAAGATGATATATTTTTTCTTACAGGTGATGATCAAAATGATCATTATTATCGTTATGAAATGAGCTTAGAAACAGAAGAATTTAGAGAAAGAGTTACAGAGATAAAAGATAATCAAGAAAATAATGTCCATCAATGTATAAATTCTAAATATGGATGCATTTATGTTGATAATGAATATATAATGAATGAAAATAAAGAATCAATAGGAGAAAAGATCACTTATTATATTCAAGAAGATAAGAATAAAAACATCTTATATAATGAAACCTATTATTATGGTGAGAATATGTTTCGTTCTAATATGAGTTATAGTGAAGAAGATGAAAAATTATATTTATTAGAAGGAAAAGAAACGGAGGTCATTTTCTATGAAAGAGTAGATGATAGCTGGCTGGAAATAAAACGTTTGCCTTATCAGCAAGATCAATATCAGCTTGAATATTGTTCTATTGACAATGGATTAAATGCTATTTACAGCAGTGATGAATATACACGTTTGGTCTTGGGAGAAGAAGAGTATGTAATAGAAGCAGATGACTTGTATTGGATAAGTGATGATTTTATTCTTGTGGAAACAATTAATGAACGCTATTTGCCGGAAACAACGTATCTGATCGATCGTACTACTCAGAGAAAATATGATTTGAATCGAATTATCAAGCTTGATCAAATTAAACCAATGTCAAAGACTACATTTATCTATCCAGAAATGGTTGGTTATATTAGTACTTATAATATCGCGGTAATCAGTGGAATGAAAATGAATATTTATGAAACACCTTTTGAAGATACATATAAAGTGATTGGAATTGATGAAAAAAGAGCTCTGTTTTTTCATTATGATTCTGAAGAAAAAATGATAACAGTATATCTTTTGAAACTTGAAGAATAGGAGAGGCAAGAAAAATATGATAAAAGTTATATTATTGATAATATTGTGCTTCGGTCTGGCTGCTTGTGAAGAAGAAACATTAGAAGTAAGGGAAACAAAAAGAGGTTATACCATAGAAGAAATAGCAACACTGCCAGGAAGCACCAGCTATTTTATTTGGAGCTCAAATCGTGATGATATTCTTTACTATAGATATTATGATCAAGATGTTCATTTTTATTATGAAATCAACTTAGAAAATAAGCAGGTCGTTGCAATTGAAGAAGATGTTATTTATGATATGTCTGAAGAGACATGTGATCAGTGTAAATATGGGTACATTTCTTCTGAGCGGAGTATTTTAAAAGATGGTGAAGAACAGATAGGATTTCATGTTACCTATTATAGTCAACAAAACGGTGAGAAAAAGATCTTGTACGAGAAAGATATGTACTATAATGACACTGATGGAAGAACAAGCACTTCTATTGGTTATGATTTGACAGGAGAGCATTTATATTTGCTTGATGACGAAGAAAATAAAGCTGTTTTATATGAAAGGGAAGATGATGATTGGAAAGAAATAAAAAGTTTTCCTTATGAACAAAATGGATATACGTTATATTCCTGTTATATGATTTATGGTGAGCTGCAAGTAGAATATCGAAATGACGAGAACATATGGCTGATCTTACAAGATGAGGAATATATCTTGGATATAGATGAATCATATCGGGTGTTTGAAGATTATATTCTTGTAGAGCATTTAAACGAGCAGAAAAGTCAAGAAACAACTTATCTGATAGATCGAAATACCCAGAAAATCTATGATCTCAATCGAATAATTGATATGGATGGGATATTTTTAATGTCTTATGAAGAAGCAATATTTATTTATCCTGATACAAAAGATTCTAAAACATATTGTATCGCAAGTATTCGTGATTTAAAGATGACGATTTATGATACACCATTTGAATTAAATTTTCGACCTGGGGGAATAGAAGAGAAAAGAGCTTTGTTCTTAGTGGCTAATGAGGATCAAAATACGGTGACAGTATATCTTTTAACATTAGAAGAATAGAAAGGAAAATATGAAAAAAATTATTTTATTAATGATTTTATGCTTCGTTTTAGTGGCTTGTGAAGATGATACGATTCAAGTTGAATATACTGAAAGAGGTTATACGATTGAAGAGGCAGGCAGGCTTACTTATGATCAAGATTATAATATGAGCACTGCTTATATGATTGATGAAAAAACGATGTGTCTTGTTGGATTTGGAAATGAAAACAAAGAAAACATATATTATCAAATCAATATAGACACAGGTGAGAAGATTGAAACGGATAGTGATGCCTGTGTCGTTTCTTATACGAATACATTAAATGATGAAATTGAGATTTATACATCCGAATCCCATGATGATAAACAACTTGTTTATCATTCTGAGGTATATTATTTAAAGAATGGAAAAATAAAATACTTATTTGAAGATGATTTTATTTATGATACAAATGATCTTTCTGAATATCAAAGAGGTGGATTGAATAAGTTTTATAGTCATAAGGATAAAACATGGTATCTTTATTGGGCAAATAAAAATGAATATGTGATATATGAAGTGAAGGATGGTGAAGTAAGCGGAGGAGAAAAGATTTATCTGATGGATAATTATACGATGTCTGAAATGAGTCTGACGAGTGATTTTTTGATATTTCAGTTTGAAAATGATACAGATAAAAAAATAGTGATAGCAGGGGATCATACATATCAATTAGAAAAAGAACAAGAGTATATGATATCAGATGATTATCTTATATTATATGAAAATAATGTGATTGACTCGCTTATCGTTAAAGGCACTCAAAAAGAAATGGTCTTATCAGAACCAATTAGATTACAGGGTTTTGGTGTTTTGAATGATATGATTATTTATCGTGATCTTTCAACGGGGACATGGTGCATTGCGAAAATAATGGATAAAATGATAACTGTGTATCAGACATCTTTTGAAAATAAAACGGTTGAATATACATTTTCTCCAAGTGAAGAATCTTTTATATTTAAAGTCGATGAAGATGATTCAAATCAAGCTGTCTTTTACTTGATGAAATTAGATTCAAGGGTCTGAATTGCCAACTTGCTGCACCCTACTTACAATTTAAGGTAAAAAGGCTTATAATAAAGAAAAGGAGGAATGAGATGAAGGAATTATGTGTAAGATTATTAAATGAAAGAGGCGTAGAGCTAAAGGATATCGCCGAGTGCGTTGTTTTTTTACAGTCCAAGTATTATCCGCAGCTGAATGTGGAGATGGCTTTGGAAGGTGTTGAGGCGGTGCTGGATAAAAGAGAAGTACAGAATGCGATTCTGACAGGAATATTTTTAGATAAAAGTGCTGAAAAGGGAATGATAGAAGGTCCGCTTTCAGAAATGCTTTTAAAAGATGAAGGATTATATGGAATTGATGAAGTGCTGGCTTATGGCATCTGTAATTTATATGGTTCGATTGCTTTGACAAATTATGGGTATATTGATAAGGTAAAGCCTTTGATCATTAACAAGCTGAATTCAAAGGGAAAACAATGTAATACCTTTTTAGATGATATCGTAGGAGCGATCGCGGCGAGTGCCGCAAGTCGTTTGGCGCATAACCGCTAGGAGGTGGAGAGATGGAAGAGATGCTGACAAAAGAAGATATCAAAGCCGCATTGCAGAGAATCGGTGTAAAGAAGGGGATGCTTTTGTATGTGTCTGCTTCCATGAAACCCTTTCGCTATGTGGTCGGTGGTGCTCAAAGCATCATTGAAGCATTGATGGAGCTTGTAGGTTATGATGGAACACTTGTGATGGCTGCCCCGACCCGTCATTTATGCGATCCTGTAGAAATCAGGAAGGTACCGCGGGATCAGGTGGCTGAGGCCAGGAGAAATGCATTGCCGTTTAATAAGAAATTAAGCGCACCAAGCGGAGTGGGTGAAGTGGCGATTCAATTTATGCGCAATGATGCCGTACTGAGAAGTAACCACCCCATGGTGTCTTTTCTGGCGTGGGGCAAATATGCGAAACTGATCATTGAGAAGCATCCGCTTCATTTTGGCATGAATCAGGATTCACCTTTAGGTAAGATCAGAGAATATAACGGCTATGTCGTGAATATCGGGGTGGATTATGATCGCTGTGAAATTTTTCATCTGGTACAGTATCAGACGATGAAATGTCCGATACGCATCTATTCATGTCCTATTGAAAAAAGTGGAGCGACGAGCTGGATCCAGATATTAGATCTGGAGCTTAGCAGTGAAGGCTACAACGAAGTAGGCAAGCTGATGGAAGATAAACAGATCGTTAAAGCTACGGATCTGGGCAAATCCTTCTGCCGTTTATATTCGGCTAAGTCAGCACAGGAATGTGCAAATGAATATTTTAATTCTATTTAGATTTTCGTCATCAGGCGGAAATCTTTTTTTGAGAAAATGTGACATGAGCATAATAAAAAGTCAATCCTGGGATTGACTAAAATAAATGACCGATATAATCTGTAATCTCACTTAATATCTTTTCATCTTCACTTGAAAAGCGATTGAAAAAAGGTGAATCAATATCTAATACCGCAACGACCTCATCATTTTTATAGATAGGCAATACAATTTCACTGTTTGAAGCACCATCACATGCGATATGGCCTTTGAATTGATGGACATCATCAATACGCAATACCTTTCTTTCCTTGACGGCACTGCCGCATACCCCTTTACCTATAGGAATGCGGATACAGGCC
>NZ_CALVGS010000076.1 GCF_944327115.1 uncultured Traorella sp.
TGTCTTTCTCGGTCAGATTCTAATTTCATAAAAGAAATAAGCAACAAAATCCCAATTAAGACAGTACTGAATATAATTCTTCTTTTTCTCTTTCTTTTTTGAAATAAAACACCTTGTCTTTTTTTCAACAATTCATCCGCCGGTTTATATTTGTGATTCATAAGCCTTCCTCCAATTTTATTGTATCAGAAAAAATGCTTTTTTTAATGACAAAAGAATCACTGTTTTCGATTGTATAGCTTTTCCACAATCCTGCTTCCAAATGTTGAACCTGCAAGCAAGATCAATACGATCACACACACATCGAACAAGATAGAAGCAGAACGTATCGGAAGCATGCTGATAAGATCATGCGCTAAAAATAACCCTCCGGCAATACCTAAATATACTACGACTAAAATGATCTTTCTTAATAAGGTGAATGGATGTGAAACCTTCGTCAATACGATACAGCCATTTATGGCAATCGTAATGACAGACAACTGGGTGATTACCTCAGAATTAAAGCCTTGCATTACCGCAATCGTATAGATATAGATAATACATAAGATGACGCTCACAGCAGCTGGCAAGGACACCTTGATGACATTTTCTAAGAATTTCTTTTCAACACGATTACGATTAGGTTCGATTGCCATGAAAAATGCCGGCATACCAATAGTCAGTGAAGATACAAAGGTCAGATGAATCGGTACAAACGGATATTCAAATGGCAGCAGGATCGTTATAAAGGCTAAAAGAATAGAAAAGATCGTCTTTGTCAGAAAGAGTGTCGCCACACGCTGAATGTTATTGATCACTCTTCGTCCTTCATATAAAACTTCCGGCAATGCATCGAAATTGGAATCTAACAGTACGAGATTAGCACTTGATTTTGCCACGTCACTGCCGCTGGCCATGGCAATGCTGACATCGGCTTCTTTAAAGGCCAATACATCATTGACACCATCACCACTCATGCCTACACAATGTCCCTGTTTTTTTAAAGCAGCAATCAACGCTCTTTTTTGTTTAGGAGTGACCCTGCCGAAAATATGATATTTGCTGGCAGCTGCTTCCATTTCATCATCGTTTAATTGTGATGCATCTACATAAGAATCATAATGTTCAAGATGAACGCGCCGGGCAATCTGACTGACGGTCAATGGATGATCGCCGCTGATGATCTTGATATCTACATCCTGCTTTTTAAAATAATCGAGTGTTTCTCTTGCATCTTCACGTATCTTATCAAGAAGATAAATATCTCCGATCCACTGTAAATCTTTCAGCTCTTTATCTTGTGGAGTCGTCTTTGCTACACTGATGACACGGAAACCTTCTGCACTGGCCTTTTCAATTTTTTCCAATTGGATTTTATCAGGATGGCTCATCATAAATGAATAAGCACCCATGATATAGACAGCATCTTGATAAATGACGCCGCTATACTTTTTAGACGAATTAAATGGGATCGTTTTAACACAATCAAAACTTTTCTCAGGTGAAAAACGTTCACGGATAGCCTCAATGGTCGCATTCGCATCCTCAAGATCATACGTCATGTTTTTCATGATCGATTCAAATTGCTTATCGTTTGAATGATAACTGTCAACGATCATCTTTCCCTCAGTAATCGTACCTGTTTTATCTAAACAAAGCACATCGACACGAGCCAGCGTTTCAATGCAGTAAAGCTCCTGAACAAGTGTATGATGTCGTGCCAGATTAATGACTCCCACCGCCAAGGCAATACTTGTCAGGATCACCAATCCTTCCGGAATCATCCCGATCAAAGCGGCACTGGTATTTAAGATACTGTCCTTTAAGGTACCATGTAAAATGAAATATTGTTTGGAAAAGAGGATGATACCCAGCGGTATGATCGCAATACCGATATATTTGATGATCTTATTCAGCATATCCCGGAGTTCGGAAGGATATTTAGAATATTTCTTAGCATCTTTGGTCATCTTGGCCGCATAATTATCATTGCCGACATGAACGACCTGTACCCATGCATTGCCACCTGTTACAAAGCTTCCGGAATATAAAAAGTCACCTTCATTTTTGATAACTGTCCGGCTCTCGCCTGTCAACAAGGATTCATCCACCTCAAGAGAGCCTTCTCTTACGATGCTGTCGCTGATGATCTGATTACCCATTTTCAATTTTAAGATATCATCGACAACGATATTTTCAATTGATATCATTTCTTCTTTGCCATTTCGCAAGCATAAAGCCTTCATAGAATGAATGAGTGATATTTTATCCAATACACGTTTTGTCCTGATTTCCTGAAACGTTCCGATAACGATATTTGAGAGAACGACACCGAGAAACAACAGATTACGATACGACCCCGTAAACATGATAAGTCCGGCCAGAATGACATTGATCAAATTAAACAAAGTTAATAAATTATCCTTGAAAATCTGTTTATATGATTTCGTTGTATCCTGATCACATATATTAACGAGTCCCTTAGCAACACGTTCATCTATTTCTTCTTGATTTAATCCTGTTCTGATATCAGTTTCTTTCATATACATCAACCACCTATACGCGATTATTTTAGCATACACCAAAATAAAAAGCGAGAATCCTCGCCGAATAATACAAAACTGTAAGTTTTATATAATAAAAGGTGAAGTTTCCTCCACCTGATTAGTCAACTAATTTTAAGATTGCCATTGGAGCACAGTCACCACGACGGTTTCCTGTTTTGATAACCGTTGTATATCCTCCATTGCGATCTTTATATTTAGGACCGATTTCATTGAATAATTTCTGCAGAGCAGTTGTACCAGTCTTTTCATCAACGACAATATCGCGGATAAAGCTGGCAGCCTGACGGCATGCATGAAGATCGCCACGCTTTGCAAGAGTGATCAGTTCATCCACAACACTGCGAAGATCCTTCGCCTTCATTTCTGTTGTTTCGATTGATCCATGTGCAATTACGCTCGTAGCCATGTTTCTCAGCATTGCCTTACGGTGGTCTGCAGTACGTCCAAATCTACGATTCCACATAATTTTTATCCTCCCTTAACACCTATTCAAAACTCTTAAAAGTCAAACCTAAGTCATAGATTTTTTCTTTTACTTCTTTTAATGATTTCTTACCTAAGTTTCTGACTCTCATCATTTCATCCTCAGTTTTCTGAGTCAGTTCTTCTACCGTCTGAATACCGGCACGTTTCAGACAGTTGTAGCTGCGGACAGATAAGTCAAGGTCTTCGATCATCATCACAAGACCCTTATTAACAGGATCACCCTTATCTTCCTTCATGACTGATTCATAGTCATTCACAGCTTCGTGTACATTTGTAAGTAACTCTAAGTGGTCAATTAGTATTTTAGCACCCAATGCAATTGATTCCTGAGGTGTGATCGATCCATTTGTCCAAACCTCAAAAATAATTTTATCAAACTTAGCATTCTGACCAACGCGTGTTGGTTCAACTGAATAAGATACTCTTTCGATCGGTGTATAAATAGAGTCCGTATAAATCGTTCCTAAAGGCTGATTCTGTGTCTGATACATTTGTTTATTCAGCTCAGCATTGACGTAACCACGTCCATTATGAGCCTGAAGCTCCATTTCTAAAACGCCATCTTCTTCCAAATGACAGATTACTAAATCCTTATTTAAGACCTTAACGCCTTCCGGACAGATAATATCGCCCGCCGTTACAACACCGGGACCCTTTTTTGAAATACGCAGAGTATATACTTCATCATCAGCAATTTCCATAATGAGAGTCTTGATGCTTAAAATAATAGCTGTCACATCTTCCTTTACACCGGGAATCGATGTGAACTCGTGATAAATTCCGTCAACTTTAATTGAAAATACGGCAGCTCCCGGTAAAGAGGAGATCAAAACCCGTCTTAGTGCATTCCCAATAGTCTGGCCGAAACCTCTTTCTAATGGTTCAATCACGAATTTTCCATAATTCTCTGAGTCAACAAACTCTTTTACTTCAAAATGTGCACGTTCGAATTTTTGCATTACGATACCTCCTCAATTAAAAGTTTAAAATTAACCACGTGGCCGTTTTGGTGGACGACATCCGTTGTGTGGAATTGGAGTTACATCGTTAATTAATGTAATTTCTAATCCTGCAACCTGTAATGCTCTAACAGCTGCTTCACGTCCCGGTCCCGGACCTTTTACGTTAACTGCTACTGTTTTCATACCGTTATCAACGGCAGCTTTTCCTGCTGCTTCTCCAGCCTGCTGAGCAGCAAAAGGAGTAGACTTACGAGAACCTTTATAACCTAACGCACCTGCGCTTGACCAAGCAATCGCATTACCTGCTTCGTCAGTGATCGTTACGATCGTATTGTTGAAAGTTGAATGAATATGAGCTACCCCACGGGCAACATTTTTTCTCACACGACGTTTACGAGCACCAGCGGCTTTTTTAATCTTTGCCATAGTTTCTACCTCCTAAGTCCTATTTCTTCTTACCCGCAATAGCACGAGCTGGACCTTTACGTGTATGCGCGTTTGTCTTTGTACGCTGTCCTCTTACCGGCAATCCTTTTCTGTGACGGATGCCTCTGTAACAGCCGATTTCCATTAAACGTTTGATGTTTAACTGAACTTCACGACGTAAATCACCTTCAGTTTTGATTTCGTCTACTTTTGCACGGATTGCGTTTTCCTGAGCTTCTGTCAGATCTTTGACACGGATATCTTCAGAAATACCACATTCCTTTAAAATTTTCTTCGATGTTGGTACACCGATACCATAAACATAAGTTAATGATATTACAACACGTTTGTCACGTGGAATATCTACACCTGCAATACGAGCCATATTGTTTTTTCCTCCATTTTAACCTTGTCTTTGTTTGTGCTTAGGATTTTCACAAATAACCATCACACGACCTTTACGTTTGATGATGCGGCACTTATCGCATATTGGTTTGACAGATGGTCTTACTTTCATGCGTGTTTCCTCCTCTTTCCGACTTACTTGTGCCGGAATGTTATACGCCCACGTGTTAAATCATACGGCGAAATTTCAACAGTAACACGATCCCCTGGTAAAATGCGAATGTAATGCATACGGATTTTACCAGAAACGTGAGCCAGTATTTCGTGACCGTTTTTCAATTTCACCTTGAACATTGCGTTTGGAAGAGTATCTACGACTACTCCTTCAATCTCAATTACGTCTTGTTTACCCATTCTTTTGAAGTTCCTCCTTGTTTAATGTTGTAAGAATTTCATACCCATCTTTCGTTATCACAATGGTATGTTCATAGTGTGCAGTATTGCTTCCATCCTTTGAAACAACGCTCCACCCATCTTTAAGGATCCTCGTTTGAGGTTTACCTGCATGTACCATTGGTTCAACGGCAATCGTCATGCCTTCCTTTAAGATGACGCCACGACCAGCTGGGCCAAAATTGGGAACAGTGGGATCTTCATGTACCTGCGTACCGATCCCATGACCAGTATAATCACTAGGTATTGAGTAACCATGAGCAATGACATATTCTCCAATTGCATGAGAGATGTCACTTAAATGGTTCCCTGCTTTCGCATAGCTTAATCCGACAAATAGCGCATCATGTGTCACCTTCATAAGATCCAATGTTTTTTCATCAACATCACCGATGGCATATGTCCATGCACTATCACCGTGATAGCCATGGTAGCAGGCACCAATATCTACCGAGATTATATCACCATTTCGTAGTTTCGTATTACTTGGAATACCATGAACGAGAGTCGAGTTAACTGAAGTACATACGGCACCCTTGAAACCATACAAACCCTTAAAAGAAGGAGTTGCGTCATGTTTCAAGATCTCCTGTTCACAGATCTGTTCAATCTGCTTTGTCGTTATCCCCGCTGCCAGATAAGGCTGCAGCGCCTTATGCGCCAGCGCAACAATGCGACCGGCCTCGCGCATATACTCAATTTCTCTAGGTGATTTGGTCGTAATCATTTAATCCTCCAAGGCTTTTTGGACATCTGACCACACATCTTCAATACTTTGATTCGCATTGATCGTCGTAACCAGCCCTTTATCTGCATAATAATCAAGAACAGGCTGAGTCAGCTTTGAATACTCATCAACACGAACACGTAAGCTTTCAAGCGTATCGTCCTTGCGTTGATACAGATCTCCACCACATACATCACAAACCCCTTCTTTTTGACTTGGCTTGTTTGTAATGTGATAAATCGCACCGCATTCCTTACATATGCGGCGGCCTGTAATACGCTGAGCCAGAACATCGAAAGGAATATCCATAAATAATACTTTATCGATTTCCAGATCGCTTCCGGCTACCAGCTCATTAAAAGCACGAGCCTGATCAATAGTTCTAGGATATCCGTCAAGCAGATATCCCTTACTATGATCGCTCTTTTCAAGGAAGCTTTTCACCATTGAGTTCGTTACATCATCTGGTACAAGCAATCCTTTATCAATATAGCTTTTCGCTAACAGACCCAATTTTGTTTGTTGTGCAATTTCAGCGCGGAATATGTCCCCGGTAGAAATATGTAAAATATTAAACTTATCAAGTATTTTTTCAGACATCGTACCCTTTCCGGCACCAGGTCCTCCCATAATCAATAAGTTCATACAGCACAACCCCTTTCTATTTAATGTGTCAAGAATCCCTTATATGTTTTCTGTGTTACCTGACTAGTCAAAGACTTCACAGTTTCAATCGCAACACCGACAACGATGATCACACCGGTACCGCCCAGTCCTACATTCGTATTTGACAGAGCCGGCATTACAAGCGGTATTGCATAAGGCAGTATCGCAATAAATGCAAGCGCGATCGAACCAACAACAGTGATTCTATTTAATACCTTCGATACATAATTTTTCGTATCGTTTCCCGGACGAATACCCGGAATGTATGTTGAGCTCTTGCTGAGGTTCTCCGAAATCTTTTCAGGATCTACCTGCAGATTTGTATAGAAGAACGTAAACAGGATAATCAAAACTACATACAATATTAAACCATGCCATGAACTAAAATTCAAGACATTCGTTAACCATCTTGTAAAGCCATTCGAAGGGAAAAAGCTTGCAATCGTTACCGGAGCCACCATCACTGAGCTAGCAAAGATGACTGGCATAACACTTGCGGAATTGATCTTCAATGGCAGATATGTCAGCTCATTCGTTTTTGCCTTGATCGCACCACTCGATGTATATTGAATCGGAATACGACGATTTGCAGTATTCATCAACGTAACAAATACGATGATGATAACGAATGTCAAACAGTATAATCCAAATAACACACTTCCATTGGCAGGTGCACTTTCACCTGTACAAAGCGCATTATAGGCAGATGTAAACTGTGCCGGGAAGTTAGAAACAATTCCTGCAAAAATAATCATCGATACACCGTTTCCGATTCCCTTTGCACTGATCTGATCGCCCAGCCATAACAGAAACATCGTTCCGGCCGTCAATACGATCGATACGAACAGGAACGTAGAAACAGCATTATCTTCAAGAATACCGTATGACTTATCAAAGGCATACGTCATGGTCAAAGACTGGAACAGACACAGAGCGACACCTAAATAACGCGTATAACGATCAATTTTTTTACGTCCGATCTGTCCCTGCTTGGATAATTCACTTAATGCCGGAATAACATCCATTGAAAGGATCTGGATTATAATGGAAGCAGTAATATATGGTCCGACTCCCATCGCAAAGACGGAAAATCTCTCGAAATTACCACCACCGAGCAAATTCATCAATCCCAAAAGTGAATTATCACCCATTCCGGCAATCAGTGCTGTCGAATCAACACCGGGTACCGGAATGCTTGCACCAAATCTGAAGATGAACAGCATCAATAGTGTAAAGAGAATTCTTTTACGAATCTCTTTATTCTTAAAGACACTGATAGCAGTAGAGAACATTATAGAACCTCTGCTTTTCCGCCTGCCTGTTCAATCACTGCAGTAGCAGCAGCTGAGAACTTGTTGGCCTGCACTGTCAGCTTCTTGGTAAGTTCACCCTGTCCAAGTATCTTGACACCGTCAAGCTCCTTCTTAACTAAGCCAGCTTCCTTCAGCATATCTACAGTGACAACTGTTCCATCTTCAAAGACATTTAAACTTTCAACATTTACAATTGCATATTCTTTACGGTTGAAATTCGTAAAACCACGCTTTGGTAAACGTCTTGCCAATGGTGTCTGACCACCTTCGAAGCCTAAACGAACACCACCGCCGCTACGAGCATTCTGTCCTTTATTACCTTTACCAGCAGTTTTACCATTTCCGGAACCATGACCACGTCCGATTCTTTTTCTGGCGCGTCTTGCTCCGTCCGTATAACTCATTTCATTTAATTTCATGTTGTATTCCTCCCACTAACGAATTTCCTGAGGCTTCTTGCCACGTAATTCACTAGTTGTTTCAATTGTCTTCAAGTTCTGAAGAGCATTGATTGTTGCACTTACAACGTTTACCGGTGTACGGGAACCTAAGCATTTTGATAAAATGTTTGTAATTCCGGCTAATTCTACGACTGCACGAACAGGTCCGCCGGCAATAACTCCGGTACCTTCCGTAGCAGGACGTAAAATAACTTCACCGGCACCATAAATTCCTATGATTTCATGAGGAATCGTTCCATTTACGACAGGCACATTGAAGACGTTCTTCTTTGCATCTTCAATAGCTTTCTTAATTGCGTCAGGCACTTCATTTGCTTTACCTGTTCCAAAACCAACGCGTCCTTTTTTATCGCCGATCACTACAAGGGCAGCAAAGCGGAAACGGCGTCCACCTTTTACAACCTTCGTAACACGGTTGATTTTAACGACACGTTCTTCGAATTCTTTATCGCGTTCACGATCTCTTCTTGGTTTGCGTTCCATTCGCATGTCCTCCTAAAATTCTAGTCCGGCTTCACGAGCTGCATCAGCAAGAGCCTTGACACGTCCGTGATAGATATATCCACCACGGTCAAATACTACTTTTTTAATGTTTTTAGCCTGAGCACGTTTTGCAAGTTCAGCGCCAACTTTCTTAGCAGCTTCAACATTGCCACCGTTTTCAAGCTTCATATCAACTGAGCTGCAAGCAACTAAAGTGTTGCCGGCAACATCATCAATGATCTGCGCATGAATATGCGCATTTGAACGGAATACGTTTAAGCGAGGGCATTCAGCGGTACCGGATATTTTGGTACGAACACGTGCATGACGACGTAAACGTTCATCGTTTCTAGAAATTTTCTTAAGCATGTTCTATCTTCCTCCCACTCGCTATTTCTTACCTGCTGTCTTACCTTCCTTACGACGAACATATTCACCTTTATAGCGAATACCTTTGCCCTTGTAAGGTTCTGGTTTTCTAGCAGCACGAATATTTGCGGCAAATTCTCCAACCTTCTGCTTATCAATACCTGATACAACAATTTCAGTTGGACTTGCACATTCTACTTTGACATCGCTCCACAATTCCAGCTCAACCGGATGAGAGTAACCGATATTCAAAGTCAGCTTATTACCTGAAACGGCAGAACGGAATCCGATACCTACCAGTTCCAATCTCTTTTCAAATCCTTCGCTCACACCTACTACCATATTGTGCAGCAAAGCGCGAGTTGTACCATGCAGCTGTTTTGTAGCCTTCAAATCATTTGGGCGAGTTACATGGCATTCTCCACCTTCTACCTGGATTCCAAGTATAGGTGCAAACTGACGAGTCAAAGTTCCCTTAGGACCCTTAACCGTCACTTCATTCCCACTGGCAACCGTTACTTCGACACCAGCCGGAATGGTAATCGTTTTATTACCGATACGTGACATTTTGCTTTTCTCCTTAATTACCAAACATAAGCGATTACTTCGCCGCCACAGTGCTTAGCTCTTGCTTCTCTGTCAGTCATCAGACCTTGTGAAGTAGAGATAATGGCAATTCCTAAACCATTGAGTACTCTTGGCAGATTCTCAACCTTTGCGTACACACGCAATCCCGGTTTAGAGATTCTCTTAAGACCTGTAATTACTTTTTCTTTGTTAGGACCGTATTTTAAAGTTACAGTCATTACTTTTTTTACATCGCCTTCTACTTTGTAATCTGTGATAAATCCCTCAGATTTCAAAATTTCAGCAATTGCTTCTTTTTCTTTGCTTGCCGGTATTTCTACTGTTTCGTGACGAGCCTGAAGCCCATTACGAATTCTAGTAAGCATATCAGCAATCGGATCTGTCATCATCATGACTTTATTCCTCCTATCTCTTACCAACTAGCCTTTTTTACACCCGGAATCTGACCCTTATAAGCCAGCTCACGGAAGCAAATACGGCATAGTTTATATTTACGTAATACTGAGTGAGGACGTCCACAACGCTCACATCTCGTATATTCACGAGTTGAGAACTTCTGAGGGCGGTTTGCTTTATTGATCATCGCTTTTTTTGCCATTGAATTGTCCTCCCTATTTAGCGAACGGCATACCTAATTCTTCAAGTAATGCCTTGGCTTCTTCATTTGTATTAGCTGTTGTTACAATAACAATATCCATACCACGAACTTTGTTTACTTTATCAAAGTTGATTTCCGGGAAAATGATTTGTTCTTTAACACCCAGCGTGTAGTTACCGCGTCCGTCAAAAGCTGTCTTGCTTACACCGCGGAAATCTCTTACACGAGGAAGAGAAATACTTACCAGCTTATCCAAGAAATCATACATCTTTTCTTTTCTAAGTGTAACCTTGCAGCCAATCGGAGCACCTTCACGCAATTTGAAATTCGCAATTGACTTTTTAGCTTTCGTGATCACCGGTCTTTGTCCAGTGATCTGAGCTAATTCAGCTACAGCATCTTCGAGTGCTTTCGGATTTGCAATCGCATCTCCACAACCCATATTGATGACGATCTTATCAACATAAGGAACTTGCATCACTGATGTGTATCCGAATTTTTTAGTTAAGTTTTCGACAACAGTTGTTTTATACTTTTCCTGTAAACGGTTCATCTTTTACGCTCCTTCCTTACTTGACAATGTTACCTGTCTTTTTATAGACACGTACCTTTTTGCCATCTTCTATCTTATATCCAATTCTGCTGGCTGTCTTAGCCTTTGAATCATAGGCCATGACATTTGATACATGAATTGGAGCTTCTCTTTCAATAATCTTTCCATCAGGATCCTGCTGAGTTGGCTTCATGTGCTTCTTAATGATGTTTACACCTTCAACAACAACTCTGTTTTCCTTAGGAATTACACGAGTTACTTCAGCAACAGTACCTTTATAAGCACCGCTGATTACTTGAACTTTATCACCTTTTTTGATTTTCATGAAAGTTCCTCCTATAACACTTCCGGTGCTAAAGATACGATTTTCATGTAATCTTTATCACGCAATTCTCTTGCCACAGGTCCAAAAATTCTTGTACCACGTGGCGTCTTATCTTCTTTGATCAATACAACTGCATTGTCATCGAATTTAATGTAAGTACCGTTTTCACGACGAATGCCGCGTCTTGTTCTTACGATAACGCCTTTGACAACGTCACCCTTCTTTACAGTGCCACCCGTAGATGCCTGTTTAACTGTACAAACGACAACGTCACCGATATTGGCAAATTTTCTTTTGCTTCCACCTAAGCAGCGAATAACTAGAACTTCTTTAGCTCCGGTGTTGTCAGCGACTCTTAATCTACTTTCGTTTTGAATCATGATCAATTCCTCCTAACTAAAGAACTTCAGCCTTCTGCAGAATCTTAACCAAGCGGAAACGCTTTGTAGCAGACAATGGACGAGTTTCCATGATTTCTACAAAATCGCCGATCTTTGCTTCATTAAGTTCATCATGAGCCTTGAATTTCTTTGAATACTTTACACGCTTTCCATATAAAGGATGTGTTTTTCTAGTTTCAATAATAACAGTAATTGTTTTATCCATCTTATCTGAAACTACTGTCCCACGATAAGTTTTACGGTTAGATCTTTCCATCTCTATCCTCCTTAGTCCCGAATACCAAGCTCACGCTCAGTCATCACAGTTTTAATACGAGCAATCGTCTTTTTAATAGTTTTCATACGAGCACCATTGACAGTCTGACCAGTTGCTTGTTGGAAACGAAGGTTAAAGAGTTCAGCTTTAAGTGTTTCGATCTCAGCAAGTAATTCTTCATTACTTTTTTCTCTAATTTCTTTTACGCTCATCGTTTACTCCTCCTTACCTTTAACAACGAATTTCGTTTTAACAGGAAGTTTGTGAGACGCAAGTCTGAATGCTTCGCGGGCAACAGCTTCGTCTACACCGGCAATTTCAAACATGATGCGTCCCGGTTTTACTACGGCAACCCATCCTTCTGGAGCACCCTTACCGGATCCCATACGAACTTCAAGTGGCTTCTTCGTAATAGCTAAGTGTGGGAAAATCTTGATCCAAACTTTACCACCACGCTTCATATAACGCGTCATCGCAACACGCGCTGCTTCAATCTGACGGTTACTTACATATCCACCAGTATCAGCCATCAGACCATATTCACCGAAAGCTACTTCACGTCCTGCTTTTGCACGGCCTTCATAGCTTAATCTGTGAGGTCTTCTATATTTTGTTCTGTTAGGCATTAACATTAGTTGTTACCTCCTTCATTAGCATTTGCTTCAGCTTTTGGAGCTGCTTCAACCTGCTGCTGACGAGGCTTGCGATCATTTCTGCGATTACGATCGTTTCTGCGTCTGCGATCATTGGATCCAAACTTAGGAGCTTCAGGTTCTGTTACCATCTGTCCCGGAAGAACTTCACCGCGGCAGATCCAAACCTTAACACCCAAACGTCCGTAAGTCGTGCTTGCTTCTTCCCATGCATAGTCAATATCAGCTCTTAAGGTATGCAGAGGAACAACTCCTTCTGAATAACCTTCTGTACGAGCCATATCAGCACCGCCAAGTCTTCCGGAAACAGCTGTCTTGATACCTTTGGCACCGGCACGCATCGTTCTCTGAATTGCACGTTTCTGAGCAGTTCTGAAAGATGCACGCTGTTCCAGCTGGTCAGCAATGCTTCTGGCAACGATTCTGGCATCCAAATCAGGGTTCGCAATTTCAACGACCTTGATATAGACGTTCTTGCCATTCGTAAGCTTTGTTAATTTCTTTTTGATGTTTTCTACGTTTTCACCGTTTGTTCCGATGATCACACCCGGACGAGCAGAACGTACGATCACTTCAACACGGTTTTTTGAACGTTCGATCTCAACTCTTGATACTGCAGCAGCTTTCAGCTCAGCAAACAAGAAGTCACGAATCTTGATATCTTCTAATAATAAATCGGCATAATCTTTATTTGCATACCAGCGTGATTCCCAATCGCGGATAACACCGACACGCATTCCGATAGGACTAACTTTCTGACCCATACTTTACCTCCTAAGCACGTTCACTAACCACAACAGTGATGTGGCTAGTGCGTTTGTGGATCGCACTTGCAGATCCTTTTGCACGAGGCATGAATCTTTTTAGTACAACACCTTCGTTAGCATAACATTCTTTAACAAACAATTTGCTTTCATCCAAGCCATTATTATTAACAGCGTTGGCAACAGCAGATTTTAATACTTTTGCAGTAGCATCAGCAGCAAAGTTTGGCGTAAATCTCAAAATAGCTGCAGCTTCTTCTACGTCTTTTCCACGAATCAGATCTAAAACCAGACGAGCTTTTCTAGGTGGAATACGTAATGTTTTTGCAGTTGCTTTTACTTCCATTTTCTAGTTCCTCCTATCTTCTAGCTTTCTTATCGTCACCTGCGTGACCCGTAAATTTACGCGTTGGCACAAATTCGCCTAATTTATGACCTACCATATCTTCCGTTACATAAACCGGCAGATGTTCTTTACCGTTATAAACAGCAAAGGTATGTTCAACGAATTGAGGGAAAATTGTAGAACGACGTGACCACGTCTTAATTACTTCTTTTTTACCAGACTCATTCAGTTTTTCCACTTTCTTCATCAAGTGTTCATCAACAAAAGGTCCTTTTTTCAAACTACGACTCATTTTTCATTTCCTCCTTTCGCCTATTTACCATTTCTACGACGAACGATCAGTTTCGTAGATGCTTTCTTGCTGTCACGGGTCTTCACACCCATAGCTTTCTTGCCCCAAGGTGTCATTGGTGACTTACGTCCGATTGGCGTACGGCCTTCACCACCACCATGAGGGTGATCATTCGGGTTCATAACAGAACCACGAACAGTAGGACGAATACCCATCCAGCGGCTTCTACCGGCTTTACCGATATTTACCAGAGAGTGATCCTCATTGCCGACAACTCCGACAGTAGCACGGCAATTTCCTAAGATTTTTCTAACTTCTCCGCTCGCCAGACGAACGGTTACATATTTGTCTTCAATACCCAAGATCTGAGCACTGACACCGGCACTTCTGGCCAGCTGTCCGCCTTTACCAGGCTTTAACTCTACATTGTGAATGAATGTACCTTCAGGCATGTTTCTCATTTCCAAAGCGTTGCCGACCTTGATATCAGCACCTTCTCCTGAAAGAACCTTAGCTCCAACAGTCAAGCCTTTTGGTGCAAGAATGTAGCGTTTTTCACCATCTGCATAGTTCAGCAATGCGATATTGGCAGATCTGTTTGGATCATACTCGATGGTAGCAACCGTTGCCGGAATGCCATCTTTATTTCTCTTAAAGTCAATAATACGGTACTGACGCTTATGTCCGCCACCCTGATGACGAGTCGTAATGCGTCCGTTATTGTTACGGCCACCCTTGCTTTTCAGCGGTGCCAGCAGGCTGCGTTCCGGTGTAGATGTCGTGATCTCATCAAACGTCAGCACAGACATATTACGACGGCCGTTTGTTGTTGGCTTATATTTCTTAATTGCCATAATATTCCTTTTCCTCCTTACGCGTTTCTAGCGGGAAATAGCGTGAATCTCCCCGGATATCCTTATTCACCGAATAAGTTGATATCTTGTCCTTCAGCGATCTTAACGATTGCCTTACGAACAACTTTTGTCTTTCCCGTGTATTTTCCTACACGTTTTGTTTTTGGCTTTGTGTTCAATATGTTCACACCCACCACTTTAACACCAAAGATATTTTCAACAGCCTGTTTAACTTCAGTCTTGTTGCATCCTTTTGCGACTTCAAAGGTAACTTTGTTGTCAGTTTCCATGATCTTCATGGATTTTTCAGTGATAATTGGGCGGATAATAATATCTCTATAGTTATTCATTACCCAATACCTCCTCAACTGCCTTCACAGCTGCTTCAGTAAATACGATCTTATTTGCATTTACTATGTCATAAACATTGATCTTATCAGCTGTCAGCATCAACATGGATTCGATGTTTCTTACTGATAAATATGCATTCATGTAATCTTCATCATTTGCGGCAACGAACAATGCTTTCTTACCGGCATTGATGTTTTCGATAGCTGCAACCATATCTTTTGTCTTAGGTGCTTCCATCTTTAAAGCATCAACAACGATCATATTGTTTGTTGCTACCTTTTCACTCAGCACAGATCTTAAAGCCAGACGACGAACCTTTCTGTTCAGCTTTGTCGCATAGCTTCTAGGAGTCGGTCCGAATACGATTCCACCGCCACGATACTGCGGAGCTCTGATAGAACCCTGACGAGCGTTACCTGTACCCTTCTGACGGTAAGGCTTGCGTCCGCCGCCTCTTACTTCACGACGATTCTTCACATCATGTGTTCCCTGTCTCATAGATGCGCGCTGCATAACAATGGCATCAAAGATTACTTGCTGATTTGGCTCAATGCCAAATACTTCAGGATTAAGAGTTATATCTTTAACTTTTTCACCTGCTAGGTTAACTACGACCATATTAGGCATATCTTATTCCTCCTCATTTTTTTTGCTGTAGTCCACTAATACCTTAGGTTCTACATCACCTTTGCTGCACTTAGCAGACTGGATCATGACTAAACCTCTCTTTGGTCCAGGCACGTTTCCTTTAATTAACATGTAGTTGTTTTCAGCATCAACCTTGACAACCTCCAAATTCTTGTTAGTTGTACGGTCAACACCATAGTGACCCGGCATCGTAAATCCAGGGTCGATCTTATTCGTACCCAAACCTGTAGTAGCCGCAGATCCCATATGTCTGTGAACAGGGCCCGCACCATGAGTCTTAGGTCCGATGGTCTGATTATGGCGCTTGATAGCACCTGTAAATCCGTGACCCTTGCTTGTTCCGATCACATCGACCATTTCACCGGCTGCGAAAATATCAGCCTTGATTTCTGCTCCCAATTCGTAGCTCATCATATCTTCAGAGCGGAATTCACGAATATAGCGCTTTGGAGCCGTATTAACTTTCTTGGCGTGTCCGACAGCAGCTTTTGTAGCTCTTCTTTCTTTCACGTCTTCCATTCCCAATTGGATAGCAACGTATCCATCATTTTCCATTGTTTTCTTCTGTAAAACAACATTTGGCTGAACCTCAACGACTGTTACTGGAATCAGAATACCATCTTCCGTAAAGACCTGAGTCATACCTACTTTGCGTCCTAATAATCCTTTCATGATGTCACCTCCAGCTTACAGCTTGATCTCGATGTCAACACCACTCGGCAGCTCCAAACGGCTCAATGCATCGATTGTTTCTGCTGTAGGTCCAACGATCTCAATCAATCTCTTGTGTGTTCTGATTTCGAACTGTTCACGAGAGTCTTTGTATTTGTGTACCGCACGCAGGATTGTTACTACCTGCTTTTCAGTTGGAAGTGGTACAGGTCCAACGATTTTTTTAGCACCATGTGCCTGGGCAGCTGTTACGATCTTTTCTGCACTTGAATCAAGGATTCTGTGCTCGTAAGCCTTTAAGCGAATTCTAACGCTATTCTTTGCCATGTTATCTCTCCTTCTCTTCCGTTCTCGACGGAGTTCAACCGCTCGATACAAATTCCCTGACTGTACACCGTGACAACGTATCTCAGTGTGTCAGCAACCTCGCATGTCAACGCGGAATCTCCAATATTATAACAAGCAAAACCCTATAATGCAAGCCTTTTTTTTGCGTTTTTTTACCTTTTTTGGCTTTTTTTCGCACTATTTCTTTTATCGTGCACCTTCAGGTTCTTAACAGTTATTTTTTTGCCATTTATAACTTTTTTAGTTGAACGATGCTTATTTTCAAAATATATTTATAAATATTCCATTATTCTCCAAATGGATTTTCTTCTTATTTTAAATAATTGATTACAATATCTTTCTGAATAAATGAAAATTTCTTATTTTAAAATTCTGATCGTTATAATTTGTAGACCTTTCATAAAAATAAGGCAAAAACCACCCTTTTGCCTTAGAATAAAGAAATTCTCCAATGAAACGCCTTAAAGATCAATAATCATATATCAATCATTTTGAAAACGAATATAATCCTCCACAGGTTCGATCAATGTCCGCAAGAAAGTATCTTCACCATAACCATCAATGCGCAATAATCCCGTACTTCCACCCGCTGTTATCGCAAACAGCTCAATCTTTTCCTGATAATGTAAAATCGTTATATTCATGCTTACCCAGCTATTATTCAACAAACTATAACGTTCACATATTAAAATAAAACATTCAACATCATTGATGATCGTATTTTGTTTATCAACAATTTCCAAAGAAGATGAACCATCTTTAAGACTTTGTTCAAGATAACCTATAAAATCATGAAAATCTCCTGTTAAACACTGATGATAAGATGCCATAAGATCCCCCTTTCTTTTCATTTTCATTATAATATAAGAAAAACAAGGAAGCCAGTATTTCCTTGTCTTTCTTTCTATAAATGCTTACATAAGTCTTTAAGGTTGTCTTCATTTAAGGTTATGACCAATGCAAGCGCTCCTTCTCTTGCATCAAATTCGCTGAGATGTACGATTTGATGAAAGTAGCAGAAAATCTTCTCATACAAGGGAAATATCCGGTCAATCATTTCTTTCCCTGTATCACTCAGCAGATATACCTGCTGTTTCTGATGCACGAGATATCCTTTTTCCGTAAGTATTGCCAGTATTTTGCGGATCGAAGCTCTCGATACACCTAATGCGGAAGCAATATCAATACCTCTGATACCCTCACACGCTGCTTTTTGGGTAATCACACCCATGAGCAGGCATTTCAGTTGTCCTCTTGTTAATGGCGGCTGCATTTCTGACATCCTGCACAATTGCCTGAGCATCCGCAAGACTTTGATTTACGTATCGAACGCAATGCAAGTACCACACAGCCGGCAAGGATCAATAATACAACTATATCCATCTTACACCATCACTTTTTAGCCGGACGAAGCAGCAGATAAAGCAGCAGTACAAGCACCGCAATGCCAAACACTGTTCCAATGCCAAAGACTCCCGTTGTGATCCAGCTGCCCAGCTGATAGATGATCAAGGCGATGGCATAAGCAAAGCAGCACTGATATCCAATAGCGATCCATGTCCACTTGGCACTGCCCATTTCTCTTGAAATCGCACCAATAGCCGCAAAGCATGGAGCACACAACAAATTGAAGACTAAGAAACTGTAAGCCGATAGCATCGTATATTCACTTGCCAGCGTGCCCCAGATTTCAGCACCATCTTCTGCAACTTCCGCAAATCCATAAAGTACTCCAAACGTTGATACAACATTTTCTTTCGCAATCAAGCCTGTGACGGTCGCAACTGTTGCCTTCCAGTTTCCAAAGCCAAGCGGCGAGAAGACAAAGGCAAAGGCATTACCAATCGAAGCTAAGATAGATTCGTTGTTATCGACCATCTCCAATCGCCAGTTGAAGCCCTGTAAGAACCAAAGGACGATTGCCGATACAAAGATGATCGTACCCGCTTTTTTCGCAAAGGCTTTTGAACGATCCCACATATGCAGAAGGACACCTTTTGCCTTCGGCATATGGTAGGCCGGCAATTCCATGACAAATGGAGCTGCATCGCCTTCAAAAAGCTTCGTTTTCTTTAATATAATTCCACTCACAATAATGGCAGCCATTCCTACAAAGTATGCGCTTGGTGATACCCAGGATGCATTATTAAATAATGCACCCGCAATCAAAGCAATAATTGGGAGTTTAGCGGAACAAGGAATAAACGTCGTTGTCATGATCGTCATTTTACGATCACGGTCATTTTCAATTGTACGACTTGCCATGATTGCAGGTACACCACAACCCGTTCCTATCAGCATAGGAATAAAACTCTTTCCGGATAAACCAAATTTTCTTAAGATCCTATCCATGATAAACGCAATACGCGCCATATAGCCGCAGTCTTCAAGAAGTGCTAACAGCAAGAATAAGACCATCATCTGCGGCAGGAAACCTAATACGGCACCCACACCACCGATAACGCCATCAATGATCAGTGAATACAGCCAATCAGCAACTCCTGCCGACTCTAACGCATCACCTACGATGACCGGAACGCCCGGTACCCAGATACCATATTCAGAAGTATCCGGCTCACCTGCTTCAACGATTGCTTCAGCCTCATCTACAACACTGTCTGTAATCGTAACCGTTTCAAGTTCAACATCTTCATCATCATAGATAACGACAACCGTTTCACCTTCTTCCACTGCAGCCATGATCTGGTCCGCACGGCTATATGCTGCAGCATCTTCTTCATATTCGCTCGTACCGATACCAAATAAGTGCCAGCCATCACCAAATACACCCTCATTGGCCCAGTCCGTGGCCCATGTACCGATCGTTGTCACGGAAATATAATAAACCAGCCACATCACAACGACAAAGATTGGCAGAGCCAGCCAGCGGTTGGTCACGATCTTATCGATCTTATCACTTGTTGATAAATCAGACTTATTCTTTTTGACATAAATATCTTTTAAGATCGAGCTGATCAATTCATATCTTTCGGAAGTTATGATACTTTCCGCATCATCATCCATTTTCTCTTCAAGTGCTGTACGAATCTTATCAATTTCACTCTTGATGCTCTCAGCCAGATCAACTTCCTCTACGACCTTCTCATCATTTTCCAAAAGCTTCACGGCATACCAGCGTAAGAGGTGATGTTCAAACTTGCCATCGATCAGGGCACTTACTTCTTCCAAGCTTTTTTCAAGCTCACCGTTGTATTTTAAATATTTTTGGGCACGTTGTTTTTCAAGCTGGTGAGCAGCTTCCATCAGTTCCTTACAGCCTTCACCGCTCACTGCACTGATCTCAACCACCTTACAATTTAAACGCTTCTCTAATTCTTTGACATTGATTTCATCCTTATTCTTTCGAACAACATCCATCATATTCAATGCAATGACCATCGGCACGCCCAATTCCATGACCTGTGTTGTCAGATATAAGTTTCTCTCCAGATTCGTCGCATCTACGATATTGATGATCACATCCGGATGTTGGCTCACGATATAATTACGTGCGACCACTTCTTCCAAAGTATAAGGCGATAATGAATAAATACCCGGCAAGTCCTGAATGATGACATCTTTTCTGCCCTTCAGTCTTCCCTCTTTCTTCTCAACGGTAACCCCCGGCCAGTTCCCCACATACTGACTGCTGCCGGTAAGCTCATTAAACAAAGTCGTTTTTCCACAGTTTGGATTCCCCACTAAAGCATATATCATAAGTCCCTCCATTTAGTTAGCCAAATCTAACCATACGATTAAAAAAATTACTTTACCTCAACCATTTCCGCATCTGCCTTACGCAATGACAATTCATACGAGCGGAGATTGATTTCGATCGGATCACCTAAAGGCGCAACCTTACGCACTAAAATACCCGTTCCCTTCGTAATGCCCATATCCATGATCCTTTTTTTAACCGGACCACTTCCATGAATTTTCACTACTGTAACTTTCTCATTCGGTGAACACTCTCTCAATGTTTTCATGCTACCCTCCTAATCAACAAGAATACGGCTTGCCATCTTCTTATCTACCGCAATACGTGTACCCTTGACATTTAAGATCAAATTACCGCCAAGCTCATTGACAACACTTAATTCAACCCCTTCAATAAAACCCAGATCAGCCAGATGACGCTTCACATCATCCTTACCCGTGATCTTATAGATCCGCATCATTTTACCCGTACTCGCTAAAGTTAATGGCATATACCTTCTCCTCTCAGTTAGTCAAATCTAACTTACAGGAAAATATTACCACCGGCTAACTTTTTTGTCAATAGAACGTTCGATATTTTTTCAAATTACTTTCACTTCGTTTTCATTATTAAAAAGAAGTACGAGATCCTTCCCGTACTTCTCATCGATCCGCATCAAATACGATACCGGCACTTTTCTTTGCCATATCAATGACTTTCATTACCTGCAATGAATGTTCCAGCATCTTATAACAGCTCTCATGATCCTTTTCTTCAATCATCTTCAACATAGCTCCGCCATAATAGTAATGAGCCCCATCATGTTTTTGAAGATCCAAGTGACATTCTTCACCATTACGCAAATGAACCACCGCTTTTTTTGTCATGCTGCTGGCACCTTCGACATAGATATAACCCTTTTCACCCTGAATCTGACAGAAATTAACACCGATATTATCCTTACTTCCTACACAGCTTACAACCATATTTTCATAATTTAAGGATAATACACCGCTCGTATCGATTCCTTCTTTGATATTGGCCTCATAGTGAACGCTTTGCGGCATACCAAACAAACCAACGACAAAATGCAGGTTATATACATTGATGTCCATCAAGGCACCACCGGAAAAAGCAGGTGTAAATACATTCGGCTTCCCACCCTCTAAAAAAGCATCATATTTACGTGAATACTGCGACATATTGCACTCTACGATCCTAACTGGCATAATATCCTTCAATTTTTCTTTAACAGCCAGATAATTAGGATTATAAACAGTTGTAATGGCCTCAAAAAGAAAACATGTTGTTTTCCTGCATAAAGCAATCAATTCCTCACATTCCTTTACATTCGAACAGAAAGGCTTCTCTACGATCACATTCTTATTTGCCAGCATGGCCTTTTTCGCATGTTCAAAATGTAATGAATTCGGCGAAGCCACATAAATGCAGTCAATCTCATCATCTTTCAGCATCTCATCCAAATCGGTATAAATCTTATCCACATGATATTTTTCAGCTAATGCCTGAGCTGTTTCATGCTTTCTTGAATAAATCGCCGTATATTCATTTTGTTCATATTCCAGCAATTGTCCCATGACCCAGTCTGTAATTGAGCCGGTTCCTATCGTTCCTATTTTCATGATTACCTCCCATTACCAATTATATTTTTTCATAAAATGTTCTTCCATATAATAAGCAAAGCCATCTTCATTATTCGTTCTTTCTGTGATGTCATCAGCAATTGCTTTCGTATCATCGCTGCCATTGGCCATACAAACACCCCATCCGGCACATTCCAGCATTGAATTATCATTGCTCGTATCACCAAAAGCCAGCACGTCCTTCAAATCAATGTCATTCATCTTACAAAATTCTTTAAGGGCATAATCTTTTGAAGTTCTCTTATCCGCAAACTCAATCAATGTAGGCTGTGTTTTAAACCCCTTATAGGGTGCATCCAGTTTTTCAAGCATTGCTTCGATCTCATCCATCTGACTCTCTTTGATACGAAACATGATCTTGGCATTCTCTTCCGCATACATCTCTTTCATATCTTTTACAACAATAACTTCCTTACCGTTTTTTCTTGAAGAACGCATCATGTTTTCATCAGCATCCTTACACATCATAACATCATGATAATAAATATAAGGATTACTATGATAGGGCTCCATCAGCTCAATGATTTCCTTCATCCATTCTCTTTTCAGCTTATAGTAATCATACTGCTTCTGCGCTTTCTCATCCCATAGCTCAGAACCATTCATACCGATCAGGATATCAAAATTATAATCAAAGCCCCATAGTTTTGCTTTGGTATTCACTTCATTGATCGGTCTTCCTGAGGCAATACCAAAAAGGATGCCATGATCATGCAAACGATCGATGATGTTTTTTGTATAAGGCGTTAATCGCTGATCATCTGTAATCAAAGTACTGTCAATATCGCACAGTACCATCCGGATCCTATCCATAAATATCCTCCTTTCACAAAACCAAACCTCTTTTATTTTACCATAACAAAAGCCTGTTTGAAACTCAAACAGGCTAACAATTAATCTTTAATTCCAATAAACTTTACCGTATGCAATCTTCTGACTGAATAGATCAAAAGCGGTGTAATAACTAGCGCAACAGCTAATGTCAATAAGTTATATGCCAGATTATAAGTCCATGCCGAATAGATCCAAGCCGCCAGGCTGCCAGCCGCTTCACCTTCAGGGAACCAGAAATAGACCCCTGCCAATACATGAGAAGCATATTTTAGAAACATGCAGCCAACGATTCCCGTATAAATATTACTGATCGTAAAATTACCTAACTTAATACGCGGGAAAAGACTGGCAAGACCTAACAGACCATAAGGAATCACATAATCCAATAAGGTTTGCATGGGCGTAACAATATAATTATGCATTCCAAAAAGGGTTCCAATTACCCAGCTTAACAGTGATACCACAACACCTCTTGCCCATCCTAAATGATAGCTGGCTACAAAGCAGGCAATGACGGAATATTCCAGTGATCCGCCATTAGGCATCTGAATGATCGGAAACATTTCATTCAGATAGGTCAAGACGAGTGATAGGGCCACATAAAAGGCCATAAAGACTAAATTCAATACTTCATTTCTAGTTTTGTTCATAAAAAAACACCTCCATGAGGCGTAAGAACATCAAAAAAATTGACTCCCTACGCTAGTACTAACTAGATCAGGTCAAAGGGACTCTCTCAGCTTCACGCACCCCTGTCGACGTTTTTATTATAAACTTATTTTCATAAATGTAAAGAAAAAGATGACATTCATCATCTTTTTTGACATTGATCGATAAATAATTGAAAAATAGCTTTCATCTTTTCATCAGCAGCTGCCATCATTTCCGGATGCCACTGGATTCCTAACATCCAGCTTCCCTCTTTTTTGAAAATCGCTTCGATGATACCATCTTCACTTGTCGCAACCGCTTCAAATGCATCAGCCAATTTATGAATGGCCTGATGATGAAAACTATTCACATTGGCCTTCTTTTGGAAGATATCATAAAGAAAGGAATCTTTTTTAATCCGTACTTCATGTGATGAAAGATGTCGTGGTATGTTTTGTGAATGATCCATGACAAATTCTTTTTGAACATGAAGATCCTGATACAGATTACCGCCATAAGCTACATTCAACATCTGATGACCTTTACAGATAGCTAATAATGGCTTGTTTAATTTTTCAGCAAGCTCGATCACCCACAGATACAGCTGATCTACCTCATGAAAGATCTCACCACATTCAGGTATGGGTTTTTCATGATAAAAAGCAGGATCGATATCATTGCCACCCGGAAGGATCACTCCATCAGCCATCGTTAAAAGCCGTTCAACATCTTCTTTTTCTTTCTGCAGCGGAATGATAAACGGAAGTCCATTGCACATTTCAACAGCTTTTACGTATTCCTCTGTGATATAACTATAAAGCTCTCCTTCAAAGATACCCGCCTCTTTATTTTTTTTGATTCCTGAAGCAATCGCAATCACCGGTTTCATCTTTTTTCCTCCAAATTCAATTATCTATATTATATCACTCATTATTTCAAAAACGCAGCATCTCTTAAAACAAATTTTTTTGTCAAAAAAAGGGTCACCTGATATCAGGTCAACCCTTTGAGATACTCAAATTAAGCGATAACTGAAGTAACGTTTCCAGCTCCTACAGTTCTACCACCTTCACGGATCGTGAACTTAGTACCCTGTTCAACAGCGATTGGGTGGATCAATTCAACTTCCATTTCAACGTTGTCGCCTGGCATAACCATTTCAACACCTTCTGGAAGAGTGATGACACCAGTAACGTCAGTTGTACGGAAATAGAACTGAGGACGGTAGTTAGATACGAATGGAGTGTGACGTCCACCTTCTTCTTTAGTCAGTACGTAAACCTGAGCCTTGAAGTGATGATGTGGATGTACAGATCCT
>NZ_CALVGS010000077.1 GCF_944327115.1 uncultured Traorella sp.
TTTGATTTTGTTATAATCTACTAGCAATAATCAATTAGGAGGTGTCAAGAGTGCCAAACATTAAATCACAGAAAAAACGTGTATTAACTAACAACAAAAGACATGAAAGCAATGTTGCTCAGAGAAGTGCTATCAAAACATCGATCAAAAAAGTATTGGTAGCTGTAGATGCGAATGACAAGGAAGCTGCCATGACTGCTTATAATACAGCGAATTCTCTGCTGGATAAAGCTATTACAAGCGGCGTTCATCACAAGAACTATGTTGCTAGACAGAAATCTCGTTTAAGTCACGCTATCAACAAAATTGCTTAAGAAATAAACAAAAATGTCAGCTTATGCTGAC
Source organism: uncultured Traorella sp. (assembly GCF_944327115.1). Classification (GTDB taxonomy): domain Bacteria; phylum Bacillota_I; class Bacilli_A; order Erysipelotrichales; family Erysipelotrichaceae; genus Traorella. The sequence continues at coordinate 346 of NZ_CALVGS010000077.1, forward strand.
TTTTTTTTATGACTTTCTTTATTCCAGCGGAACGACGCTTGCCAGTCCTCCTAAAGAGGTTTCCTTCAATTCTACCGCTATCTTTTTACCTGTATAATTCATCGTATGAATGATCATATCCAACGAAACCTTATTTTCTTTCAGACCTCCGACCTCATCTGCAAGAAGTGCGGAATCCATTGCCCGAAGCGTAGCTACGGCATTGCGTTCGATACATGGGATCATGACATATCCGCCAACCGGATCACAGGTCAACCCCAGAAAATGTTCGATTCCGATTTCAGCAGCATAGGCAATCAGATCATCACTGAGATCTTCCATATGAGCAACAAAGGCACATCCCATGGAACAGGCAACACCGATTTCAGCCTGGCAGCCGCCTTGAGCACCGGAAATCGTTGCATTTGTCTTAAACAGATTACCGATAATTCCTGCAATTTTTAATCCCTGAATGATCTTTTCCTCAGAAAAATGACGATCCAGCCTGTAATAACGCACTAAAGACGGCATGACTCCGCTGGCTCCCATCGTCGGTGCCGTAACCGTCATGCCACCGCTGGCATTTTCCTCACTGGCAGCATACGCATAGGCCATGAGCGTCATCTTTTCTTTTTTTAAGGGATTGGTTTCCTGAAGGGCTTTTTGATAGAGATCTGCTCCGACTCTTTTCAGCTGCAGCTTGCCCGGAAGGATTCCTTTCGTATGGATCCCTTTTTCAATCGTTGCAAGCATCTGTTCCATGATCATTGACATGTAGTCATCAATTTTTTCATATGCATCTACATAATCCTTTAATGAAAGCTGATGCTCACGACAATACTGACGTATCTCGAAAAAGCTGGTTTGCGGATAAATATCTTCTGATTCCTTAAACTCTTTTCCCTCAATACGAATCGTACCGCCGCCAATGGAATATACTCGCCAGCTGCCGATCATTTTTTTCTTACGATAGGCAAAAAGATCCATCGTATTCGGATGGGCATCACAGGTTTCACTGGAAAAACGGACATGACACGGGATCGGAGCACAGGTCTGGATACAGATTTGATCTGTCAGATGTCCTTTCCCCGTCAATGACAACGATCCGTACAATGTAATCTCTATCTCGTCACTATCCGGATACTCTTTTAAAAATTGTTCACAGGCAGTTTTAGGGCCCAAAGTATGTGAGCTTGAGGGTCCCGGACCTATTTTATAAAATTCTTTTAAAGACTTCATATGATTTCCTCCTGGCATTGTATCATAAACATTTCGAAAGCAAAATATTTATCCCTTCTTCCATTTTTGATATCCAGATCACACGTCAAAGCTGCATCAAGAAGCTTCATGATCGTATCTGCCTCGATACCGGCTACGATCTGCATCGTCAGCTTGACACGATAAGGATGTGCTTTCAGATATGAGGCTGTCCTCTCCTCACCCATGCCCTGCATCATGCAGACCTTGACCTGATAATAAAATCGCAGCTGTGAAACGACCACGGCCAAAAGATAGATCGGATCATTGCTAAGAGAAACCATATCCTTATAGACCTGATAGGCCTTTTTAAATTTCCCCTTTAACAAGGCTTCACTTAGCTGGAAGACATTATCCTCAAGCTCTCTTGATATTAAGGCATCCACCACCTCAGCAGTGATTTCAAGAGGATAGCAGGCCAGTTTTTCAAGCTGCAGGTCGATCATGGCAGTATCGCAGCTTAAGCGTTCTGCAAGCCTGCTGAGTGCCTCATGAGCGATATTGATATCCAGCTCACGGCATCTTTCAGCTATATAACCTTTTTTATCTCTTTCCTCTAAATTCTGAAAGCTTTTAACACGACAGGTCTGATTGATCAGCCTGACGATTTTTTTACGTGAATCACACTTTTCAAATTCATGAGTCATGATCAGCGTATTTTCAAGCAAAGGATCCTTTAAAAAGGCTTCCAGCTGAGAAACATCAAAATCAGACGATCCGTTCGCCAAAAAATTACAATGCTTTACGATGACCACTTTATGCGCATGAAAGAAAGGAGAAGTAGTCAATTCACTCATGACATCTCCCATTTTAGATGTATTCAAATCATAAACGATATGATCGCAATCATCTCCATATTGAGCAATCACTTTCGCAATCTCCTTTTGAATGCGACCGCTATCTTTTCCATAAAATAAATAATTCATAAATCACTCCGTAACCATTATACCAAAATCACCGCCTGATGTTCTAATAAAATGAAAGTTCAGAAAACTTTTTATAGAAACTGCACCATCCAATGCACTCACATATGTCTTGACATCATATTTTTCCAGCGTAGAAAGCACATCCTCATGCGGATGTCCATAACGATTATCCTTACCTGCACTGATAAGTGCATAAGAAGGTTGTATTTTTTGAATAAATAAGGGATCCGTTGATGTTTTGCTTCCGTGATGACCGATTTTTAAAACATCACATGACAAATCATACGACATCATGATTTCTTTTTCAACACGTACAGAAGCATCTCCCATAAAACAATAACTAAGATGCCCGAGTGAAGCAGCATGGACAAGCGAATTATCATTCTCATTATCATGAGTGGCATGATTCAAAGAAACCAAAGAAATATTTTTGGCATGGATATCCTGATGTCCTTCAACGATATCATGTACTTTAAAGCGTTCTAAAAAAGCCTTTTTTCCACCATTATGGTCACTATCCGGATGCGTAAAGATAAGTGTATCGATATGATATACACCAATGGAGCGCAGATAATCTATGACCCGCTCTTCTTTATTTGACGGAAGATCGATAAGGATGTTATGTTGATGAAAAGGTGCCTGTATCAGAATTGAATCTCCCTGTCCTACATTGATCATCGTTACCTGATAAAAGGGATTCAAATAACTTTGTAAAGGTATGTAAAGCAAAATCAGCGAATATAGAAAAGATCTTTTCTGATGAAGCATCTGAAAAAAGAAATACAAAAATAAAAGCGTCAATCCAATAGGTATCGCCCCATAAAAGACAAAGGAAGAAAGAAATTGCGAAAAAGAAAGGAAGATTTCTAAAATAGATGAAATCAATGGAATAGGCATCAACAGCTGCATCCATGCAGCTATCAGCATTCCTCCGTTCATTATTTGAATGAACGGAAATAAAAGAATGGAAAGCGGCTGACATTGAGAAGTCTTAAAAAATTGCAGAAAGATCAAAAAAACGACTGATGCTTTTCTTTGATGTCGTTTTTCTGTAAAGATTTGGATCAGACTTAAAAAATAAGGAATCAAAAAACCCAGTGAAAAGACACAGCCCGGATCAAAAAGCATGCATAAAAGATACTGTAATCCAAGACGCTCCTTATGAGAATGATCCTTGAAGATCATTTTTATGACATTGCCGCAAAGGATACGGAACAAGACAAATTTAAACGGAAACAGAAAGCCAAATAAACCTACTAATACAGAGGAAAGCGTCAGTGCAGAGGAAAAACTGCAGATTTTTAAGAGAAACTGAAGAAATGTACGATTTAAATAAGTGAGATGAAGTCCGGAAGAATAAATCATGTCATATTCACCAAACTGGTAAAAAATGCGTAAGAGAATCGAAGAAACAGCTTCGTCCATCGCCATGATATGCTCATACATCCTTCTTTTCAAAGAATCTTTTTTTATGATTTGAGCATTTTCATAATAGCCATATATATTTTTTTGATTCATATGCTCTTTAAAATTAAAAAGATTAAAATTAGAATCAGCTTCGATCTTTTTTAATTCTCCTTCTGCAATCACCTCTTCATTTTCAAAATAAATTTCATCTGTATAAATCAATACCCTCTGATGATTTACGCTGGCAACGACGTAATTTTCATGTGTTTCCAGCACACAATTATTCCGGATACAGAAATTTGAAAAAGAGATGATATAAAGAAATATCAAAAAGATAAAATGATATCCCAAAAGACGTCGTTTATAAAATTGATAAATGAAAAGAAAAATCAGATAAAAAGAAAGCGTGACCATGCTTCGACAATTCAAAAGCAAAAAAGAAAGCATGCTTAATAATAAAAGATCCTTCATAAAGCAATATGATCTTTGATCTTCTCGAATATCTTAGGCCCGATGCCTTTGACATTCATAAGTTCTTCAATGGACTGAAAGTTATGTTCATTACGATATTCGATGATGCGATATGCTTTTGACTGACCGATACCTTTTAATGTCATAAGCTCTTCCAAAGAAGCACTGTTAATAGAGATTTTCTTGATATCTTCAACAGCCGGAATGATGATGACATCACAATGTCTGATCGCACGCAGAAGTGAAAGTGAGCGTATATCCGCCTGCTTGCTTAATCCGCCTGCTTTCTCGATCAGATCCTCCAGGGTTTCATCAGCATCAATTTCATACACGCCCGGAGAATTGACTTCACCACGGATTTCTGCGTGATATTCCTCTTTTTTCTGAAGTTTCACATCCTTGCTTCCCAGTTGAAAATATAAGGCTATCAACATGAAAGATAAAAGAATAGGCAGTATTTTTTTCATAAAGACCTCCTACTCTTATATATCCATCAAAATGAAAAAAATCCAAAAAAAAATAGAGAATTTCTCTATTTTATTTCAAGGATCTTTACTTTATAAGGTTCTTCGATCTGTGTCACCGTTGGTGTATCACCGACCTTTGAATCCAGCAAAGCAATTGCAAGCGGTGTTAAATTTGACAGCTTTCCATTTAATGGATCCGCTTCTACTGAACCCACGATCGTATATACTTCTTCAGTATTTGATTCCATATCTAAAATCTTTACAGTTGAACCTAACTTCACGGTTTTCTTTGATTTTTTAGAATCCTTCTCATCAATGATCTGGGCATTGGCAATCATGCTTTCAAGATCACGGATACGGGCTTCGACACGTGCCTGTCTTTCTCTGGCAGCATCATAATCAGCATTTTCGCTCAAGTCACCCTGAGCACGTGCTTCCTGCAATTCACGAATGACATCCTGACGCACTTCATGAAGCATGTGATCCAATTCATTGACAAGCTCCTGATAACCTTCCTTTGTAACAACTGTCTTTTCTTCCTGAGCCATTGTTATCACTCCTTTTTAATCCCCGATATTATAACATATTCGCCTGAATAATACTACTAATTTTTGTTGTCAGCAGGTCGATGGCCACCTGATTATGACCGCCTTCCAAAATGATGATATCCGCATATTTTTTACTTGGTTCGACAAACATATTATGCATTGCTTTAACCGTCTGCGTATATTGTGTGATCACAGAATCAAGCGTCCTTCCTCTTTTCTTGACATCTCGAACGAGGCGTCGAATAAAGCGTGTATCGGCATCTGTATCAACAAATACGCGAATATCGCATAAATTACGAATTGCTTCATCTTCAAGAATGAACAAACCTTCAATGACAATGACATCGCTCGGCATGATCCTCTCTGTAACGTTGCTTCGTGTGTGATTCACAAAATCATAGGTTGGCTTATCTACCGGTATTCCATCGCAGAGCTGATGAAGCTGCTTGATGAACAGATCATTATCAAAAGCAAACGGATGATCATAATTTGTTTGAATACGCTCTTCCATGGTCAAATGGGACTGATCCTTATAATAGTCATCCTGTCGAATGATCGTTACTGAATTTTCATTTTCAAATTGTTCTTTTAATTTTTTAGAAATTGTCGATTTTCCGGAAGCACTCCCACCGGCAATTCCGATAATCGTTGTCTTTTTCATGATATCTCCCTACTTCAGATACTTTTCAACATTAGCAAGATGCTCTTCATATGTTTTGGCGGGAATCAGCTGATGGTCGCCGTAAACATCGGAAATAAAATAATAGTAATCAGTATCTGCCGGATGCAGCACTGCTTTTAACGCATCGATGGACGGATTATTCACAGGTCCTACCGGCAGGCCTTCATAAAGATATGTATTGTAAGGACTCTCGATATCCGGATTGGTTTCACAATCCTGAAAATTCTTAAATTCATCATACAGGGCATAACAAACGGTAACACTTGATTCCATCTTCATACCGGCCTTAAAACGATTCGTGAATACACTGGCAATGATCGGCATATCCTCAGGATTACCCGACTCAAACTGGACAACGCTCGCAAAGGTCACCAATTCATGCACCGTGTATTCAGAAGCCTCGATATCGGCCTTCAATGACTGATAAACGGTATCAAAACCATCTAAAAGCCGAAGCGTTACTTCTCTGGCATCCGTATTTCGATAGATAAAATATGAATTCGGATAAAGATAGCCTTCAAGCTTTACATGATAGGCATCATTCAAAATGCTTTCATCCAGAAACTCATATCGTTCGATCATTTCTCTCAAGAAAGCCTCATCATTCCATAAATCAAGACATTCCCGGGCACTGACATTGGTCAGTTCTTCTATCTTGGCAGCAATATCCTTTGACCACAATCCTTCCGGTATCGTCAGCAAAACTTCATCGCTTTCGGCATTGGTGGCATCATTGATATAAGAAAGCACATCTTCGCTGCTCCATGAGGAATCTAAGATGTAGACACCCGCTTTGATATTTGAAAGATTTTTCTGACGCATCAAAAGTCGGGAAAAAAATGAGCTTTTTATGACCCCTTGCTCTTGAAGCTGATCGAGGATCGTATTTGGAGCTGTATTTTCCGCAACATTAAATGTTATCTGATTAGATTCAGATGAAACCGGTCCTATGGAAGAGCGATAGACCATAAAAAATCCTCCGGCAGCAATTACCGCTGCCACAGCAACGATCGCAACGATCTTATAGCTCTTCTTCATTAAAGGCACCTAAAACCTCTTCCACCATTTCCCATTCGCTCTCGGTTTCGATAGGCAGAAGATTTCCTTCATCATCGTAACAGGAAGCAAAAACTTCTCCACTGTCGTCATTGGGATCGACAAATACAACATATTGTTTTCCCATCTCTTCATTTGCGAAAGTAAACAAGATCTCCATCGCTACCTCTTTACCATTGTCATCCTTCACATAAAGCGTATTTGAATCTAACATAATTTCCTCCTATGAATAAAGGGCATAAATGCCCTAATTCTGACTATCCAAATAATTCTGCAGGATACCCACCGCCGCCATCTGATCGATCACTTGCTTTCTTTTCTTGCGTGAAACATCGGCAGATATCAGGATACGATTTGCGGCAACCGTTGTCAGTCTTTCATCCCACAAAACAACATCCATTTCCTTTTCTTCCAGCTTTTTTTTAAAAGCAATTGAAATTTCGCCGCGGATTCCTACATCACCATTCATATGTTTGGGTAATCCAAGCACAATCTTTTTTATCTGAAACTCTTTTATATACTTATCCAGCTGATCCAGACAGCTATCATAATTATCCTCATCAAAACGAATGGTCGCTACCGGCCGGGCAATCATTCCCATGATATCGCTGACTGCAACTCCACAGGTCCTGCTGCCCAGATCTAATCCAAGAATCCTCATTTTTCAATAGATTCCAGATAAGAGCGAACCATTTCTTCAATGATTTCATAACGCTCAACGTTTTGAATGATCGATCGAGCATTTTGATGGCTGGAAATATAGGCAGGATCGTTTGAAATCAGATATCCTGCAAGCTGATTGACAGAATTATATCCTCTTTCCTTGAGCGCACTGTCAACAAGTCGTACGATATGACGTATATTTTCACGACGCATATCCTCCGATTTAAAAGCCATTGTTTCTGTTACATCTTTTTTCATAAACCATCCTCTCCTTTCCTTTATTTTAAACTAATTGGTATCAAATTTAAACCCCTAAACCAAGATTATTTTTAATAGTTTTCATCGCTTCATCCAAAGCCGCACAGTTTTTACCGCCACCCTGTGCCAAATCAGGCTTTCCGCCGCCTTTTCCATCACATACAGCGGCAGCGCTGCGTATCAGATCACCACAATGAATTCCCTTGGAAACAGCTTTTTTTGAAGCCTTTGCGACAAATACCAGCTTATTGTCACAAACACCTCCTAAAAATACGACGCCCTCTTTCATACGCTCCAATAGTGAAGATGCCATATTTTTCATGGCATTGCCATCAAGATCATTCATCACCTTCACCAGATATTTCAGATCATCCTTTTCTACGGCCTCATTGGCAATCTCACTTGCCTTTGCGTGCAGCAGCTGGCTATTTAAATCGGCACAGAGCTTCTGCAAATGATTTTTTTCATCTAAGAGCTGGACGGTCTTACCATATACCTGGGAGATGCCATTAAGCTTTAAAGCCTGCGCGATTGCCTTCAATGTATCCTCATAGGTACTGAAAGCCTCATAAGCAGCATAGCCTGTCTTACCTACGATCCTTCGTACACCCGAACCGATGCTTTCTTCACTTTCAATCTTAAAGACACCTAATTCCGATGTATTATGGACATGACATCCGCCACAGAATTCTTTAGAAACATCCCCCATCGTTACGACACGAACAACATCGCCATATTTTTCATCAAACAATGCAGTTGCATTTGTCTTCTTCGCATCTTCCAGATTCATCAGTTCGATCACGACATCATTACGCTGAGCAATAAACTGATTTACCAGATTTTCAACTTCTTTCAGCTGCTGATCGCTGATCTTTTCAAAATGAGTAAAGTCAAAACGCACATATTCATCACTGACGAAGCTTCCCGCCTGCGATACATGGTCACCCAAGACAAGCTTCAAAGCACTTTGCAACAGATGGCAGGCAGAGTGATTGCACGTCGTCATCTTACGCTTCTGCACATTGATCCTTCCCTCAACTAGATCACCCGTGCTCAGCTTTCCTTCTTTCACAACGATATGATGTAAAGGCTGTCCGTGAGGAGCCTTTTTCACATCCGTAACATCACAGCTGCACGTATCATTCACAAGTACTCCTGTATCTGCAACCTGTCCGCCGCTTTCCGCATAGAAACATGTCGAAGAGAGAATCACATCTCCTTCATCATCAATTGAATCACATGCCACCCCATCCTTGAAGCAGGCCATGACGCGGCCTTTGCATTCAAAATGATCATAACCGATAAATTCTGATTTAACCGTACAATCCATCAGGTCAGCTGATTGTGATTTCATCGATTCAGAGGCATCTCTGCTGGAACGAGCACGTTCACGCTGCTTTTCCATTTCCCTTTCAAAGCCTTCGTGATCAACACTAAAGCCATCCTCTTGTGCCATTTCACAAGTTAATTCAAATGGAAAGCCATATGTATCATACAGCTTGAATGCAACACTGCCTTCAATGACCTTGTTTTTAGAAGAAGCCATGACATCCTTCATGAGCTTTTCACCCTCGCTCAAGGTTGCCTGAAATCTTTCTTCCTCGCTTTTAACCAGCTTTTGGATATATTCGCACTTATCGATCAAATAAGGATAGAAGTCCTTCATGATATCCACAACGACAGGTACGAGATTATACATAAACGGACCTTCGATCTTTAATTTCTTACCATAACGGACAGCTCTTCTTAACACACGTCTTAAAACATAGCCACGTCCTTCATTAGAAAATAATGCACCATCCGCCAAGGCAAATGTAACGGTACGGATATGATCGGCAATTACCCGATATGCCATCTTATGCTCACCCTCGTATGGATATTTCGCAATTTTTTCAGTAGCATGGATGATCGGCAAAAATAAATCTGTATCAAAGTTCGTTTCTCCACCCTGTACCAAGGAAACCAAACGTTCAAGTCCCATGCCTGTATCAATATTCTTTTGAGGTAATTCCTTATATTCGCTGCGTGGTACTCCCGCTTTCGCATCATACTGGGAGAAAACAACGTTCCAAACTTCAATATAACGATCATTTTCCATTTCTTCAAAGAAAAGACGCTCACCTAATCCTTCAGGATCATACTCTTCTCCGCGGTCATAGAAAATTTCCGTATCCGGTCCGCATGGTCCTTCTCCGATTTCCCAGAAATTATCATCTGTTCTTAAAATATGTGATGGATCTACATGGCATACTTCTGTCCATATGCGATACGACTCCGTATCATCCGTATAAATAGAAATATACAGCTTTTCCTTTGGAAAACCGATCCATTTTTCATCCGTAAGAAACTCCCATGCATATGGAATGGCCTCATCACGGAAATAATCACCGATCGAAAAATTACCGAGCATCTCAAAGAACGTATGATGACGGGCTGTCTTTCCTACATTTTCAATATCATTTGTACGAATAGATTTTTGAGCATTCGCAATACGATTACATTTTGGCTTTTCCGTACCATCAAAATACTTCTTCAAAGCCGCTACACCGGCATTGATCCAAAGCAGGGTCGGATCATTATGCGGCACCAAGCTTGCACCGGGTTCGATCATATGCCCTTTGCTTTTAAAATAATCCAAAAATAATTGACGAATCTGACTACCTGTTAACTGTTTCATTTCCTCTCCTCCAATAAAAAAACGTTCCTGCTTCAGGAACGTAATCTCTACGCGGTACCATCCTGATTCATGGGTTGCCCCATGCCCTCAATTCCCTTAATTAACGTAAGGCTACGCGCAAACTCCAAAGCAGCTTCAACTCATATCTTTACAGATTTTCACCATCCATCTGCTCTCTTGAAAAGAATCTGAGCATACTCCTCTTTTTCCTCATTTACGGGCTTGATTATACCACAATCTTCATTACTTCTCAAGGCTCTTTTATCTGCTCAGAAACGATTTTTTCCCATCCGCCGACATTTTTTCGATTCAGATATTCACCATAAGTCACAAAGCACATCTGAAAGATACTGGCAACGATCGGTGACAAGATCACACCGATGAGTCCAAAAAGATATTCATTTACTAACAGGGCAACAAATAAATATAACGGATGGACCTTCATCGTCTTATTACAGATCCATGCATGGATGATATTTCCCTCCAACTGAGAATTGATGAATATCACAACTACCAGCCAACCGGTATTTTCACCCACCAGAAGATAATGAATCAAAAAAATCAAAAGACTTCCGGCAATGGCACCCACATAGGGAAACAGATTCAGAAAAGCAAGCAGGATTGCCAATAAAGGGGCATACGGAGTATGAAAAAAATAGAGGATCACATTTGTGGTCACGGTGACATAACTGATATCCAAGAGTGTGGAATAAATATACTGACGTAATATCTTTGAAAAGATATCATATAGATCAAAGTATTTTTCATAATCCTTTACGTACTTTCTGAATTCATTCGCAATGACATCACTTTCCAAAGAAATAAAAAAACTGATCATGATAGATAACGTGAAGGTTGTAAGAAAGCCGATAAAATTTTGAATAAAAGGAACGAATAACGCATAGCCATTCATCAGAAAACCTTGAATCTGATCGGTATCTATGTAATCAAGGATCTGGTAACGCTCCATATAAGAAAGCAAGACAGGATAGATATCATTGATACTATTGATGATGCCGCCAAAATTTTCAAGAATCAGAAAAAAAATAATAAAAAATAAAAGCAGAAAAGAAAAAATAAAAATAAGATATACAAAGATGATGCGAAACAAAGAAGCTTTTTTCTTTGCGCTAATCAAAGGGTGAAGAAAAAAAGCCATGGCACTGCCGATCCAAAGCGGCTTTAAAACGATTAGAAAATTATAAAGCCATTCAAAGATATGCAGCTGGTTCAAGAGAAGGATCAGTAAAAAGACAGAAGCGATCAAATAAAAGCAGGATATGGGACTTTTCAATATCATACGAATTTTTTTCATATAAAAACCCCAAATGGGGTTAATCTAAGTAATCCTGAATATTATGAAGCTGCTTCATCATATTCTTTTTCATACGCTTTGAACGATGACAAAGATCTGATATTTCCTCTTCATTGTTGAAACCTACAAGTATGCCTAAGCTAAGGCCCAGGGCTAGTCCAAGTAATCCTTTGTTCATTTTTCCTCACCTCTACTATTATTATGTCATAAGAAAAAAATCCTATTCATCTAGGATTCTTCTTTTTAAAGTTGTTTTACGAACACGTTCGTTTTGATTTTGGATTGCCTTTACACAGGCATCATAGCTTCCAAGCAGGATCAATGACTGCTTCGCTCGGGTGATTCCCGTATAGATGAGCCTGCGATTAAGGACATATGCATGCTGAGAAGTAATCGGAAGTATGACGATCGGATATTCACTTCCCTGTGACTTATGGATCGAGATACAGTAGGCATGGGTCAACAGATCAAAACGCTCCCTTGTATATTCAACGATGATACCGTCAAAATCAGCGATGATGCAGTCAACGGGATAACCTTCTTCCTTTTTTTGTATTTCGATGATCTCACCAATATCACCGTTATATACGTCTTCCTCTGGAAGATTTTTCAACTGCAAGACTTTATCATGTTCACGAAAGGTCCGATATCCAACCTTGATTTCTTTTGAGAAAGGATTAGCCGGATTCAACATTTTCTGCAACGAGAGATTGAGCTGATCGATTCCGCAGACCCCTGAATAGATCGGTGAGAGCACCTGAATGTCCTGGTCATGATACCCTTTTTCAAAAGCCATGGAAACAATATTGAGGATCTGATCTTTGATATTATTTTGCGGACATTCAAAAAAAGCAACATCCTTTCCGTTTTTTAATATGTCACAAAAACCATTTTTTATTTCATAAGCCAATTCAACGATATCACTGCCGCTGGACTGACGGAAGATCTTTTCCAGACGAAGAGTTGGAAAGCATCCTGACTCAATACAATCCTTCAGCACAGAACCGATTCCAACAGAAGGAAGCTGGTCTTCATCACCAATAATCATGATTTTCTTGATATGACGAGAAGCCTTGCAAAGATTATAAAACAGCCATTGGTCAACCATTGAAAATTCATCAATGATCAGACAATCTAAAAATAACGGTTCTTCTTCATTGACCATGAAGGTATTGCTTTCCAGATCCCATTTCAACAGGCGATGTATCGTACTGGCCGGCATATTTGAACATTCGCTCAGCCTTTTGGCGGCCCTTCCGGTAGGTGCGCAAAGCATGATCTGATCTGAATGAAAAAACTTCTGATAAAGTGTTAAAATAGCTTTTACGATCGTCGTCTTTCCTGTTCCGGGTCCACCGGTCAGGATAGAAAACGGATGAGTAAAAAACATTTTGATTGCTTCGATCTGTTTTTCTTCATATCGGATATTCAATTCTTCTTCGATGATCCTGATTTCTTCATCTAAGGAAGAAATCATCGTATCCGTATCATTGACATAAGGAAAATCCCGCAAAAAAGAAGCAATGCCTCTTTCCGCATCATATTGTGTATGATGATAAATACGCTCTTCTTCCACAACGATGAATCTTTCTGAGATAAGTTGCCGGAAACAAGCTTCAAAATCAAAGTCGATTTGAATATTCTCTTTTCGCAGGCGTTTTTTTAATGCCTTTTCAAATTCATCTTTTTCTATATAGCTGTTACCGCTGCGGATACAGCTTTCAAGCACCTCAGATTCAATCAATGCCTTCAGTCGATAAGGATGATCTTTTTCAAAGCCTAAAATAGATGCAACCCTATCCGAGGTCTTAAATCCAACACCATCAATATCCTCGATCATACGATAAGGATTCTCTTGGATGATGTGCATTGCATCCTCACCATAGACAACCTTTATCTTTTCAAGCTGACGGACATTCAGTCCTATCTGGTTAAAAAACAGCACGCTGTCATCAAGCTGCGCATTTTCCTGAATACCCGCAAGAATGCTTTGGATACGCTTATCATCTTTTTTGAAGATATCATCTAATACATGCGGATCATCTTGAATTTTTTCAATGGCATCAAGCCCCAATGCATCAACGATCTTTTTAGCGCTGACTTTTCCGATACCGCTAAAATGAGGACTGCTGAAATATTCAACCAATGCCTGTTCATCACTTGGACGCTGTAAATGCATCTCACTGATTTCAAATTGAAGACCATAGCGTTCATGCTCCTTATAGTGTCCCGTGCACTCATAAAGCGTATTGAGATCAAACGGAGGAAGGATGCCAGTAACGGTAATTGTTTTTTCCTGATGATCATTCATTTTGAAAGAAGCCACCGTAAAGCCACTCATCTCGTGATGATAGCGTACATGGGTAAATTTCCCGCAAATAACTAATTGTTCTTCCATGATCAAACAAAATAATAAGTAAGCAGAATGCCGATGATACCTATGAAATTATTCAGAAAATGTAAAGCCATAGATCCATAGATCGAATGATTCTTCTCATAGGCAAAGCAGAATATAAAACCTAGCGTACCATATGTCAGCAAATACCAAAGATCAGTGAAATTACCGGCAAAAAGAGAATCAATGACATGAATGCTGCCAAAAGCCAATGCACTGATCAAGGCCGCTGTCCAGAAATTCATATAACTTCTCAGCCCTCTGAATAAAGCACCTCTGAAAACCAGTTCCTCAACAAGAGGTGCATACACCAAGGTCGTAAAGCTGATCAGCAGCGGACTCTGAAAGAAAGCTAAGATGACGCTTTGCTGGTTCGCACTTTCAGTCATACCGCTAATCAGGCTGACCAGCGTACTTGTGAAAGCACTGATCAGATATAAAGCCACAAACATGAGCAGAAGATTTTCAAAGAATTTTCGCGGACGGACAATTTTTTTCCAGCTTTCTTTTAATACCGGATAGCCTGCCGCTACACTAATGGCGATCATCAAGAGATAAACAGCAAAAGAAAGCCAGTTGTACGCTGTAAAGCTTAAATGGAATTGATAAAGCAGGCGAGTCAAAATCCATGGATAAACATACATATAGCCAACGAAATAATTCAATACCAGGATCAGCATCCTTGGCAATGTCATGACATCATGTTCTAATTTTTCATTCATTTTTTTACTCCTTCCCGAATCCTTTCATCCAACGATCTTCCGTGATAGAAAACATCTTCGATCACACCGCCGCCTAAACAAATTTCATTTTGATAAAAAACAGCCTCTTGTCCAGGAGTAACGGCACTTACAGCAGGAGAGATCGTTACAAAAACATTATTTTCATCAATAAAGCGGATCTTTACATCATTATCCTTTTGACGATAGCGGAATTTTGCAGTACAGCTTAATTCATTTACAGGTCGCTCATGCATGAGCCAATTCACACCACTAACGATGCAGCTGTCCGATAACAGCCATTCACTGTCATTTTCACAAGATACATATAAAATATTTTTTTCTACATCTTTACCGATCACAAAATACGGGCCATGGTCACCGCCAATACCCATTCCTTTACGCTGACCGATCGTATAGTATAAAACGCCCTGATGTCTTCCGACCTTCTTCAATGTATTGATATCAACGATATCCCCTTCTTTAGAAGGCAGATAATTTTTAAGAAATTCGCGAAAATTTCTTTCACCGATAAAACAGATACCGGTAGAATCCTTCTTTTTCGCAACGCTTAAACCTGCATCAAGAGCAATTTGACGAACCTGCGGTTTCAACAGATGCCCGATAGGAAACAGGGTCTTCCGCAAGGCATCTTTTGAAATCTGACAAAGAAAATATGTCTGATCTTTATTTGGATCACTGCCTCTTAACAAAAGACTTTCTTCGCTTCCATGTTCAACACGGGCATAATGACCGGTTGCGACATAATCAAAGCCAAGCTGCTTTGCATAGTTCAAAAAAGCATCAAATTTCACATACTTGTTACAAAGAATGTCCGGATTCGGTGTTCTTCCTTTCTTATATTCATCAAGAAAAGAAACAAAAACATGATCCCAGTATTCTTTCACAAAATCTACGCGAAGACATTCAAGCCCTAATTTTTCTGCTACCTGCAATGCGTCCATGTAATCTGCTTCCTGCGGACAAACTTCATCACCGATAGTAGGATTGCCCAAAATATCATTATTGGCAAGAGCATCCCAGTTACGCATAAAAGCACAGGTCACATCATAACCTGCATTTTTTAATTCGATAGCAGCAACAGCGCTGTCAACACCTCCGGATAATCCCAGCAATACCTTTTCTTTCATAACGATCTCATTCACCTTCTTTTAATATCTGAACGATATTTCGTAAATCTTCAATAATTATATCTGCTAACGATTGATCTGTATCAAAATGTGGATCTTTCCTGGCGATCACATATAATCCAGCATCATGCGCAGCTTTGATTCCAACCTCTGAATCTTCGATGGCCATGCACTCTTCAGGCTTCAAATCAAGACTTTTGATACATTCTAAATAAATTTGAGGATCGGGCTTTGCTTTCTCGATCATATCACCTGATATTTCTACCTCAAAAGTATCACTCAGACCCGTTGAGGATAATTTATCATGCAGGATATTACGATAAGTAGAAGTTGCCAAAGCAATCCGATAAGGAGAATCCTTTAAATATTGGATCAGATCATAGGCATCTTGATTAATAAGCTGTCCATAAGGGACAGGATGAGCATTTTTATATTCACCGTACATATTCGTGATTTCATGGAGATCATGATCTAAAAGAATCGCAAGACGTTTCAGATAGTCACGATGACTCAGACCGACAAGACTTAAAGCGTCTTCATATGCGATATGAAAATGATGGTCCTTTGCGAATTGCATCGTTCTTTTGACAAAATAATACTCACTGTCGATAATCGTTCCATCTAAATCAAAAATAATTGCTTTGATAGTCATAACCAATCCTCACAATTTCCATAAATATTTCATACATAATAACAGCTCTGAGGTCATTGTCCCAAAACCGAATAACATTATATCATATAAAAGTAAATATTGATATAAAAAAAGACTCACAAGGAGTGAGTCGGTGATCTGGCAGCGAGCTATCTTCACAGGGGCAGGCCCGGCTATTGTCACCGCGCGAGTGCTTAACTTCTGTGTTCGGGATGGGTACAGGTG
>NZ_CALVGS010000078.1 GCF_944327115.1 uncultured Traorella sp.
TCCCGGCTGATGAAGCAATGCTCTTATGAATTGTACCCGTTTTTTCTGTCCGTTGGATAACTTCTTAACTTTCTTGTTTTTATGTTCTTCCAGCTGGAATTCTTTCAGATAATGATGAATCATTTCCCTGTCCTGACTGACAAGAAAGAGATTTTCCCATACGCTCATCTCTTCAAAAAGATGAAAATCCTGTGTCAGATAATCAAAATGAGGAACATCCAGAAGCTCTCCTTCATAGCTCTCCCTGCCACTGATGATTTCTAAAAGCGTAGTCTTGCCACACCCACTGGGTCCCAACAGCATGATGATGCCGTTATGATTTAGATCTAATGTGATACCTTTGAGTGCTTCGACATCATCTTTTTTATTATGATAGACTTTTCTTATATTGATGAGCTTCATAATGTTTCCTCTCTTTTATGTATTATAAACATATTTTAAACATTATTAGAAATTAATTCAAATAATAAAGAGTGAGCAGATTAACCCACTCTTAAGAAAATAAATAAATTATTTTCCAAAACATTCTATTTTTGTCTGACTGCTCATGACATTTGAATTCGCTTTACAAACATTACAAGTATATGAAGTTATAATTGGTCTTTTATATACTACATCTTCCCCAGTAGTATAATGACTACAAGGTCTTATTTCAGATACAACCCAATTACCATATACTGTACTCGGATACAAAATGCCTTTTCCACAATCCAAACAAATCTGTGTACGAGGTGTGATGACAGTTTCTTCTCCATATACAGAAACATAAACTTCATGATCATGGCATTCCTCTGCATGAATACCAATCGGTGCTACTGCAAATAAGCCTAATACTAATGATAAACTTAATAATAACTTTTTCATATACTTAAAGATCCTCTATTAAGCATAATATCCATGGCATTCGATTTTTCTTTCCGTTGTTAAGGAAGGGTTAGTTCCTTTACCACAATAATTACATTTATAAGTAGTTGTCACAGATCTATGGTAAGGAGTATCTGTTCCATGAGGATAATGTGTACATTTAATATCGTCTTCTGCAATCCATTGTCCATAAGTTTTTTTTGCAACAAGTGTTCCTTTTCCACAATCCAAACAAATCTGTGCACGAGGTGTAATAACTGTTTCTTCTTCTCCATATACAGAAACGTAAACTTCATGATCATGGCATTCCTCTGCATGAATACCAATCGGTGCTACTGCAAATAAACCTAATACTAATGATAAACTTAATAATAACTTTTTCATATAATCTCCCTTCTGATATTAATACCTTAAATTATTAATTTCCATTCTTACGGTAAGAATAAAGTCAAGTTCTGACTTTATCCTCTACTATCCCAGGTTCCATCATTGCTCTATCCTCCCAACTCATACATACAGTAAAATTCATTTTATCTCTTTTCCCTTATTTTATCTGTATGCTTTATATGAGTTAATCTTTACGGCCATATTGTAACCGTTTTCTATTTTTCTTGTAAACATTTTATTCGGCTGAATAACCATTACAATTATTGATCGTTTCTCCATTTTAAAAACAGATTTTTCTCTAATTTAATAATAAAACACACAATAGTATTAAATTTCTTTATAATCTTTGGTTTTGTTTTTTAATCAGAATTATAATTTTTCGGCTGAAAAAAGACATTTTTGTAAAAAAATGCCTAAAAAGTTAATGATTTTTTTGAAGAATTTTTAATAATTCTTTTTGATATCCATAGCCTTCTTCAAATAATTCATGATGATCGCAATATTCAATGATATATTCCAATACCATGACCTTATCAAACGAATATCCTTTTTTATTTAATTTTTTATATAAATCAACTAATGTTTTGTAATATGTTTTATCTTTATTGTTTATTCGTGCTTTCAAACATTTTTCATAGCAGTCAATAATATAATCATCATGCTTATTTGCCTTTTCTAAGCTACGATAATATTTTCCAGCATTTATCCTGTCATCCTTTTCCACATAAACCCATGCAAGAATATAATAACAATCTTTAAGATAACAATTCATTTTAATAAGCTTATTTGCATAATCAATTGCATCTTCATATTCTTTGCAATACATAGCAAAGAAAGCGATATTATATAAAGCATTTAATTGCGTTTCTTTATCATTTAAAATACATGCTGATTCATAAGTTCTTAGAAATTGTTCTTTCATTTCTTTATAATATTTTTGTTCTCCCAATAAAATACCTATAGATATTTCCACAGAAAGATTTCTTATAAAGCAGTTATTTTTTAATAATATCTCTTTTGCTTTATTTTGATATATCATCGCTAAATAATAATTACAATCATAACGTTCTAAGATACCTAATTGATTATATGTAAAACCTGCAATTATGCCATCAGGAGAATAAGAGATTGACCGAAATAATTCTTCTTTTGCTTTTTTATAATGCTTAAGATCAACATAAAGATATATCCCCTTTAATAGCAAATAAAAGCTTTTTTGAGAATTTGAAAAAATGTAAAACATCTGTTCACATAAATTATTTTGATAATCATATGTATAATCACGAAAATTTATTATAGTTGCCATATATTTTGCTAATTGTATTATAGGATAAGCATAAGAAAACTCCCAGTCTGGATGACTGGTTAGTTTTTCTATTAATTCTGTTCTTTCTTTGATGTTTAAACAAATATGTGCATGTACCATTCTATTAAATAAATGAGTAACTTGTTTTTCTACTTCAACATCGAAATTGAATAAAATATTCATGCTTCTAAATATCATATCCAAAGTTTCTGATTTTGAACTTTTATTACCATTTTCAATATCAGAAATATACTGTATAGATAAATTGCATTTTTTTGAAAGATCACTAAGAGTTATTCCTTTATTTTTTCTGATAGTCTTCAATATGGTACCAACATATAATTGTCTATCAAGATCATTCATTCAATCACCTTTTTTCTATTTTTTTGGATCGTTTTCCTTACTTCCATATGGCACTACCTGACTATGCTCTTCTAAGCATTTTAAGTATTCCTCTTCATTTTTGATGGTTCCATCTTCATTGTACTCCAAAACACATACTTCTGTTTCAGGTTCTTGCGCCTTTACAGGTGTCAGTGCAAATACAAATGCACAAGCTGTTAATAATGTTAATAATTTTTTCATCTCGTGTCCCTCCATTTTTTATTATTTTAATTCATAATATTTAAAATGTATATCACTTTTTCAGCTGAAAAATGGAGCTTATATATACTTTAAAAAAACCGTGATTGACTCACAGTTTTATTCTTGATCCAGTCCCAGTTCATGTAAATGATCATCAATGCGTTTCATTTCATCGCTGGTTAATTGCCAATTAAAGGCATCCATATTTTCTTTTACATGGCGCATGCTGGTAACGCCGATCAATGCGCTGCTGACATAATCTTTCTGACATGTCCAGTTGATAGCTACTTGTGATACGGTTGCCTGATGAGCAGCTGCAATCTCATCTAAGGTTTTCATCAGTTCCATGACCTTACTGAAAGTAGGTTCACTGAATCCTTTATAGAATGTATAACGGACATCATGGGCCGGCCAGTTTGGAATCGTGCGATATTTTCCTGTTAATATACCGCCGCCCATCGAACCATAGGCCATGACATCGATACCATGTTCACTTGCCCATTCCATCGTTTCTTTATAACGCTGATCGATCATGGAGAAAGGTGGCTGGATGACATCGACTTGTCCGTATTTTAATGCTTCCTTTAATAATGGCAGCTCTGTATTTGAAAGACCGATATAACGGATCTTACCCTGTTCCTTTAAGAAATTCAAGGCACACATCGTTTCTGCAATCGGTGTTGAAACATCCGGCCAATGTAAAAAGTAAAAGTCAACATAATCTGTTTTCATGTTTTTTAATGAGCCTGCCAATTCACGCATGACCGTACCAAAACGGGCATCACGATAAACGCCTCCTGTAAAGAGATCATTCTGTGTACCAAATTTCGTAGAGATAAGGATCTTGGAGCGGTCGACACTTTTCAACAATTCTCCCACTACTTTTTCACTTGTTCCATTACCATAGTTGGCAGCCGTATCGATCAGATTCACACCCTGATCAATTAATGCTTTCATGGCTTCTAAAGCTTCGCTGACACCGCCGTGTCCGCTCCATCTTGAATCATCCAATCCCCATGTGCCTAAGGCAAATTCACTTACATCAACATTTGCATTTTTATAGTGTTTATATCTCATAACTGACTCCTTTTTTTATTCCTTATTTATTATAAAATCATGCTTATTGAGTGTCAAGAAGGCAAAGAAAAAGGTTCTTTCGAACCTATTTCAGGCAATTTAAGATTTCCTCTACCTTATTTGTCTTTTCCCAAGGAACATCAAGATCATCTCTTCCAAAATGACCATAAGCAGCTAATTGACGATAGATCGGTCTTCTAAGATCCAGCGTATCAATGATGGCACTTGGTCTTAGATCAAAGACTTGATTGATGATCTCGATCAATTGTTCCTCACTGTATGTACTTGTACCAAAGGTATCGACATGAATGCTTAACGGATGAGCCACACCGATTGCATATGCCAATTGAATTTCTACTTTCTTTGCCAGCTTGGCTGCTACCAGATTCTTAGCGACCCAGCGTGCAGCATAGGCAGCGGAGCGATCCACCTTCGTTGGATCTTTTCCTGAGAAGGCACCACCGCCATGGCGAGCCATACCACCATAGGTATCAACGATGAGCTTTCTTCCTGTCAGACCGCTATCTCCCTGTGGACCTCCGATTACGAAACGACCCGTTGGATTTACATAGATCTTCGTATTTTCATCCATCAGCTCTGAAGGGATGATCTCATTGATGACATGATGAATGATATCTTCCCTGATCTGACTTAATTCAACGGCATCGGAATGCTGTGTTGAAATAACGACCGCTTCGATACGCTTGACCTCATCACCATCATATTCTACCGTTACCTGGCTCTTGCCATCCGGTCTTAAATAGCCCAACGTACCGTCTTTTCTTACTTTCGCCAGCTGTCTTGCCAGCTTATGGGCTAACATGATCGGCATCGGCATCAGTTCTTTTGTTTCATCACAGGCATAACCAAACATCATTCCCTGATCACCGGCACCATTTTCATGATCATCACTTTCTCTTGTTTCCAGTGCAGCATCTACACCCATTGCGATATCACCGGACTGCTCATCAATCGCACTTAATACGGCACAGGTATTGCCGTCAAAACCATACTTGGCACGGTCATATCCGATCTCCAAAACTACATTTCGGGCAATCTTAGGAATATCTACATAACAGTTGGTCGTAATTTCACCCATGACCAGGACCATACCTGTCGTCGTACAGGTTTCACATGCCACCCTTGCCATTGGATCTTTTTCCAAGATCGCATCTAATACGGCATCACTGATGGCATCACAGATCTTATCCGGATGTCCTTCTGTTACCGATTCCGATGTGAAAAACTTTTTGCTCATTTCTTTACCTCCAGTTCGTTATAACATCTTTCTATCATTTCTATTTTCGCAAGATCTTCGCTGAAAGCCGTCGCACTGCCGCAGGCCATTGCCAGCTTAAAGGCTTCTTCATAGCTTGAACATTTCAAATATGCCGCTATAAAACCGGCTACCATGGAATCCCCACAGCCAACAGAAGAAATACACTCACCTTTCAATCCTTTGCTTTCAAATATACCACCGTTTTCATCTGCCAGCACAGCGCCCTCTTTCCCTCTGGAAATCATGACATTGCGGGCACCCATTTCCTGAAGCTTTTTTGCGGCTGCGATCACTTCTTTTGTTGTCAACAGCGTTTCGTTTAAGATTTCTTCACATTCCGCAACATTCGGCTTGATCAGGAATGGATGATGTTTCAGCGTATTGACCAAAAGATCTTTTGTCGCATCAACGATACATAATACCCCTTTGGCACTCTGTACCGATAAGATCGTTTCATAAATATTATCATTCAGACACTTCGGAATACTTCCGGACAATATCAATACATCGTCTTTTCCTAACATATCCAGCTGATCATACAACTGTTTCATATCTGCCCCGCCAATCAAAGGCCCTTCGCCATTGATCTCTGTTTCTGTTTTTCCTAACACTTTCACATTGATACGTGAAATTCCTTCTTCAAGTTCGATGAGTTTTTCATTCAGTCCAAACTGATAGATCATCCTGCGTATTTCATCACCGACAAAACCACCGCGAAATCCCAAGATCACTGAATCAAAACCAAGCTCATGAAGAATACGTGACACATTGATGCCCTTGCCGCCTAAATGATAGCTTTCATGTGTGCTTCGATTCGTGTGGGAAAAGGTTAGATGGACAAGATTCATTTCATAATCAATGGAAGGATTAAATGTTAATGTATAGATCATATTCTCATTCCTTTTCTTACTCCTATACTCTACCACTTTTTTCATGATTCGTGTATAATAATCATGTTTTTTGGAGGTAAAAGATGTCTAAAATCATATTTATGGATATAGATGGTACTCTTTTGGACCATATTCGCTACCATCGCGTCTTAGATTCTACCATTGAGGCCATTCAAAAAGCAAGAGCCAATGGCCATAAAATCATCTTATGTACCGGAAGATCTAAAAGTAATGTCCTTGAAGGCATGCTTCCTTTTGAATCAGACGGACAAATTTATGGAGCCGGTGCCATGTTAGAAGCAAATGGCAAACTGTTATATCATATCTGTATTCCAAAAGAGGATCTATGTCTGCTCATTGATGATTTTATTCACTATCATTTTGGCTTTAAGCTTGAAGGTGAAGAGGAAAGCTTTGCCGATCCCTTTGTTTTTGAACGTCGAAATAGGGTCAAGAAAATAACCGGGGTACTTTCTTCAGAAGCCTTATTTCCAATGAATGACTTCCATTTGGAAAAGGCTCATATCAACAAGGCAACCCTTTATTATCAGTCAAAAGAAGATCTAAAAACTTTCCAAGAGAAATGGAAATCAAAATATACCTGTGTCGAACATGGCAAAAAAGACTATGATACTCATTTCATGTGTGAATTGCTCATCAACCATGTCAATAAAACAAGCGGTATCAAAAAAATGCTTGAACATTTTAATATGAGTCAAAAGGATACGATTGCTTTTGGTGACAGCATGAATGACCTTGATATGCTTCAGTTTGCCAATACCGGTATCTGTATGGGCAATGGCACTGAAAAGCTGAAAGAAGCAGCCGATATCGTCTGTGGACCTTCTTATGAAGACAGCATTTATGACATGTTTCAACAGTTAAATTTGATATAAAAGGAATTATTTCCTTGGAAATAGTCGAATCAGCACTTACTTTAAGGTACGGATCATCATGGTCAGATCAGCATAGCTTCCATCTTTCAATTTAAAGCCATGAACAATACGTCCACATTCTTCAAAGCCCTTTTTCTTATAAAGAGAAAGTGCTTTTTTATTATCAGAACGCACTTCCAATTCTATCTGTTCATAATCACACTTCTTTGCATACTCAATGATTTTATCCATCAGCAAAGAGCCTAATCCACTACCCTGTACTTCTTTAAAAATCGCAATGCCTACACTGCTGCGATGTCTTAATTTTATTCGCTCACCGATACAGCTCAGCGATGCATTTCCGACAAGCCTGCCATCCATAAATGCTGAAACAAAACACTCTCTTTCATTTTTCTCGATGCTTTCGATCATTCTTTCTTCATCCTGAAGCGTTAGTACAAGTTCCTCCGGATAACGTACCAGATTATCACTTTCTTCGGCTGTTTTTTTCATATAGGCAATCAGCTGGCCTGCATCCTTTGATGTCGGACTTGCCAGTATGACTTCTTTTCCGTTTTTTAAGATATATTTTTTAGGTTCTATTTTCATACATCTTCACTCCTTTTTCTTATTATAAGGCAAAAGTAAAAGACGCGCTAGGGGAGGCGCATCTTTTACTAAATCATTATTTTTAAAGGGGATAGAATATGAATGAAAATAAATTAGGGGTTCTTTATTTTCAGCTGTACAAGTGTTTTCCTTGTACACCTATAATATATCTTATATCCATCAAATAAATTCCTGGAATTCATGGTAAATTATGTGAAATGAATTTTTTGGAAACAAAAAATGTGCAGAGGGGTAAACGCACATTTTCTGTCATGATCTTTTGTCATGTTTTTTAAAAGGGGATAAAATATGAATGAAAAAAATTATTTTGTACAGGGATGTTTTCCTGTACATCTATACTATAACTTTTTTCAATCGAATAATTTTATTTTAATAGTGGTAAATTATGTGAAATACATTTCAGATACAAAAAACACGCTAGGGGGAGCGTGTCTTTTGTCTTAAATTAAATTATTATATATAAGGGGATAGAATATGAATGAAAATAAATTTAGGGGATATTTATTTTCAATGTACAAGTGTTTTCCTTGTACACCTATAATATATCCGAATCTTATCAGACAAATTTATTTAAACCATGTTAAATTATGTGATTTCTATTTTTTTTCAAGCTATTCGATCTCTTATAAAATAATTTTAATGATTTCACCTTCACTTGTTTCAATATCGACAAGTTCAAAGTGTCCAAACTGTCGGATTGCTTTCTTCATTTCCTTCATCATCCTTTTCATCTGCTTCTCGGTAATCCCTGTTTCAGCAGCACGGTTTTTGATCATTTTGCCGGCAATCATCGTCCCCAGCCTGTTAAATATCAGACCATTGGGAATATTCAGACGGATGTCCTTCTCTTCATCTGCTTCGTGAATATAGATCTTCATATCACTCTACAAAGATCTCCACATGATCTCCGTCTGCACTCTCGATCTCGATCAGCTTGCCTACCAGTCCCTGA
>NZ_CALVGS010000079.1 GCF_944327115.1 uncultured Traorella sp.
AAAAAGCATTAAATGTATGTTATACTGTCTAACGTTTTAAAAAGGAGGTTTTATGGTTAAAAGAAACCAATTGATTAAAATATTAGTTGTTGCATCATTATTATGTGGATGCTCATCAACTTCAGCGTTTCATTCAGAAACTCTAGTATTAAAACAAACAGAAACAGAAAGCCAGACTTTGGAAGTAACGATGGAAACTATTAATGAAGTATGGGAAGTCGGTGAAATGCCAGAGATGGTATATGCAGAATATGAGGAAGGCATGGGAGGCATCAGTTGGATTGCATCTTATGTGGATGGGAAAAAAGCAACTGTTAGTGAGGATTATGTTGTTACTTATGACAGTGAAGGCAACATAATTTCGAAGACTGCTGTGATCGGCAGCCGGCAGGAAACAGAGGCTGTTGCACCAAAGATGCAGTTTGGTGGCAGTGTCAGTGTTGGCAGTGAATTTTATCCAACGATGGTTACGTATGGTATTGATTGTGCCGGCTGTTATGTATCACCTGAAGGGACAGGAGGTACAAGTGCCGGTGTCCAGGTAGGTTATCATTCGGTTCGACAGGCGGATGGTGAAATGAGAGAAGGGATCAAGTACGGTGATTATTATATCGTCGCAGCTGATCCAAGCATCCCACTTTGTTCAATACTGACGATCTATGATCATGGTTTTTCAGGTGAAGGATTGACGCCTGGGGTACCGTTTCAGGCAATCGTATTGGATCGCGGAGGAGCCATTAAGGGAAGTATCCTTGATTTATTTAAAGGAAGTCAGGGCAATACTAACATAAGCAATGATCGCAGTGCCGATACACGGGTCGTTATTGAGCGTGTTGGCGGCAGAAGCGGTTCAAATGCCTGTAAATATTAGAAAGCGTACGCTTTCTATTTTTATTAGATGAGAAATTTGTTAAAATAGAGATATGAAAATTAAGGAAATTATTATTGTTGAAGGAAAAAATGATACACAGAAGCTAAAGCGTTATTTTGACTGTGATACGATTGAAACCCATGGCATGCATCTCTCTAAAAAAACGTTGGAAATGATCCGGCAGGCACAGAAAAAAAGAGGTGTGATCATATTTACGGATCCCGATGCACCGGGAGAGAAGATCCGTACGAGGATCAATCAGCATGTGGAAGGATGCAAGAATGCTTTTATTGACAAGAAGAAGGCCAGGACGACGAAAAAAGTGGGGATCGAACATGCGAGCGAAGAGGATCTGAAAGAGTCGCTGGAACATCTCTTAACGTATTCAGAGAATTTACAGCCAACCTTGTCATGGAGCGAGTTTTTAGAGCTGGGATGCAGCGGAAAGGCGGACAGCTCACAGAGAAGAAGAAAGCTGGAGGAATATCTGCATATTGGTAAAAGTAATGGAAAGACACTTTATAAGCGTTTAAATATGCTTCAATTGAATCAGCAGGAATGTTTGAAAATATTAGAGGATAAACAATGAAAGTGATTGCCACACCGTCAAGGACGAAGGAAATATTAGAAAAATTTGATTTATATGCCAAGAAAAACTATGGACAGAATTTTCTTGTGGAACCAGGCATCGTATCTAAGATCGCTCGTAATGCCATTGTCAGCAATCATACGGTGGCTGTTGAGATCGGACCGGGTATTGGAGCTTTAACACAGATGCTGAGCCAGTATGCGAAAAAGGTCGTCGCATATGAGATTGATGAAAGACTGCCGGAGGTATTGGCGTATT
This sequence comes from uncultured Traorella sp., assembly GCF_944327115.1. GTDB lineage: Bacteria > Bacillota_I > Bacilli_A > Erysipelotrichales > Erysipelotrichaceae > Traorella. The sequence goes on from NZ_CALVGS010000079.1 coordinate 1,719, forward strand.
CCCTTGAAGATTGTGATAATGTGGAAATTGTCCTTCAGGATTTTATGCAGGTTGATCTTAAAGCATTGGTGAACAAATATCCTGAAGATGATGTCGTTATAGCTGCTAATCTTCCTTATTACATTACGACGCCGATCCTTTTTAAGATTTTTGAATCAGAGGCAGATATCAAAAGGATCACGGTCATGATGCAGAAGGAGGTAGCAGATCGTTTTATTGCTCATGTCAATACGAAGGATTATAATGCGTTAAGTGTGATTACACAGTATTTAACAGATGTGAAGCAGGTGGTCAAGGTGCCGCGCAATGTATTTAGTCCTAAGCCGAATGTGGACAGCAGCGTATTGCAGTTTGAATTTAAGAAGAAGGATCCTTCTGTGAATGAGAAATTATTTTTCGCAATGGTCAAGGCATGCTTCAAGCAGCGCCGGAAGACGATCTTAAATAACTTTGGTGAATGGCTGGGGGATAAGGATCAGGCAAAAGCGTATCTGAGCGATGCTGATATATCTAACAGTCAACGGGCAGAGAGCTGTTCGTTAGATGATTTTTTGAAACTTTACAGGAGGATCGAACATGAGGACATTTGCGTATGCGAAAATTAATGTCTGTCTAAATGTCGTCGGCAGAAGAGAGGATGGGTATCATGAATTGGAAATGGTCATGCTGCCTTTGACGCTTTGTGATGATGTTTCGATACGGTTTGCGAAAGCAGACTGGTTTACATGGAATCTGAAATACCGTATCAATGGCAAGAATACGATCGTGAAAGCTGTCGATTGCATGAGAAAAGCCTATGGCATCAAAGATCATTTTCGCATTCATGTGCATAAACGTATTCCTACGCAGGCAGGTTTAGCCGGAGGAAGTGCTGATGCGGCAGCTGTCATGCTGGCAATTCGTGATCTGTGTCATCTTGATGCGGATGATCAGGAGATAGCTCAATTATCGAAGCAGGTAGGAGCTGATGTTCCTTTTTGTGTCATGTGCCGGCCAAGTGTCGTAAAAGGGATTGGTGAAGTTATTGAGCCTTTTAAGATGAATTGTGATTTTGATGTGTTGCTGATGAAACCTTATAAGGGTGTATCAACAAAAGAATGTTTTGCAGCTATTGATTTTGATACGTGTATCCATCCGAATGTTGATGAAGTGAAGCGGTGTCTTATGGAGGATGATTTTGATTCCCTTCCTTTATGTGTGGCTAATACGCTTGAACAGCCGGCCAGCAGGCTGGTAAAAGAAATCGGCTATGCGAGAGAATATTTGCAGAAAAAAGGCTTTGAAGTTGTCTGCATGTCCGGCAGCGGATCAACGGTATTTGCACTCACCCGAAGACCTGAATTGATTGATCAGGTCATGAGAGATACAAATTATAATGGATGGTTTCGGTATAAATGCAGGGTTTTATAATAACTTGTTGAAATTATATTATGAAAAGACTTTAAAAGCGAGTGAAATTTGAGTAAAATAGAAGTGATATAAAAAAGGAGAAAATTATAAAATGACAAGTGCAGATATTCAGCGGCTGATCAATCAGAAAGTAGAAT
>NZ_CALVGS010000080.1 GCF_944327115.1 uncultured Traorella sp.
GGGAAGCTGAAATATGCGAAGCGGTTAGGGTTAAGCATTCACCACAGTGCGGCGTATGTGATCGCAAGGAGGGGAGAAGGATACCGTGAAAGGATACCGAAGGAATATCATGAATACAGGGAATGGAGAGAAGTGATCAGGGATTTGGGGAAAGCGACATTGGAGGAATGTCAGAGGACACCGTATTTAAGCCTGTTCAGATAGAAAAAAAACAGGACCCGGCAGTCATGCGATTCACTGGAAGATGGGAGCATGGGGAAGGGATGGAATCCTGTGAAAGATTAAATCATAAGCTGACAATGGAACATTTCGCCAAAGCCTTGCGCTTCAGAGAGAAGCAAAAGAAGGAGATGAGAAGGTGTCAGTGGAACCACGCCGCTAGAAAGGTAAGTGGGTATGCAGATAGGGAGTTACTTATTTGCATATGATTTTGGTTACAAAATCATTTTCTTGATTGGTATGATCTGGATGACGAGATAAGCGGTATGATTTTTGAATATTCATCATAAAGGACACGATCCAGCTGTGAATCGGTAATAATGCAGTCAAAGTCGGTAAGAGGGGCATATTTCGCAAGCAAGGTTTGATTGAATTTTGTATGGTCACACAGCAGAAAACTCTGTCTGGCACTTTCCATCATCGCTTTTTTTACCTGTGCTTCTTCCATGCCGGCAATATAAGCACCATGATGATCAATGCCTTGCGTTCCTAAAAATGCCTTATCGATCCTGAACTGTTTGAAAAAATCAATGGTCATCGCACTGTGCCATCCGTTGCTGATGTCATTATACTGACCACAGGCAACGATGAGCTGGATCTTTGAAAAGGCTTGAAGGATGTTGATGGCCGGCAGGGAATTGGTTAAAACGATGATGCGTTTATTCTGAAGATAGCGGCAAAGCTGCAGGGGCGTCGTGCCGGTATCGATCAAGATCGTATCCCCGTCTTGAATGAAGCGGTTTGCTTCAACGGCAATCTCGTTTTTATACTCAACCAAAAGATCGCTTTTTAAGGAAAAGCTTGGTTCGATATTATGCTCCATATTCAATCGTGCCCCGCCATAGCTTGTGATTGCCAGACCTTGTTTTTCAAGCATGTTTAAATCTCTGCGGATCGTCATCGTGGATACTTGAAATCTTTTCGCAAGCTCGTTCACTTCAACTGCCTTATTTTTTTGAAGCAGATTAAATATTTCCATTCTCCGTTTCGTTAGTGACATAAGACCTCATTTCGTAGTGATCACATCATAAAGATGCATCATATCTGCTTTCAGTAAGTTCATATAGCCGAATATTTTCAAAAAAGGATATTTTTTTGTAACGATTTCCATCTGATGCCGGTAAGCGCGTTTCAGCTCACGGTTTCGTCCGGCTGCTTTCTGCTGAGAGATGCTTCCCTTACGGATTTCATAATTGTATAAACGCTTATTGCTGATGTAGAAGCGAGAGCTTCTCATAAATAAGCGACAGGTCGTTTCGACATCCTCATAGGTTTTGTTTTCCGGGAATCTGATATCTTTCCACAGCTTTTTTTTATAACATTTTCCCCAGCTGTAATTTTTGATCATCATATCGCTCATTAAAAGGGAAAGAGCTGTTTTTTGATTCATGATTGTTGTTTTCGGAAAGCATGAATGCAGAGTCATATGAGGATAATTGATATTATGGCCGCAGATTGAAATATCACAGTCATATTCAACGATTCCTTTGACCAGTTCTTCAAGGTAGGATGATTCTATCGTGTCATCACTATCGACGAAGCTGATAAGCTCTCCTTGGGCTAAGGACAGTCCGAGATTTCTTACGCTTGACAGTCCGCCGTTTTTCTTTATGTAGTATTTAAAACGCGGATCGCTGCCGACCGTTTCAAAAAAAATTTTTTCGCTGTGGTCCTTTGATCCGTCATTGATGCAGATGGCTTCAAAATTGCCATAGGTCTGGTCTTTTATGGAAAGCAGACATTTTTTTAAATATTTTTCTACGTTATAAATAGGTATGATGATGCTTATTAGCGGATTCATGTTTAACCCTCCCGTTCAAAGTATCATTCATATTATACACTACTTCCCATCGTTTTCAAAGAGTCAGCGTCAGGAGCCGTTTATAAAAAAAGGTAAGCTTCATCATCTGAATTTACCTCATGTTCATGAAATTTATTTTGAAAAGATCATATCATATAAATGAATCAGATCAGCTTTGAATAAGTTCCAATAACTTAAAAATTTCAAAGAAGGATATTTCTTCGTGACAATTTCCATCTGATAGCGATAAGCAGATTTCAGCTCTTCATTTTGACGGGTGGATTTTTGCTGGGAGATGCTTCCTTTATGAATTTCATAATTATACAAGAGCTTGCTGCTGACGTAAAAACGGGATGCGTTCATAAATGTCCGGCAGATCGTCTTGATATCCTCATAAATCTTATCTTCAGGAAATTTGATATTTTTCCAGACCTCTTTTTTGTAGCATTTTCCCCAGCTGTAATTCATGATGATCATGTCGCTCATCAAAAAAGAAAGGGCTTTTTTCTGAGTGATGATCTTTGTTTTAGGAAAACGAAGGGGAAGGGTAATATGACTATAATTCATATTGTGGCCGCATATTGAAATATCACAGCCATATTTCACGATTCCTTTGACCAATTCCTCAAGATAGTTCATCTGGATCGTATCATCGCTGTCAACAAAGCTGATGAGCTCTCCTTGGGCCAGTGAAAGACCCAGATTTCTGACCTTTGAAATGCCGCCGTTTTTCTTTATGTATAGCGTAAAGCGCGGATCATCTCCGACGGTTTCATAAAAGATTTTTTCGCTTTGATCGCTGGATCCGTCATTGATGCAGATGGCTTCAAAATGATCATATGTCTGATTCTTTACAGAAAGCAGACAGTTTTTCAGATATTTTTCAACATTATATACAGGTATGATAATGCTTACTAGCGGATTCATTTCCAAACCTCCCTTTTAAATATCGACAATATTATACACTACTTCATATTGTTTTGAAATAGTCAGCTATTAATGTTATAATAAAAAAGATTGGAGTGATGAAAATGATTAAAGGTAGTATCACGATGGAAAATGGTGAAGTCCTGCCCTTTGTGCTATATGATGAAGAAGCACCGATCACGGTTGCGAATTTTGTCCGCCTTGTGAAAGAAGGATATTATGACGGAAAGATCTTTCATCGTGTGATTCCCGGCTTTGTCAGTCAGGGAGGCTGTCCTTATGGAAACGGTACAGGAGATTTAGGATATACGATTCCCTGCGAGTGTGATAAGAATGTACATAAGCATGTTCAGGGAACGATGTCGATGGCTCATCGGGGCAGGGATACGGGATGCTGTCAGTTTTTTATCTGTCATGCACCTCAGCCGCATCTCGATGGTGTGCATACGGTATTCGGACAAGTGACGGACAATATCGAAGCTGTGCTGGCAATGCATAACGGTGATAAGATGAAAAAGGTAGTGATTGAGGAATAAGTATGAGAGATTTCAGATATATCGGTTATCCGTTGTTTATTACTTTGGTGGGTGCACTTTTATATCAGCTCGTCGCAACTTATATCACAGGTAATTTACGTGATACATTGCTGATCCTGATTCGGGTGTGTGCCTTGTTTACGTTCGGGATGTCATTAAATAAATCGACACGTCGTCATATGAGCGTCTGGAAGATCGTTGTGGCAGTTGTAATTACGATATTTTTATTGCTGTATGAATTGGGAGCCTTCTATTTGCCATATTTGAGTACGGCCTTGGCTTTTTTTGGCGTGGGTGGTTTCTTTATCTGCATGCTTTATATCTTATGCGGATATCTTTTCGTGGATTAGGTGATGAAGAATTTTTTTAAGGTTGGTTTGGAATGCCCTTACTGCCACAAGACATTTCAATACAATATCCTTTCATATAAGGCCAGATGTGAATGTCCGCATTGTGAATATCACCTGATCGTTCGTACGAAAATGTCGGTGACGCTGTTTCTTTCCATCATCGGTTTTATCCTGTTAGGGATCGTCAATCAGGGACTCGGATTGAGCCGTTTCGGAGATATTTTTAATCTGATCTACTGGATCGCAGGCTGCCTTCTTTATGTGGCTCTTGCCTATAAGCTTTTATGTATGGTAAAGTCGCCTCAAAAGGTCTATATCGTGGATATGGAGGACCCAACGGTGCTTGAAAGGAAAAAAAGAGGTCATAAATAAAATCTTGAATATCAATATTTGAGATTTTTTTGCTTGGAAGATGAATTTTTTATAAGAATTATAAATTTGTAATTGATAAATATAAAATATACGATATAATAGAAATCAAAAAGGAGAGATTATTACTTTGGATACCATACCCTATCAAATATTGTTGCAGGTTGTATTGATTTTATTGAATGCGTTTTTCGCAGGAAGCGAAATTGCTTTATTGTCATTGAATACTTCAAAGCTTAAAAAGCTTGAGGAGGAAAATAATGACAAGTACGCCAGACGGATCTTAAAGCTGGTGGAAGAGCCGAATAACTTTTTATCGACGATCCAGATCGCGATTACTTTATCAGGATTTTTAGGAGCCGCTTTTGCAGGTACTAATTTTTCTGTGTATATCGTTGATTGGATCTATTATGGATTAGGTTTTACTGCTCTTTCGCTTGGTACGTTAGATTCGATTGCGACCGTAGTCGTAACAATCATTCTTTCTTATTTTACGCTGGTCTTTGGTGAATTGGTACCGAAACGTATCGCTATGCAGAAAAGCTATGAATTTGCGAAGATGACGAGCTTTGTGATAGCGGCGATCAGCAGGATCATGCGGCCGGTGGTTGCTTTTCTGAATTTTTCTGTGAATATCATCTTGCGACTGCTTCATTTAAAGACGCAGGCTGAGGAAGAAGATGTTTCTGAGGAAGAAATTCGTTTGATGATCGATCTGGGCGGTAAGAAGGGAACGATTGAGAACGAAGAGAAGGAATGGCTTGAGAATGTCTTTGAATTTAATGATACGAGTGCGAAGGATGTCATGACGCATGTCTTGGATGTCGTTTTTATCTCTGTTCATGATACAAAGGAAGAAGTTCTTAAAACAATAAGAGAAACAGGGTTATCACGTTTTCCGTTGATTGATGAAGATGTTAATGATGTTCGGGGAATTCTTTATTCACGTGATTTTCTTCTTAATGAAGCGCTTGGTGAAAATAAGACGCTGGAGGATATGATGAAAGAGGCTTATTTCGTGCCTGAAAGCATTCATACGGATGATCTTTTCAATCAGCTTCAGATGAAGAAGGTACATATTGCGATCGTTGTCGATGAATATGGAGAAACAAGCGGTATCGTTACTTTAGAGGATCTTCTGGAAGAAATCGTTGGTAATATCTATGATGAATATGACCCGATGGAGGAAGAGGAAATCAAACAGTTGGATGATCATACCTACCGCATCGCCGGAAATGTATTGATCGAAGATATCTTGGATCAGACAGGTATCGAAATACCTGAAGATGAGGATTATGATACGCTGGGTGGTTTTATCTTTTCACAGCTTCAGGAAATACCAAGTGACGGCAGTATATTGGATCTTGATTTTGATAAGTATTCGATCCATGTGGATCAGATCATAGATAAGCATGTTGAATCGTGCATCATTACCTTAAAAGAACAACAGGAAGTGGAAGAAAGCAGTGAATAAATTCTTTCATATTATATAAAGAGGCAGCATCTACCGGATGCTGCTTTTTCTGTCATGGGATAAAAAAAGATGATCATCTTGTTTTTTGATCATCTCTTTGCCGAAAGGCTTCAAAGGCAAGAATGCTGGCTGCACTGGCACCGTTGAGGGCATTCTTGAAATCATTGGCATAGGGAATATAAATATTTTGATCAGAGAGAGCTAACAGCTGCTTGGAAAGCCCTCTTTTCTCTCCGCCAAAGGCAAGGATGAAGCCTTGATGATAGTTTGCGTGAGTATATGGAATTGCATCCTTACGCATGGCACAATATAAAGGAAGTCCTTTCTTTTTTAGATCCGTGACAAGTGCGGGAATATCGTCACTGACGATAAGGCTGATATATTCACTGGCACCGGCACTGCTTTTGGTGACCGTAGTGACGGCAGTGGAGTAGTTGCGCTGAGGTACGATCAATCCGTTGCAGCCGGCAGCATATAAGGAGCGGCAGATATAGCCAAAATTAAACGGATCTTCGATGCCTTCCGCAATTGCATAAAACGGATCTTTGATTTCTTCGATTTTTTGATATTCTCGTTCACCGACAAAGCCGATCATGCCGCCATGTGTTTTGCCTTGGGCTAATTCTTCGATCTTTTCTCTTGTGACCCTATGAACCGTTACATCATTTTTATTGGCCTGCATGAGGATGAAGTGGGTATCTTTATCCTTTTTTTTCTCATCGACATAGATTTCATAAACTTCACGGCGTTTTGCCATCAAAGCGGCTTTTACTGATATATTTCCTTCTACTAGATATTTTTCCATAGAAATATTATATACAAAAAAGGATGGCTTTACCATCCTTAATCGATATTTTCTTCTTTTACCTGATGACGATACAGCTGCTTTCGTTCGAATGGCGTCAGACCTTTCTTTCTTAAGCGGATCGTATCCGGTGTGATCTCAACCAATTCATCATCGTTGATAAATTCGATGGCTGATTCCAATGTCAACTGCTTTGGTGGTGTCAGTTTCATTGCTTCATCAGCTCCGCTGGAACGAATGGCCGTTAATTTTTTATTTTTGATCGGGTTCACTTCAAGATCATTGTCACGTGAGCTCATACCGATGATCATGCCTTCATATACTTCGGTTTGCGGACTGATAAAGAGGGTTCCTCTTTCCTGAAGATTCCATAGGGCATAAGTCATGGCCTTGCCGGTTTCCGTTGAAATCATCGCACCGTTGGCTCTTTGCATGATTTCTCCTTTGTAAGGCTCATAACCGTCAATGCGGCGTACCATCGTTCCTTCACCGCGTGTATCGTTGATAAACTCACTGCGATATCCCAGAAGACCTCGTGTAGGAACTTTATATACGATTCGTGAATAGCCGTTTTCTTCTGAAAGATCGACCATCTGACCTTTTCTGAGATTGAGCTTATTGATGATCGTTCCCTGATATTCACTCGGTGCGATGGCAACGACTTCTTCTACCGGTTCAACGACCTTGCCGTTCTCATCTCTTTTTAAGATGACCTCCGGTTTGCTGACAGCAACTTCATAACCTTCACGACGCATGTTTTCAAGCAGTATCGTAATATGCAGCTCGCCGCGTCCGCTGACCTTGAAACAGTCACCGCTTTCTGTCGGTTCTACACGCAGGCCGACATTGACCTCTAATTCTTTTTCTAACCGTTCCTTTAAGTTTCTTGATGTTACATATTTACCGCTTCTGCCGGCAAAAGGAGATTTATTGACAATAAAATTCATTGATAATGTCGGCTCTTCGATCTTGATCATCGGGAGTGGCTGAAGGTGATCTCTTTCGCAGATCGTTTCACCGATGGAAATATCACTGATTCCGCTTACCACGGCGATATCACCACAGCTGGCTTCAGATACCGGTACCCGCTTTAATCCTTTATATACGAAGATCTGTGAGATCTGACGGTTTCTTGAATGCCCGTCACTATCGCATACCGCAATATTCACACCTTCTTTAAGCGTTCCGGAGTAAATACGGCCGATGCCTAAACGTCCGATATATTCATCATATGCGAGATTAGAAATCTGCAGCTGTAAAGGCTCTTCTGATTTATCGGGATATGGTGGGGTATGCTTTAGGATCGTTTCAAATAAAGGCTCAAGGTTTTTGCCTTCCTCATGTGGATCTCTGACTACGATGCCCTGTTTCGCAATTCCATAAAGGATCGGGAAATCTAACTGTTCATCTGTTGCATTTAATTCAAGGAAGAGCTCATAGACCTCATCGACCACTTCTTCCGCACGCTGATCTTTTTTATCGATCTTATTGATGAGAAGAATTGGTTTCAAACCCATTTCAAGTGCTTTTGAAAGGACAAAGCGTGTCTGCGGCATAGGGCCTTCGGCACTGTCTACCAGCAGGATAACGGTATCGACCGTTTGGATGATACGTTCAACCTCACTTGAAAAATCAGCATGTCCCGGCGTATCTACGATATTAATTTTATAGTCTTTATAGTTGATGCTGCAATTTTTAGAATAAATCGTTATGCCTCGTTCACGTTCAAGATCATTGCTGTCCATGACGCAATCAACGACTTCTTCATTGCTTCTGAAAACATGGCTCTGATTCAGGAAGGCATCGACAAGGGTTGATTTGCCGGCATCGACATGGGCAATGACTGCTAAATTAATAATTTTTTCTCTACTCATTATTCTCACCTACACTTAACTGTGCAATTATACTACCAACTGCACGTAATTACAATCATTTTACTAAGGAATCTTTAAATCTGTATAAAAATTG
>NZ_CALVGS010000081.1 GCF_944327115.1 uncultured Traorella sp.
CTTTTCTCTTGTTAATCGGTATTTTAATAATTTGATCTGATTCTTCAGCTTCTTTATTTCAGGATCGATCACAGTTACTTCATACAGATAGTCCTTTTCTGTTGTTTCATGCTGTTTCGTTTTTTGAATCAGTTGTTCCTTTTCACAAATGAACTTTTCTAATTTTGTTTCCTTTTCTTTGATCTTCATTTTGATCCTCTTCATTCTCTTTCATTATCTTCCTGTCCATCAAAATTGAAATTTCCTAATATATAAAAACCTGATACAAGCTGTATCAGGCCTTATCATATTCTTATCTTACCTTCCATATATACCGCCAATATTTCAAATTTAAGATGATCACACAGACTGCAGTAAGAAGATCTGACAAGAAATAATTGATTCCTGTTTGATGAAACGGAAGCATCTTTGGTAAGAAAAATATCGAAAATATCATGATGATTCCTACCATGATTTGAAATCTGTCCATCCGATGTCTTTGACTCATATCTCTGGAAGTAATAAACATCAGAATTATACCGATTCCAAATAATATAAGCCAATAAAACGGCAGATCGACATATAATCCGGATGAATAGCCATCCCATCCGGCATTGACAAGAGCAACGGCCAGAAATCGGCCTATAAGCATTTTAGAATTATGCTGGCGTTCTTTTCCTTTATTTTTTTGTCGTATCTCTTCATCCTTTTCACTTGTATCAACTAAATCTGATACATTTGTTTCCAATAAAACAGCCAGCTCTGCTAAGTTTGCCGCTGAGGGCTCGCTTTTGCCGCTTTCCCATTTTGCCACTGCCTGTCTGCTGATTCCTAATTGATCAGCAATATACTCCTGTGAGAGCTTTAGATTTATACGTCTGTTTTTTATATTTTCAGCTAATGTCATATAAAACCTCCTACACACAGATTATAATACAAATGCCCGTTCCTGCAAGCAACTATGCGGCAACTTGACAGTTACCTCATATATTTTCTAAGCATTGCCATGATCAAAAAAGCTCTCTGTTGGATAAGAGAGCTTTATTCTATTTTTTTAATCTTTTTTTAGGGATCCGACATTGTTGATAGAAATAAACACCATAAGTCATACCGGATACGATGGTCATATAACTAACCACCAATTGCATGCCGATACTTTGTATCAGATAACTGATATCAGTTGAAAAGAAGGGTTCTAATAATTGTTCATCAACAACGGCAGCATGTTGCATAGCCTGATTGATCTGCGGTGCATATACGAATATATTCAGTAAATATATGACTAAGCTGCCCAGAAAAATGATCAATATGGTCTTAACCAGAATATTAAAGATAATTCCTTTTGAATGAACAAACAGCTTCACACCTTTTAATAAGGCCTGAAAGATATTTTCATCATTTTGTAGTATTTCATATAAGGTCAGATGATTGATGCAATTAAAGCAAATAACAGAAAAGAATATAACAAGCGGCAGAAATTGAATGAACGTTTGATGATCCAAAGCTAATTTGATCAAAAATATGCCAATACCAATCACAGAAATATAAATAAATACCAATGGAATCAATTTATTTTTATATTTCAAAATTTCACTGAAATTTTTATATGAATATTCCTCATGTTTCACAATTTTAGCATACAGAAGATTCATTCCGAACAGAAAGATCAAATTGATGACAAATGCGAAAATCATCGGAATCAGGTTATTATTCAATTTTTGAAATAATAAAGATACAATGGAACAGCCAATTGCCACAATAAGGCAATAAGCCAATAATTTCATTCTGTGCTTTGTAATTTCTTGCTTTGCTAATTGCATCGTATTCATTGACATACTCTCATACCGTTATTGCTAGAAAGCCATCTTCTTGTGACTCTACAATTCCTTCCTTTAATAATTTAATTTTCCGATTATTTGAATTAACAACGATAATTGGACAAATCATGTTAACATGCTGTTGTTTAAAAAAATCTAAATCAACCTCTACTAACAGATCTCCTTTTTTTACTGTTTGATTCAACTCAACATGAGCTTTAAAGCCTTCACCTTTATAATGAACCGTATCAAGACCTAAATGTATCAGATACTCATTCCTGTCTTCTGCCTTGATCCCGACAGCATGTCCTGTTGGAAATAAAGCTGTAATCGTACCGTTTACCGGTGACAAAACTTTTCCATCCATCATTTCAATGGCAAAACCATCTCCCATGCTCTTACTGGAAAAGACTTCATCCGGGACTTCTTCTATCGTCATCAGCCTTCCCTTAAAAGGAGAGCTGAACGATGTTGGTTTTGGTTTAAAAAATTTGAACATACCTTATTCCTCGTAAATATATCTCTTTCCCATGCAATAAGTTACCAAAAGATTAAAATCTTTATCAACCACTAACAGATCGGCATCCTTGCCTGCTTCCAAGCTTCCCTTACGATCATCCACACCGATATAACGCGCAGGATTTTCCGCAGTTATCTTTAAGATTTCATGAACGGAAGGATGTACGTTATCAATTAAGTTCTGAATGGAACGGATATAGCTTAATTCCAGATTTCTTACATTCTTATATTCCCGTATATCCACCTTTTCCTCTGTACCATCATCATTCCGAATGATCAAATAATTACCAGCTGGGATAAATGTCTGTTTTCTGACATAATGATACTTCTCTTTTTTACTTAATGCAAGACCTCCACAGTCAGTTGTCATGATGATCTTATCCTTGCTCTTTAACCGCCATGCAAGTGCAAAGGCCTCCGGCTTTACTGTCATTCCTGTCTGCTTCGCAAATTCACAATTTAGATCATCAAAATATAGGGCAGCTCCTGCAACACCTAATTCACGATGATGCAGCCCTCTCATGCCGCTGTACATATGAGTGACACCGCCCAGACCGTATTCTTTGAGATCACGAATGATGTCAAAGGTAGCTGCACTATGTCCGATATTGATCTGAATTTTATTTGCTTTACAGAATTTGATCATCTCTAATGCATGAGGCAGTTCAGGCGCCATTGTCATTAACTTTATGACATGAGGAACGCTCTGAGCTTCCATAAATTGATTCATGACAGATAAATCCGGATCAATACAGCAATCTTCTCTCTGCATGCCTTTAAATTCTTTATTAATGAAAGGTCCTTCCAGATGAACACCTAATAAGGTCGCTCCATCATCTTTTTGATTTTCAACTACATAGCTGGCACTTTTGATTCCTTGAACGATATCTTCGATAGGCTCAGCACCGGATGTAGCTAAGAAGCCGGTAACTCCTTCATAAGGAAGATTTTTTTTCATTTCATTGATAGAATGTACTGATTTATCATGCATGAAGCTTCCAGTGCCCCATCCGTGAATATGCTGATCAATAAATCCGGGAATGATCAGATGATCACCATAATCAATAATATCTTCACTTGGATCCACTTCATCATAAAAGCCGGCTATTTTTTCTCCTTCGATTTTCAAGTATCCGCTTCTTTTTATTTGATTAGGAAAATATATGTTTTTTGATTTAAGATACATCAAACATCCCTCTTTTCTAAATACCAATAATCCTTATTTGCTTCCATCAGATCATCCAATACGGCTTTTGCCTTATCAAAATCATTAACTGTTCGATTGAGTGCCAAAGCCTCTAAAGCTTTTGTATAATCTTTCTCGATCCATGCTTCACATGTTAATTTTTCATATGCAAATTGATTTTCCATCAGACCCTTATAAAAAGTCTTGATCTTACCAAATGGATAACCTGTAACACCATCTTTTCCTAAAACACCAGCGACTTCAACCATTGCCTCACTTGGAAAATTATCGATCATTCCATTATTCTTTGTAATGACGATGAATTCATTCTTTAAATCATAAGCAATGGATTCCGCAACCTCTACCATCATAGAACCAAATACAGGTGAAGTTAAAACTTCCAGATCTCCTAACGTTTCTCTGCCTACTGCCTTTGCGCAAACATCCCATACCTCTTTTTCTCTCGTTAAGATTGTTTCATCTGCTCTTGTAAAGTTCGGATCACTTTCTTTTACGATTTCATCGGCATAGAAATAATACTGCAGATATGTCGTTGGAATATACTCCGGAACGCATTTCATCATACGATTGACCCTCAGATAAGTATCCAGCCATGATTTCGTACGCTGCTCTGCATTATATGGTTTAAAATCATGATCTTTTAGGAAATTACGCAATTGATCAAAATAATTTTTTCCATTTGTATCATATAAATCTGTAAACCATCCAAAATGATTCAAACCAAAATAACGTGCTCTTAAAGTTTTAGGATCAACACCAAGTATTTTCGCAAAACTTACCATCATTGAATATGGCTGGTCACACATATTGATGATACGCTTATCATCAGGATACAGCATATCCAATGCTAATCCAACGATAGCTGCAGGATTCGTATAATTCAAAATCCAAGTATCTTTTGAATATTTTCTAACACAGTCTACCATTTCCTTCATGCCGCCAATTGAACGCATTCCATAGGCAAATCCTCCGGGACCGCAAGTTTCTTGTCCGACCAGACCATACTTTAACGGAATTTTTTCATCCAGAGATCTCATGGCATTCTGGCCTACACGCATCTGACAGAAAACAAAATCACAATCACTATAACCAACATCTAAATCATCTGTTACGATGATTTCTGTTTCCGGAGAGAATTCCTTGATCAGCAATTTGCAGTAATCTTCGATCTTATGAAATCTTTTTAAATCTTTATCCAGGAAAACAACTTTGCTGACAGGAAAACGATCTTTCATTTTCATAAGTGTACCGATCAGGGCCGGCGTACGGCAGCTACCGGCTCCTGAAACTGTTATTTTATGTGTTTTTCTCATAATTAATGCCTTCCTAGTTCATCATCTACTGCATTACGAACAAATTCTACCAAAGGTCCAAATACAATATGAATATGTTTTGTTGTCGGGAAGAAGACTCCTGAGCATCCTGATTTTTTCAATAGATCTCGATCAATCTTTTTATTATCATTGATATCTACTCTTAAACGTGTGACACAGTTTTCTACAGTACCGATATTTGAAGGACCACCCAGTGCTTCAACGACGATCTTTGCGATTTCACCATATCTCTTTTCACGGATCAATACATTATCTACTGAAGGTTCATCTTCTCTTCCAGGTGTCTTGACATCAAAGTGAAGGATCCACCATTTAAATAAGAAGTAGAATACGACAAAGCTGACAACTCCGACAATGACGATATTGATCCAGTGTGAATTTTTATACATTACACCGAAAATTATGAAGTCGAAAATAGTACCTCGGATATATCCGACAGCTGTTCCCATGAAATAGAGAGCCAATGAACCAACCGTACATAACAGAGCATAAATAACATATAATCCAGGTGCAATAAATAGGAAAGTAAATTCCAGCGGTTCAGTGACATTACCTAGGATTGCTGTTAAGACAGAAGTCATGATCAATGATTTTGCCAGAGCTTTATTTTCAGTATATGCTGTATTATACATTGCCAAACCGATAGCCGGGAAGATGAACATCGTTCTTACCATTTGGTTCTGGGCACCAAAACGAGTCAGTTCAGGCATCATGGACCAATATTCACTTTCCGGGCCAAGATTAAACAGAATTTCATTCATTGCATCTAAATAGCCGATATATGTCTGTCCATTGATGACATAAGTACCGCCTGCTTCTGTAAATCGCAGCATGGCATTCCATACATGGTGTAAGCCAAATGGAATCATCATTCGATTGACGAATCCTGAAAGTACCGGTCCTAAGATCTTATGTGTCAATAAGCCTGATAAGCTTGTACAGAATGCGATAAAATACTGCCAGAAGAATGGTAAGATCAAACCGATAACCAAAGTAACGACCATGGAGATCAATGGAACGGATTTCTTACCAGCAAAGAAAGCAAAAGCTACCGGCAATTCAAGATTATAGAATTTGTCAGCAGCCCAGGCAGCCACTAAACCGGCAATGATACCACCCAATACATTGACATTCAAGGTTTGAATACCTAAAACCACTGCCTGTCCTTCCAATGCGATATTGCCTTCAGTAACAAGCTGGCCAGAAGCACTTAACCAGATATTCATCGTAACTAACAGAATTAAATAAGCCATTACTGAAGAAAATACAGCAATACCTTTATCTCTTTTTGCCATTCCATATGCAACTCCCATCGCAAACATAATTGGAATGTTATTGAAGATAAGGTCAGAAATCTGCCGGATACTGGTAAATATCAGCTGAACGATGTCGTTCCCCAAAAACGGCAGCAGGTCGATCATATAGGACTGTGTAAAAGCACCAGATACTCCAAGCAATAAACCAACAGGTGCCATGACACCGATCGGGAGCAAGAGCGATCGACCAAATCTTTGAATTTGTTCACTATACTTTTTCATACTTGTTCCTCCTAATTACAAGTTAACCCAAAATGTAATCGATTACAATATGTAGGAAGCTTATTTACGACAGTAGTAATTTCAGTATTCACAAAAAATTTCCATGGTCATTTTATTAAAAAAATGCATTGGAATCATCCAGTACATTTTTTCATTTTTTACTAAGTTCAATTTTAATATAGTGAACCAGCAAATCTATCACGGCAAACATACCTATTCGTATATTGACATCATTTATTTTCGTATCATTCGACTCCGAAGAACAGAAAAGCTGCAAATCGCTGTAATGATTGAGCGGATTATCTGAAAAGGATGTTAATGAAATCAATGTATTCCCATAAGCTTTTACTGCCTTTGCTGTTTCAATGATAAGGGGTGTCCTTCCCGATAACGATATAGCCATCAAAACCTCATCATGGGTCATTTTTTGGGCAACCAGCTGCATGAGATTCAGATCAGGAATATTAATACATTTGATATTCAAAGTTAAAAGAATATGATTTAAATAACTGGCAATCGGCTTAGATGTACCTCTTGCAATCAGATAGATGCAATTGGATCGTATGATCATTTTCGCAATTTTCTCTAATACTTCATGTTTGTTCACCTGGATTGATTGAGTAACGATATCGATCATTCGGAATTCAAAAGTTTCGGTACTTTCTAAAGGTTCTTTTTCTTTATCCTGATTTTTAAGAAAGAATCTTAGGTCATTATATCCTTCAAAGCCTAATTTTTGACACATATTGATAACGACCGTCTTAGACACCCCACACTGTGTGGCTAATTTTTGCGACGTCATATTTTTTATCGTATCAATATGATCCAAAATATAATGGAGCAAAACTCGTTCACTGTTGGTAAGCAAATCATAATTGTTAGAATAAAAATCCATGTTTCGATGACACCCCTCTCTGAATTTCAATAAATATATTTTAGCACCAAATCAAAGCATGAATCAATTGTTAATGTGTCAATTATTTTGGCTTTGCAGATAGGCATATAGATGATTATATTCATACTCATTTTACATATTCATCATAAATGACCAAAGAAAGAATTAAACATATTTAAAAGGATCATAAAGATTTTATATAATACATTTAGATAAAATAAATGAGGAGACAGGACCATGGAATTAAATAAGAAATCACTTGAGATGCACAAAAAATGGAATGGAAAATTAGAGGTCGTTCCTAAAATGAAGCTAGAAACGGCAGAAGACTTATCGATTGCTTATACACCGGGAGTTGCAGCTCCTTGTATAGAGATCAAGAACCATCCAAATGACAGCTTTATCTACACCGCAAGAAAACATACGATTGCTGTCATCAGTGATGGCTCGGCTGTCTTAGGGCTTGGAAATATCGGTGCAGAAGCTGCAATGCCGGTCATGGAAGGAAAGTGTGCCTTATTTAAAGCATTAGGAGGAATTGATGCGATTCCTTTATGTATCAACACTCAAGATACGGATAAGCTCGTTGAAATCATTGCAAGCTTAGAGGCTAGCTTTGGTGGCATTAATTTAGAAGATATCGCTGCTCCTCGCTGTTTTGAGATTGAAAAACGTCTGCAGGATAAAATGAAGATTCCTGTTTTCCATGACGATCAGCATGGTACGGCTATCGTTGTATGTGCGGCCCTTGTCAATGCCTTAAGGCTTGTGAAAAAAGATGAACCGGCGATAGTGATCAATGGCGCCGGAAGTGCAGGATGTGCCATTGCCTCGCTTATTTTAAAGCTGAAGCTGGGTGATGTGATTTTAGTGGACCGTCAGGGAATCTTACATGATGGCATGGAGTTGACAACAGGTCAGCGTTCTATCATCCAGCTATGTAACCATAAGCATAAATCAGGAGATATCCGTGCTGCATTAAAGGATGCTGATGTATTTATAGGTGTAAGTACAGGTCATATCATTTCTAAAGATATGATTGCCTCCATGCATGAGAAAGCAATTGTTTTTGCCATGGCAAACCCTATTCCTGAAATCGAACCTGAAGATGCAAAGGAGGCAAATGCTTATATAATCGGTACAGGAAGAAGCGATCATCCTAATCAAATTAATAATTTACTGGCTTTTCCCGGTATTTTTAAAGGTGCCTTGGATGCCGGCGCCACACGTATCAACGATTCGATGAAAATCGCCGCTGTTTATGCACTGGCTCATTTGATTTCTGAAGAGGAGCTACGTACGGACTATATCATCGCTTCACCTTTTGATAAGCGGGTTGTCGAAAAAGTATCAGAAGCAGTCAAACAGG
The DNA here is from genome assembly GCF_944327115.1 of uncultured Traorella sp. Lineage (GTDB taxonomy): Bacteria > Bacillota_I > Bacilli_A > Erysipelotrichales > Erysipelotrichaceae > Traorella. Next base: position 8,659 of record NZ_CALVGS010000081.1, read on the forward strand.
CAGCCATTGATTCCCATGTGATCAGGCAATAATGGAGAAATATCATGAAGATACTCATAGAATTATATACCACCTGGTTCAAAATGGGACTTTTTACCTTTGGCGGCGGTTATGCCATGCTTCCCATGATTCAAAGAGAAGTCATCGAAAAACATCACTGGGCGACCGAAGACGAAATTATGGATTATTATGCCATTGGTCAGTGTACCCCGGGAATCATTGCAGTAAATACAGCAACCTTCATAGGCTTTTATCAAAAAGGAGTGATTGGAGGAATCGTTGCGACATTGGGAGTAATCTCACCTTCTATCATCATCATTCTTTTAATAGCTTCATTGATTTCAAATTTTTCTGATATCCCGATCATTCAAAGTGCCTTGAAAGGCATCAATGTAGCCGTTTGTGTTCTAATGATCAATGCAATCAGGAACCTGTGGAATAAAAGCATTAAAAATATAGCGTCATTCGTTATTTTCTTCACGGCTTTATTCGCGTCTATCCTGACTGATTTATCAACCGTCTGGCTTGTGATCTTAGCTGCTGTGCTTGGTATCGTCATGACAAAGGCAGGGTGGTTAAAAAATGAATGAGCTATTTTATCTGATCATCGAATTTTTTAAAACGGGGCTGTTTGCCGTAGGTGGAGGTCTTGCTACTGTTCCTTTCTTATATGAAATCGGTGAAAAATATGGATGGTTCACCATTGATACCCTTTCTATGATGATTGCTGTTTCCGAGTCTACGCCCGGTCCTATGGGTGTGAATATGGCGACTTATGTCGGATATGATATTGCCGGAATCGTTGGAGCCTTAGCAGCTACTTTAAGTCTGGTAGCTCCAAGCATCATTGTCATCAGTATCATTGCTGTATATTTGCAACAGTTTAAAAAAGCAAAAATCGTTCAGGCTATTTTTAATGGCCTTAAGCCTGCAGTTGTTGCTTTTATCGCATCCGCAACCATCAGTTTATTTATGTCTGTCTTTTTTATTGAACAAAGCTTTGCTTTTGAATTTATCAATTGGAAAAGTATTGCTTTATTTTGCTTTCTATATTTTGTCAGTCTTAAATACAAGAATCTTCATCCAATTATTTTAATTATTATTTCTTTGATGATAGGAATCATTTTCAGATTTTAAATTTTTCGTTAGCTTATATTTAAAAATAATTCTTTTATAATACAATAAACCTGTGAATCAACATGATCACAGGTTTCATTTACATAAAATAACGATATCATTAACCAGTATAAGCATCACTGGCACTATTCTTAAAATTTTGTTTTTCAAGCCACTCTCTTTCTTCTTCTGTTTCCGGAATATCAATTCTTTCAATTTTAAAGATCACAGGCCTTGTTCCGTCATTGCAACAGGCAATCATCATCCTGTCATCATTGGTCCATTTACGCATGATCGAGCCTCCCTGTAGAGCAGCATATACATACCGGCTGATGGCATCCCATGCTTCACCACAAAACCTTCCATTCATCAGATGATAAAAATCATCCTGTTCCGGTGTTCTTTTTAAAACAAATGTATCACCTGCTTTAAAAAAAGGACATGGACCTGAATGCGGATCAGCAAGATATTTTTCTTGGTATTCAGGGAATACTTTAGTTTCTAATACGGTTATTTTACATTCATACTGCATTATTATACCTCCACTATAAGATGGATTTATTTTACCATATTTTTTACTCTGTTTCTTTAGCTTTTGTAAATAAACACTATACAACACTCGACAACAGTTATTTACTGTTTGTATCCAAGGAGGAAAGATATATAAAGATCATTATCAATTCAAGTTCAATGATTCCTATCTATGATAAATCATCGATCAAATCAAAATGCTTATACGAAAAGAGTTTTAAAATCTTTATATTTAAAAGAGATGATTCTATGGATCTAACCACTTATTTGTGATACCTTTAAAAATTCACAATAAAAATAGGAGCTTACGATGAAAACTTCAGGAACATGTCCTAAATGTCAATCCACAGATATCATACATATCCCTGATGATCCGAAAATAATATTTATACCACATCAATCACGTTGTTTAAAAAGATACCGGTGATCCGTTATGTATGCTGTAACTGCGGCTATGTAGAAAATTGGATTGATCATTAAAAAGAATTATCAAAGAACATTCTGAGTGATAAAAATAAGCTCATGCAAGCTAAAGTTGCATGAGCTTTTATTCTATGATTCATCAAATAATAACTGATAAAACAATATAAGGCATCCTAATGATAAAAAAATCCAGCCCATAATATATATGCTCTTTAATCCCGAAAACATAAGTAAGAAATTTGAATTGGCATTATTTATAAAATAACTCATAATCACAGCACTTAAACTTATCGTAAGAATGATAACACTACCTAAAATGATAAGCATCGGGCTATAACTCTTTCCTTTTTCTGATATGCGTCGAATTAAAAAACATATATAAGCAATTAGTTTCATAAATATTTACAAATATAATATAGGAATATATCGAATATCTCTTTCATCATGATCCTCTATAATCTTTTTTTTCTATAATACTCTATCCATAATAAATAAATTGATATTTCATGTCGTTTCTTCTTATAAATCAATGCATTATAAAAGCAGACATATGTCTGCTTGCTTAATTCAATGACTTAAAGAGTTGTTTTCCAAAGACCATGCAGATTGCAGTATTCATAAACCGCAACAACACTTTCACCTTCTGCTAATTTAAATGAAGCAGTAGGTCCTTCATTTGGATTTAAGACTTTTTTCATACCACCCTGGTTGGTCTGTACATAGATCCACTGGATGAAGTGTTCAGGAAGCATTGGATGATCCACACTGCCTACACGCACAACAACATTATCACCCTCTACGCTTACCACAGGTACATGCTTTTCTCCTGCTCCATCACTTGTATTTGGTACTAATTCCTCCATTTTTTCTCCACAGCAAAAAATAGGCACACCTACATTGTTTACCATCTCTACGATATTACCGCAATGACTACATCTAAAAAACTTAACATCTTTCATATGTTTTTCTCCTTTCTCACAAGTCTATTATATATAATTTTTATGTCTATACAAGCGAATTGCACTTTTAATTTATTATCACCTCATTGTAATATCAAACACAAAACTTAATGCATCAATGATTCATCACCTCCAGACATCTTCCATTTGGCTTAACGATATGCAAATCACGTTGAATCATCTTATAAATGCTGTCATCAAAACGATGTTCACATACCAGTGATATCCATAACTATTCTTTTGAATAAATAATTTAATTATGCTTTAAAATGTCCTTAATTTCGTCTGCCGATAAAACCTTACCATAAGATACTACCTTGCCATTTAACACTAAAGCAGGAGTAGACATGACACCAAAACTTGCAATTTGGGCAAAATCTGTAATATGTTCTATTTTAAGATCAAGATTTAATTCTTGTACTGCCTGCCTTGCTGCTTTTTCTAATTGGATACATTTCATACATCCTGATCCGAGAATCTTGATTCCTGCCCCCTCCTTTTGGCTTTCAGCCTTTTGCATATTTTCTTCTTTACACTGACCAGCACAACAGCATGCGTTTTCTCGATTGCTTCTTTTAAATAATTTCATCGTCTGATATCTCCTTTTCATATAAATAATGCACTAAAAATATTAAATACATAACCAACTATGATGATCCCTATGGCACATATTCCGATAAATAATGCTAGAAGCTTTGGTTTTACAGCTTTTTTCAACATGATCAGGGATGGAAGACTTAGTGTGGTAACTGCCATCATAAATGATAAAATCGTTCCCAATTCACTACCCTTTGCAAGCAAAGCTTCAGCAATCGGTATCGTTCCAAAAATATCAGCATACATAGGAATTCCTACAAGTGTTGCCAAAACAACACCAAATGGATTTTTGCTTCCTAATATGCTTTCGATCCAGCTTTCCGGAATCCAGTTATGAATAATTGCGCCAATTCCAACACCGATTAGAATATATGGAAAAACTTTCTTAAAAGTTTCATGAACCTGTTCCCTTGCAAATTGAACCCTCTCTTTTTTGGTTAAGGAAGGAGAATGAATATCAATATTACTTGCATTCTTCACAAATTCTTCTACATATTGATCCATATGCATTTTTTCTATCAATGTCCCGCCGGCAACTGCAATAAAGAGTCCGAGCACAACGTAAACTAAAGCAATTTTTGTACCGAAAATACTCATCAGCAAGACCAGGCTTCCCAGATCAACCATCGGCGAAGATATTAAAAATGAAAAGGTTACCCCCAGCGGAAGACCTGCACCGGAAATCCAATAAACAAAGGAATAGAAGAACATGAACAAAAAGGTGTCACTGTTCCTAATAAAGCAGACATGATATTTGCACCTATACCATGAAATCTTCCTAATATCTTCTTACTTCTTTCTGGTGGAAAATAAGATTGTATATATGAAATGATAAATATTAAGATACACAGCAGAATCGTAATTTTAAATATATCAAATACAAAAAACTGAATGCTTCCTCCGATACGTTGATCCATATCCAATCCTGTTTCAGATAAGATAGAACCAATGAGATCATTCAACCATTTCATTTTCAATATCTGATCTTGAAAAAAATTCCACAACAAATTTAATGTTTCCAAGAAACCCCTCCTCATTTCATATCAAATTTTTTTGATGTGATAACACTTATAAAAGCCATCTTCAGATGACTCATATAAACTAGATTCAATTAATTACTGCCTGTTTGTGAAGTTAATTCCAGCAAGCGTTTTGCTGCATACTCACTACCAGATTTACTGATTCTGTAATGCGTCCATTTCCCCTCCTGTCTGCTTACCACGATACCAGAATCACATAGTATCTTCATATGATAAGATAAGGCTGACTGCCCTATATTCATACAATCAATCAAAACACAGGCACATTTCTCTCCACTTTTTAAATGATTTAAAATATTCAATCTTTTTTCATCACAAAGCGCTTTAAATATTTTTACATCTCTTGAATAATCTACCATACCATCCCTCACATCAAATTATTTTGATGTATTCATCATACCCTTTAAAAAGATCATTGTCAACATACATATCAATTTTTTTTGATATGTTTTTAAGAATATCCTTTATGATGATTTCTTTCCTTTATACAAATAATTAATTTATCAATTGGCTGGTTGTATTTCAATCCTTTTTCATAAACACTTAATTAAAAAAGCCTCATTTTCTAACGATCAGGCATTTCTTTAGCATTGATTGATACCGTTTTTTAGAGTGTATAAATTTTATTCTTCATTTTTTTAGATTTATGTTATTCTTTTTTCTCACTATGACATAGCCATTTTCAATAAGACTTCCAATATGACCGTTAACCATCTATGATCATGAAAATACATATCTCATCTTGACTTTCTTAACGTTAATAAAAGCTGTCAACACCTTTGTCAACAGCCTAAATAAGTATATATTAACCTTTATATTTTAAGTATTTATTCAGCTTGCATTGCTGCATTTGTTCTATCAGCAGCATTTTGTAAAGCCGTTGCAGCATCGAAGGATGGATCAGCCGGTCCTTTAAATAACTCATTTAATTGGTTACGCATTTCAGTAGAACCTTTAAACACCGGAGCAACAAATGAAACCTCTAACTGGTCTTCTAATGCCTGTAAAGCAGGATTCGATTGAATGAATTTTTGATAGCTTTCATCTTCTAAAACTTCCGTATAAGGTGAATTAGCACTAATTGCTTGTACCCATTCAGAATTGCGGCTAATAAAATATTCAACAAAATCAGCCACAGCCTGATTTTGAGCCTCAGTACCCTTGAATCCGATAGCACCGCGATTTGAAATCGAACCTGCATTTTCATATTCAGCATCAGCTATCATCGGAACTCTTACAACCTGCAAATCTCCATTGATATTTGAAAGATCAAGATAAGGCATACCAGCACAGGAGCCAATATAAGAGGCAACCAAACCACTGTTCAGATCTCCTGAATTATACCCGTCAGCACTCTGAGCAGTAACCTGGAAATATCCTTCACGTACACCTTCTGCCCACCATTCAACCCATTCAAGAGTCTTATCATCATTGAAAGCAACTTCTTTGTTTTCAAGATCTACGATCTGTCCTTCATGAGATTGGTAAATCAAAATCTGTGCCAGATCAGTCAATGAATCTACCGCAAATCCTACAACACCTGTTTCCTCATAGATCTTCTTAGAAGTTTCTTTTACTTCATCCCAAGTCGTAGGAATTTCTGCTCCTACCTGATCATAGAGCGTCTTGTTTACAAATAAAACAGGTCCTGATGTATAAACCGGAACAATATGCACTTTTCCATCAGAGAAGTTAGTAGCTTCGGCATAGACAGCTGGTGTAGTGAGATCAGCATAATCAAAATCCCAGTAATCATCAAATGGGATTAAAACATCCTGACCATCAAAAGTATTTGCGAAAGTAGAAAAATTGAATACAAGATTAGGTGCTACACCGTTTGCGACAGCATCAGTAATTACTGATTCATATGTATTAGGATCGTATCCTCCAATAACTTCTACATTAATGTTTTCATGCTCACTTTCAAAATCAGCAGCAATCTGTTTCAACATTGCTTCATGATTTTCAGTGAAAGTGTGCCAAATCGTGATAGTTGTCGCTTCATCAGTTATTCCTGACTCATTGGAACAAGCAACCAAACCGATAGTCATCGCAAAAGCAACTAACAGCTTCGAAAGTTTTTTCATCAACTTTTTCCTCCTTGTGGTATTACCGTTTGTATTCTATAATCTCCGTCTTTTTTATGTCAATATAAGGAAGCTCGCTTTGTTATTTTTTACATTTACCATTCACTAATTTTTACACACATTTTATACTCATTACCGTTTCAATATATGTAGCCTGGTTCATTGATTATTTCATTATCGGTGAAACACGTATTCGTAAAAATCAATATAATAAAAAAATATATCTTTTAAGAACACTTTTTCATCATGATTTCATTTAAAATGCCTGATACAAAAATCAGGCATTTTTTTATTTAGTATTAATTGATGTCTATTTTGAAGAGTAAATAAACACATTATTCAATCTTCAAATTAACCATTATTTTAAGCTTATTCTCACTCTCTTTTCGTACTATCAAACAAATATTTTTCTATTGACCTTTAATGCTTGAAGTTTACCATGTTTGGGTACAGTTATTGCTTGGTGGAAATATCTTTTTTCTAATTTTAACTAAATTTATATAAAATTCTGATTATGCAAATTTCTCAATTTTTTAGGAACACTTTTCTGCCAATATTCCATATAAAAATGCCTGATTTTCATGAAAATCAGGCAATTATCCATCTAGTATCAGTTGATGCCCATTTTTGGACATTAAGACCATTACTAATTTGACATGGAATTACATATTCTAACTTAGACGCCAATTCAAAAATCACTCGTTCATCCATTGAAATATTATCCATAGAGATGAATCCCGAATTTTTTAATATTGACCAAAACTCAGAAAGTTCCTCTTCATCAATATGACGAATATCTATATTTTCATCATTTGCCAATGAATAAATATCATTTTTAAATTCAAGATAACTTAAATCTTTGGGATATTGTGCCAGCCAGGCTTTCATTTCTTTAATATTTTTAAATTCTTTCCCAGTAATATACTCACCTTCATATACATAAATATCTATAGGTAAATTCTTTAAATATTGATCCATTATTGGTTTAACATCATTCCAATCTAAGCCGCCATTACCACAACCTAATTTAGGAAAAGCGATTGATGTAATATTTTTATCTTTATAAGTGGTAACAAACTTTTGTAATCCCTTTTCTATATACTCAATCTTAGAAGGATTTCGCCAATGAACCTTTGTCGGAAAATTGAGAATCCATTTATTTTCACTTTTATATAGCCAAAGCTTTCCAATTTCGAGTATTTTATTATCACAAAACCATTGATATCTTTTAAACATATCCGGATATAATTGTTTAAATTTTAAAGCAATTCCTTTTCCCATAACTCCATCTAAATTAACTGTATTAACTAATACTTGTGCAGGAGAGGAAAATAAATCTCCTTTAATATATTTAATCATTATATCTACCTCCTGTTTTTGATATTATATCATAATTCCATTATCATAGTCCAAAAAATGATAAGAGCACCTGCATTCAATAAATATAAGAAACTGATTCGAATATCTCTTTATCCAATTATTACGGCTTAAATTGAAACGAACGAGTTTTTAATTCCAGTTTACTTTCGAACTAATATTGATTTTGAATCACTTCTATATATTTCTATAAAACAATTCTTGTTTCTACATAATTTTTAATGAATCAAAATTAAAAACCTGATTTTCTTAAAAAACCAGGCAATTATCCATTTAGTATCAGTTGATGCTCATTTTTACCATTTCGTACTGACACACCAGTGATCTTTTCCAGTCACTGTCTTGATTCCCCGCCGATCAAGATTTCTGGCTACTTCCTCCCAGCTTATGCCTGACAAGTATAACAGTGCTATTAAGGTATTTGATTCTATCCATCAATGGAAACACATGACTCATAATATTATACTGCGTTGACTGTTTTGCGATATAGTCTGGATCTATTTCAAGTGAAAGACCCTGATAATACTGTTCAGTAAACCGATCTTCTTAGTATATCTCTTTGGTCATTCGCTTATTATAAGCAATATGATTGCAGATCAGATTCAAATTTATCCTATCTGGATAAAACGGATCATGAGTTGTTTGATATTTCCTTCTGGTGTTAAACAGTATATATTTAATTTTTATACCGAGTAATTCTTTCCCAGTTATATGGAAATCCCATCATGTCAAACAAATCATTCTTTGTGATAAAAGATGTACTTTTCAAATATAAATTAATTTTCTTGATAATTTCTTTTTTCAACATTTTAAAATCTTCTTTTGATAAAAGATATTTTAATAAAATGACTACAGAAAATAAATCTGATTTTCCCTTGATGTATTGACCATTAACTTTTGAAATGTCTAATTTCCTATGTATTGGCAAATCTGGTATACTTTCATTAACTCTTTTATTATAGAGCCTTTCTCCATGTGCACATGTATTTCTAAATTTAGTAGCGACATGGTTCATTTGGGACAATTCTTTTGGATTAACATGAAATTCTTTAGCAATACTAGCTTTTAAATCCTGCGTTAAAACATTAAACATAACACTTTTTGTTCCCATTGTCAGTACATTGATCAACACCCATAAAGGCACATTTGAATATTTTTTCTGATAATGATGAATATACGCATAATCATGATCTGATACCGTTGCCATTTTATTCAGCATTGAAATAAGCCTTGGAAGCTTTCTCGAATAATTGCCTTTAGTATCAAAATTTGAATGATATAAAATTGATAGTATATCAAATTATGTAAAAATAAAAAAGAGGAGCCTACGCATAGAATCTCCTCCGGCTACAGGCTTCGAAAGTTTCAGTAGCACTATCACTGCTGCCATTCTACAATAACAACCATGTTTTGTCAATCATTTTAAAATTTTATGTCGGTATTTTGCATTCTATTCACCGAGAAAAATGAGTAATAAAAAACTTATCAATAGTTTTTCATTAAATTGTATTCAATTCAGATTAAACAAGTTGCTCAATTTTTTAGGAACACTTTTTCTACCAATATTCCATATAAAAATGCCCGGTTTCTTGAAAACCAGGCAATTATCCATTTAGTATCAGTTGATGCTCATTTTTGGAGGATCTACAATTTTCATCATTCTATCGTCAAAATATCCTTCATTCATAGGCTTATTTGTAATTTTATTTTCTTACTATCAAACAGACGTTTTCAATACTTGTCGTTTGCGGAAACATGTCAACCGGTTGTACTTTCTTTACTTCATAACCGTTTTGAGATAAGAAAGAAAGATCTCGGGCCAATGTTGCAGGATCACAGGAAACATAAACAATGCGTTGTGGACTCATTTTTAAGATGCTTTCCAATGTTTTTTGATCACATCCCTTGCGGGGCGGATCGACACAGATCACATCTAAATGCTGACCATTTTTAGCTATTTCAGAAGCAAAGGTGCCGGCATCACTGCATATAAATTCAACATTGCTGATTTGATTAAGCTCAGCATTTTTCTTTGCGTCTTTGATCGCATCTTCCACAATCTCAATCCCGATCACATGCTTTGCTTTCTTTGCCATAAACAAAGAAATCGTACCAATACCGCAATATAAATCCAATACTGTTTCTTTTCCTGTAAGATTCGCAAATTCCACAGCTTTTTCATATAAAACACATGTTTGCAGAGGATTGATCTGATAAAAGGATTTTGAGGATATATTAAATGTAAGATCCATCAAAGTATCCTGAATGGTTGGCTTTCCATATAAAATTGTTTCTTTATCACCTAAAATGACATTGTCATTTCTCTGATTCAGGTTCATGATCACCGATTTCACATATTTATTCTGACTTATAGCTTCCACTAATTCCTTTAAATGAGGAATCTTTTCTTCTCTGACGATCAGCACAACCATCATTTCCTTGCTTTCAAAGCCAACCTTGATCAAAAGATGACGGAAATAACTGCCAATCTGAAATTTTTGAAGCTGTGCCTTGATGATCTCTACCATTTCATTGATGAGGGGATGCTGGATAAGACACTCATCCATATCGATGATATCATTTGAATGGATACGGTAAAAGCCGCAGATGACCTGCCCCTCTTTTACACCTACAGGAATCTGTCCCTTGTTTCTATAGTAAAAAGGATGCTCCATGGACAAGACATCTTCAACTTCAAGATCTATCTTACCGATACGGGTGATACAATCCTGTACCCTTTGTCTTTTAAAAGCCTTCTGAGCAGTTGCTGAGAGATGTGAAAGCTGACATCCGCCACACGCTTTATAGACCGGGCATAGCGGCCGCACACGCTCTTGACTGCATTCTAAAAGCTGTAAACAGCGCCCATAAGAAAAATTCTTCAATACTTTCGTAATAATGATCTCACCTGTTTCTCCAGCTAACATATCTTTCACAAAAACAGGTATCTTTTCATATTTAACGACTCCCAAACCATCATAAGTATAGCTTTCACATTTTCCTATAAATTTTTCATTCTTTTTCATAATGTGTTAAAAAAGGGCATCGCCCTTTTTATTCTCCTTCATTTGCATTTTGATTCTGAACATCATTCGCCACTTCTTCATTTTTTGGCGAACTGACAAGCTCTAACAGCGGCTCATCCTGAGCGCCCGTCTTTGTCAAAACATAATGGATTTGATTATCTCCACTGATGACATTGTAGGCATCAATCTGTAAATCATACATCTTGACATAATTCTCACCATCACTGCGATTCGTAAAATATGTTTCAATCGGAAGTACCTCATTTACTTTCGCATAAGCCTGCTGGATAAGATTGTTGATACTGTCAGCAGACATATCATCATTCGTATCAATCAGAATCGCCACACGGGCCGTCTTAAAATTTACCTGAACAGAATCTGTTCCATCAAAAACCAAGGCATTCTCTAACGATGTAATATTCTCTTCCGTAATGGCCGGATCTAATTCATTCTGATAACGGCTTCCTACGACCGGCTGCGATGAATCCTCAAGTGAACTTACCAGGATGGCTGCCAGAATCACAATAGGAATGAAAAGTATAACTATAACTAACCCCAGTACAATATGCGGTTTTTTCTTAACGCTAGTTTTTTCATTCACGTTTCTTTTTTCTTTTGGCATAAAATCAGCTCCTTGCTTCTATTGTACTTGATTTTTAACGTTTCTTCAATTCCTCATTTAAAATTTGATTAGCAAGCTTTGGATTTGCCTGTCCCTTGCTCAGCTTCATTACCTGTCCGACCAAAGCACCGGCAGCACGGCCCTTACCATTTTTAAAGTCAAGAATGGCCTGTGCATTGGCATCTAATACTTGAGTGACAAGCTTAAGAATTTCATTTGGATCAGAAATCTGTTTCATTCCCTTCTCTTCAACGACCTTCTTCGGATCCTTGCCCTTCATGATTTCTTCAAATACAACTTTGGCCTGTTTTGATGAAATCTCACCCTTGCTGACCATCTCGATCATTTCCGCAAGATAAACAGGAGAACATGGGTTATCATCAAAGCTGATATTTTCTTTATTCAATACTGCCATCAATTCTACCATGCACCAATTGCTGGCAAGCTTATATTCTTTCGTATGTTTTACGACCTCATCATAGAAATCGCTGAGCTCTTTGGTTTGTGTCAATGTATTGGCATCATACTCACTTAAACCATATTCCTGCATATATTTTTCTTTACGCTGTGATGGCAGCTGCGGCTGAGTGGCACGAATCTGTTCGATCCATGCTTCATCCAATTGAATCGGAAAAATATTTGGTTCCGGGAAAAATTTATAATCAACGTTTCCTTCCTTCTTACGCATCAGCACCGTCGTTTTGGTTGCTTCATCAAAGCGTCTGGTTTCCTGTTCCACCTTTTCACCCGATAAAAGCAACCGGGTCTGACGTTCTACCTCATAATCAACTGCTTTTTGGACATTGCTGATCGAATTCAAATTCTTGATTTCCGTCTTGGTACCAAAGATTTCTGAACCTTCCGGACGAAGGGAGATATTCACATCACAACGCATGCTTCCCTCTTCCATACGGCAGTCGCTCACCCCAAGATAATAAAGCATATTTCTTAATTCTTCCACATAGGCAGCCGCCTCTTTACCGCTGCGGATATCCGGCTCGGATACAATTTCGATCAGCGGTGTTCCGGCACGGTTAAAATCAATCAGCGTACCAAAATTCGTATGAAATTGTTTAGCCGTATCTTCTTCCATATGAATACGATTTAAACGGATCTTCTTGGTACCTGTTTCCGTTGAAATTTCGATATATCCGTTTTTTCCGATCGGATGAAACTGCTGTGTGATCTGAAAACCTTTCGGAAGATCGGAATAATAATAATTTTTACGATCAAATTTCACTAATGGATCGATATCACAATGAGTGCCCATACAAGCTCTCAAAGCTAATTCTACCGCATGCTTATTTAAACACGGCAAGGTTCCCGGCATACCTAAATCGATCTCATTGACACAGCTGTTTGCACTTTCGCCAAAACTGACCGGTCCCTGTGAGAACATTTTCGTATGCGTCTTTAATTCACAATGGATCTCAATTCCGATTATCGTTTCAAAGTTCATAGCTACCTCCTGCCGTATGATTTTCAAGCCCTGTTTCCTCTTCGATTGCTTTACAGATATTCAAAAGATTTTGTTCATCGAATGCTTTTGCTGTCACATTGATACCGATCGGCAAGCCTTCCACAAAACCACTAGGAAGAGTCAATGACGGATATCCTGACATATTTCCCAAGATCATGAAGTTTTCCGCAACCAGATAGGTATCACTCATCTTTTCACCCACGCTGTCTTCAGGATGAGGTGCGATCGTTGGTGCCGCACTGGCAATCACACAGTCATACTTCTCCAAAATCTTTCTATATTCATCCACGATTACCCGGCGAACCTTTTGTGCTTTTCTAAACAGCTTTTCCTGATTTTCCACAAACAGCGAATAGCTTCCTAAAACAAATCTTTTTCTGACTGCACTTGAGAAGCCCTTCGTTCTGGAATTGATCATGATTTCTTCCAGGTCATTTCCGTCTTCACGCATACCAAAACGGACACCATCTAAATTAGAATGATTGGCACAGGCTTCCGCATTGGCAATGATCAGATAAACCGGCAGCAAAGTCTGAAGCAGGGTTTCATCCATGCTGACCCTTTCCACGATCGCTCCCCGTTTCTCAAGCTTTAGGATCACCTCATTGAAATTATCAACGATACGCTGATCCTCGATCGAATTCATGACATTCTCCAGAATAGCAATTTTCTTTCCTCGGATATCACTGTTTAAATTTTTCTCATATTCTTCTACTTTCTCATAAGAGGAAGTCATATCATGATCATCTCTGCCGGCACACACCTCAAGCATCCTTGCGGCATCCTCAATGCAAGTCGTAAAAAAGCCCACATGATCCAGGCTTGAAGCATAAGGAATGACACCATAGCGTGAAATCCGTCCATAGGTCGGTTTAAAACCTACGACACCACAATAGGCAGCCGGTTTACGGATTGAATCTCCCGTATCGGTTCCCATCGCTACCGGAACGACGCCTTCTGCTACCAAAGCGGCACTGCCGCCACTGCTTCCTCCTGATATACGGCTTACATCATAAGGATTGTTGACCTTTCCCGTATAAGCATTTAAATTCGTACCACCCATGCCCAATTCATCCATGCTTGTCTTCGCAAACAAGATGGCACCGGCATCCTTCAGCTTTTTGATCACCGTTGCATCATAAATCGGAACATAGTTATCTAAGATACGTGAGCTGGCCGTTGTACGGATTCCCTTCGTATTAAAGTTATCCTTGATGGCAATCGGCACACCGTATAAAGGAAGAGATGGATCCATCTTTTTCACTGCTTCGATCTGTTCGCTGTGGTCAATAAAGGTAACGATCGCATTCAGCTTCTTCTGTGCTTTTTCACTTAAAGCAGCACATCTTCCTACATTCTTTTCAACATCCTTCGTAAATTCCTGTATCTTCATTATTTCACCACCTTTGGTACCACAACATAATTCTCACTGGCCTGCGGCACATTTTTCATCGCATCTTCCTGCGAGATCGCATATACCTCATCATCATTACGGATAAAAGAAGTCGGTGCTTCAAACGGATAAACCATCTCTTCTACATGTTCCGTATCAATCTTATTAAGAAGCTCCAGCTGCTTCAGATAAGTTTCAAACTCCTCCTGCAATTCTTCACATTCCTGATCATTCAGGTCAAACATGACCTGGTTTGCCAGCTTTCTCAGCATTTCCTTACTAAATTTCTCCATGGCTCCTCCTTATATCAAGCTAGTCGTGATCGTTTCACTATTCTTATCACGATGTATCAATGCCACCGTATCACCATCACTCTTTATATGAACATTTAATTCACAGTTATTTTCATTAATATCCGGTGCCAGTGTAACCATATACTGAATCAGGCTTTGAATTTCCACATATGTCTTACCACGCATATTAATTTCAATCTCCACTTCATCAGCCATATTATCTATAAAAAATACTCTTCCATAGAATCCTACTTCATTTGGAAAATTCTCAAACAACGTGCTCTTCACCGTTGATATCTGATTTGCCAATACGCTGTCCAGCTCAGATAAACGGGCACTTGGCGCAAACGCCCATTCCTGTGTCAAACGCTCATATGAAGTCGATGAACGCGTCGTAACATAGCTCTGACCGATAAATCCGCCGCTTGTCATGCTGTCTGAGCTTACCGTCTTATATAAGAGGACATGAATCGGAAGATTCCCTACCTCCGGATGGTTATTACGCAAATAGTTGACCAGTCGCTGACCGGCCTCTAAGCTGCCGTAATTGAATAACTGTTCATCGCTCATCTGACCTGTCTGCGTACCGCTTTGCAGGATCACATTTCCATTCTCATCAATCGCAGCACTGCCATCTTCATTGGTCTGAGCCACTGAATAAGTGATATTCTGATTCATGACGATCGTAAACTGAAAACCCACATAATCACCATTCTGATCAACAAAATCTACTTCATAGACATCACTGACAATGATCGCATCATACATATCGATGCCTGTACCGCTTTCGACATAAGTTCCCTTTTCCGGATTCAGCCCTTCCGGATTGTAATCTGTCTTATATTTCAATAATCCCAATCCTCTTAAGCTGGAATCAAAACGTTCCAGCTCACTCGCATCAAGGATATTACCTTCTGAAGCATAAGTCGTATTCGGATCAAAATAGCTTTTCGCAAGCTCCAATCCCTGCTGCCCCATAAAATATTTATCTAATTTATTGGAACCATATTTCGAATGAATCACACTGGTAGATGAATTCACATACGGCATAGAATAACCATAATCACCTTCTCTTAACGGCTCAACGGTAACCCGGTCCTCATCAGTATCATCCTGACGACAACCGCTTAATAAAAGCGAGCCCAGCAGCAAAAGTGAAAACAGTTTACTGATTTTCATACTTGTTCACCTCTTCCATAAAAGTCGCTTCATCCATGACAGATACATTTAATTGTAACGCTTTTTCCAGCTTGCTTCCAGCATTTTCACCATAAATGACAAGATCTGTCTTTTTCGATACGCTCGAAGCAACATTCGCCCCCAGCCTTTCCAGCAAGCCGCGTGCTTCATCACGTGTAAATAAATGCAAGCTGCCTGTCAATACGACCGTTTTACCTGTGAACATGCTTTCATTGGTCTGCACCTCATCACTGTCCATGCGACAACCTGCCAAACGCAATTTTTCGATCATCTGACGGTTGCTTTCCAGGCCAAAGAAATCCAGAATGCTGATAGCCGTAATTTCACCAATATCACGAATATTCGTCAATTCTTCTTTATCCGCCTGCATCAAAGCATCCATCGTCTTAAAATGCTGTGCTAAGATACGAGCTGCTTTTTTGCCAACCTGACGGATACCTAAACCAAAAACAAGATCCTCCAAAGGATTCTTCTTGCTCTTTTCAATCGCATTCAAAAGCTTATCCACACTTTTTTCCTTAAAGCCATCCAGCCCTAACAGCTCATCTCGCTTATCCTTCAGCGTATAAATATCTTCAACGCTTTTCAGGATCCCTTTTGCGCAAAACAGTTCCACGCGCTTGCTTCCCAACGTATCAATATTCATCGCTTCTCTTGACGCAAAATGAATGATCGATTCACTCACCCTCGCCGGGCAGTCCTGATTGATGCAGTAATGGGCCGCCTCATCCGGATAGCGTACCAACGGTGAATGGCAGATCGGACAATGCGTAGGAAAAACATATTTTTGAGAATGCTCATCCCTACGTTCCGGTAATGAACGCACAACCTCTGGAATGATGTCCCCCGCTTTATGGATCACCACAAAATCATTGATCCGCACATCCTTGGCTTTGATCATATCTTCGTTATGTAACGTAGCCGCACTGACCAGGCTTCCTGCCACACGTACCGGCTCCAAGACCGCATTAGGTGTGATCTTACCGGTGCGTCCTACGGTAATCTTGATATCCTTCAAACGAGTGATGACTTCTTCTGCCGGAAATTTATAGGCAATCGCCCATTTTGGTGATTTGACCGTTTCCCCGATTTCTTCCCACCGGTCAAGCTCATTGACCTTAAGGACCATACCATCGATATCATATGGAAGATCATTTCTTTTCCGGGTCATTTCCTGAATAAACACCCATGCCTCATCAATATCTTTACAAACGCGACGCAAAGGATTCGTCTTGATGCCGTTTTGATCTAAAAAAGCCAGGGCTTCACTTTGCGTATGACATCCCAATGCCTGCGCATCCATTAAAAAATACCAATAAGCATCTAATTTCCTTTTCCTGGCAATCGAAGAATCTAATTGACGAATGCTTCCTGCCGCCGCATTACGCGGATTGGCAAAAGGCTCTTCACCCTTTTCTTTTCTTTCCTCATTCAGCTTTTCAAAAACAGCTTTCGGCATGATGACCTCACCACGTACTTCCAGATCATCCTGATATGGAATGGTCATCGGAATCGAGGCAATCGTTCTGACATTGCTTGTCACATCTTCTCCTACATTGCCATCCCCGCGTGTTACAGCCTGTCTGAATTGACCATTTGCATAATGCAGGCTCATCGCCAGCCCATCCATCTTCAATTCAACCTGATATGTCGCATCCGGCACTACCTTGCGCACTCTCTCATCAAAAGCAACCAGATCTTCATAATTAAAGGCGTTGGCCAAAGAAATCATCCTTGTCTTATGGGCCACCTTCACAAAACCTTCTAATACTTCTCCGCCAACCTTTTGGGTAGGAGAGGACGGATCGGCCATATCCGGATATTCATTCTCCAGATCGATCAGTTCCTGCATATAACGATCATATTCCTGATCACTGACACTTGGCGAATCCAATTCATAATACTCTCTTGAAAGTCTTCGCAGGATCTCTCTTAATTCCAATATTCTTTCTCTGCTCATATTCTCTCCTATTTCTTTGTGATCGACGGATGATTCGCCGTGATCTTACGGATACCAAACTTATTCTGAAAAGCAATGGTCCAGATCCCTCTGGAAGTATCAATGACGACCCCATCACCAAAGCTTTTATGCGTAACCAAATCACCCTTACGCAAACGGATGACATTCTCTCTTACCGCATGTCCACGTCCGTCATCTTCCACAACGATTTGTTTTGGAAGAGCTTCGCTTTCCTGCTGCATGCCGTAATGAAGGATACAGTCTTCATCAATTTCCCGAATAAAACGAGAAGGAAGCTTCGTCCGATCCAGCACATAGCTGTAACCACGCGCATCACTGATATAAAGCTGCTTACGGGCACGGGTAAAAGCTACATAAGCCAGACGTCGTTCCTCTTCCATGGCTTCCCTGCCACCTTCACTGACGCTTCGCTCACTCGGAAAGATACCGTCAGACATACTATAAACAAACACGATATCAAATTCCAATCCTTTTGCGGCATGAATCGTCATCAGCTGGACAAACTCACCGCTATCCTCCTGCTGCTTATCTGTATATAAAGCAATCTGCTGGAGATATTCATCCAATGTTCCATCCGGATACATTTCTTCAAAATCTTCAATATCATTGATCAATTCCTTGATATTTTCAATACGTTCCGTTTCCTTTTCTTCCTCAAGCATGGCAATATAGCCGCTCTCCTCCATCAAGGCCTCCAACAGCATCGAAATCGACATGCTGTTGACAAGATTGCGATATTTCTCTATAAGTTCAATAAAAGCATTCATCGCCGCAAGACTCTTTCCCTTGCACACCTCATGACTTTTAATGACCTCATACATATTGATATTTTCACTTCTCGACAACTCTTCGATCTTTTCAACCGTCTTATTGCCAATGCTTCTTTTCGGAACATTGATGATACGCTTCAATGCCAGATCAATCGCACTATTATTATGAATCAGCATTCTCAGATAAGACAAAGAATCTTTGATTTCCGCGCGATCATAGAAACGTACGCCTCCATAGATACGATAAGGGATCTTCTTTTCCAACAGCCTCTTTTCAAGACTTCTTGAAAGATAGTTGCTGCGATAAAGCACCGCAATATCACGATAGCTATATCCCTCCATCTTTAATTTGCTGATACGGTCGGCTACCCAGACAGGTTCCAGTTCATCTTCAAATGCCGAATAATGAATAATTTTCTGTTCATCCGGAAGATTCGTAAACAAATCTTTTTCGATACGATTGCGATTATTCGCAATCACGCTATTGGCTCCCTTGAGGATCGATGGGGTGGAACGATAATTTTCATTTAAGATGATCGTCGTACAAGGTGAAAAATCCTTTTCAAAATTCATGATCAGATTCACATCGGCCCCACGCCACGTATAAATCGTCTGGTCCGGATCACCAACCACACATAAGCGTGTCTGCTCACCCACCATAAAACGAATGATATCATATTGTATCTTATCAACATCCTGAAATTCATCCACATGGATATAGTCAAACTTTTTTTGCCATTTCACACGAATTTCCGGATACATCCGTAAAACTTTTCTTGTGAAAAGCAATAAATCATCAAAATCCAAGGCATACATCGCATTTAAACGGCTCTCATAATAGCCATACACCTGTGCTCGTACATATTCACTTGTATAAGGAGAAGCAATCTTTAATGCCTGCTGCGGTGTTACATCACTACATTTACAGCCGGCAATATAATCCAGGGTTCCCGCATAGCTATAACTTTTCACATCCAGCCCATACATTTTATAAGCTTCTTTTAAGATGCTTTTCTGATCATCACTGTCAACGATCGTAAAATTGCGGGGATAATTTACATGATGGATTTCCTCGCGAAGAAAGCGAACACAAAAAGAGTGAATCGTGGAAAGAAAAACTCCTCCTGCACGGTCACCCAAGCTATTCAATAAACGCTCCTTCATCTCATTTGCAGCCTTATTCGTAAAGGTAATGCCGAGAATACGATACGGCAAGATACCTATTTCATCTATCAGATAAGCAATACGGCTAATGATAACCCTCGTTTTTCCGCTGCCTGCACCGGCAATGATACGGACATGCGTATTTGTTTCTGTTACCGCCTGCTTTTGTGCTTCATTTAGATCCTGATAAGAAAACACTCAACCACCTCTGGTATATTATACAATAAAACGAGCCATTATTCTTCATATTATTTTGAAAATTAAGTGAAAATCATTAAATATTCTTCAAAATCAGTAAAAGAAAACAGTCCTGTTTTTCAAGGACTGTCATATCTTTAATTTTTATTTATCATTCATGTAATCAATTGCTAACTGAACAGCTTTCTTCAATGCTTCTGAAGTAACCGTGGCACCACTGGATACCTCAACACTGTCGATATCGCTCTGACCTTCGATCAAAGAGTTCAGGAAATCAGAACCATCTGCTGTCAAGACAGCACCTACACCTTCAGATTCCTGATCATCACGAACAGAAATAGCAGTGATCTTCTTATCAGCGTCAAATGTTACATGAGTTTCAATTTCTCCACCATAACCCTGCGTAACAACTTCAACCGTCGTGTTGCCATCAGCTTCTGTCGCATTCGTTACACCTTCAAATAATTCACCATGAATCGCAAGATATACCATTCTCTGGAAGTCACCCACAAACGCAATCGTAGCACCCGAAATAACATCTCTGTCTTCAATCGGTGTGCTCTGCTGATTCACCGTTCTAAACATGTCATAAACATCTTCCAATGTCATATTGTTCGCAAGGATATAGTCAACGATCGCATCGATCTGTTCACCATAGCTTCTTCCGCCATTGTATCCTGCATAAGACACACGCTGTTCGCCGGCCACAAAAGCACCATCAACAACCAGCTTATCAAATGCAGCCATTAAATCAATGACCAATGTATCACCTGTCAGTTCTTCTACACCCGACTCTGCAGCCAAATAAGAATAAGCGGCGATTGCTCTGTCAAGTTCCATCGTACTCTGTGTTGATAAGTCAAAAACAACCAGATCCGCAAAAGTAGATTCAGGTGTCAAATTGTCCAAAGAAGCTCTTACCATAAACTGAGCACCCGTATCTGTACCCGGATATACGACATATCCGCTTGCCGATAAATTCGTTAAATTAAGCACGCCATCAACCTCTTCAATAGCGCCATCAGAAACGTTCATTTCATATCCATACAGGTTTTTCTTTGAATATTCGCCTTCCATTCCTTTGTTACGAATGATATCAAAGTTCAGCTTTGTAATGATACCGTCTGTTGTTTCCCCTTCAAAGATAAACGTATCATTTTTTGGAAGACCTGCTGATGTCGTTCCTTCCATCTCATATTCAGCAGCGAATTCCTTCACTTCCGGTTCACTTTTCGTACTGCATGCGCCCAATGCAAATACAAGCGTACCGGCCATTAATAAAGAAAATAACTTTTTCATATGTTTTATATACCTCCATGAAAAAAATAACACAGTATCATTACAATGTCAATTTTATCTTTGCATTTTTTATCATCAAGGTAAGGTTTTTTTAATTAATTTGTACAATTAATCATTTTTTTCACAAATTCTTATAAATATTGAAACATTTCACTCGCTAACTCTTCTTCGATATGAATCAATTTTTTAGCAATCTCCTTAGAATCTTCATCCGCAGCCTCATACTGGTTCAAATAACGGTTCAGCGATTTGATTCCCATATGACAGCCATCAATCATGATATCCGCAATCGTATGATCTGACTCATCCATGACCAGTCGGGCATTGGTTTTCATCCACGACATCGTTTTTGCCATGACCCCTGCTTCTTTTCCTTCATCCTGATATCTATCTAAAGACAGTTCCACTTCATTTTCAAGTTTTATATGCTCTTCTTTACAGTTCATGAGATACTTTTTAAATTTCTCATCTGACACATTATCCAGTACCTCATCAATAGAAGCAACGCCCATCTTAATCCCTGCATCACATTCTCTTAAAAGTCTTACAGTATCTTTTTCGATCATTAGTTTTTCTCCTTTATGGGATTAGTATGTGTGCTTCAGCCAAATTATCATAAAGAAAAGCTCCATCCCTGATTTAAAAAACTTTCAGCTTCTATCAATACATCTTTATTATTTTTATATTTTAAAACAGCCAAAGCTTCCTTATACGTCAATAAAAGATAGTCAAAATGCTCAAAACCATCCTGATGCGCAGGCAGATGATCTTCAAAGTATCCCAGATAATAAGCAACTCTTTTCATGGTGCCATTAGGCAAGCGATACTGAACGCTTTTATAAAAATGAGGAATGATGCTTGGAACCAGCGAAGTTTCTTCCCATGTTTCCCGTAACGCACATTCTTTTTCTGTTTCACCTTCTTCAATATGACCTTTAGGAAACCCAATTCGTCCTTTTTTATCCTGAATCAGTAAATAATGGCGTTTTCCATTTATATTTGTATATAAAATAATCCCACAAGATTTTTCCATATTTAAAGTATAACACAAAAAACATCTGACATATCTCAATATCATAACAGATTTTCAAATGTACCAGATTTGAATACTGAACGAATTTAGAAACAATTACATACTCTGATGTATTCAATCATTTAATTTAGGACATACCCTTTTGACATTAAAAAAAACGCCTAAATATAGGCGTATTTTTAATATTTGGCGGAGCGGGTGGGATTCGAACCCACGTGGGCTTGCACCCAAACTGATTTCGAATCAGCCCCGTTATGACCACTTCGATACCGCTCCACATATAAATTTAAGACAAAAACGCTTAAATAAGGATACTTTGTTATTAAAATCAGTTTTTAAACAAATCATATCTGATTTTCTTAATAACACTATTTGACCATTACTGATTTTACTAGATTTACAAAAAGATGTAAATAGTTTTTTTATCTATCGCTCTGAACCAATCTCACCTTTTTCACAAAAAAGCTTCTCAAAGCCACATTGGCATCAATCTTTTTATCATTTAACACATAACTCAAAAGTCTTTCTACCATATGCACCACTTTTAAAAATCTCCTTACCTGATTTTCCACCATCGCTGTCAGGTCACCACCCCAAACAACTTCATTATATCATGAAATTCAAAAGAAAAGAAACGCCTTTGCGCTTCTTATACATTCTTATCTTATTTTTGTCTTCGTAAAGCCTTTATCTTCAAGGCCTGTATTTTTGTGGCATATTTGCTTGTCATCATGACCCCGACAAACAGTGTGCCAATGGAAAATCCCTGACATACACTGCCAATAAAATGATCTCCCCTATCATTAAAAAGGAGGATCATATAAATCATAGCTGAAATAAAACCTGCGATAAATAGCATATGCATACGCCCGGTCAATTTCTTTTTTTCCTCATTACTGTAATCAGCAACCTTTAATACAACTTCTTCCAATTCTTTATCCATTTTGTCATCCTTCCTTTCACCATCGAATAATTCGCGAAGATCAACATGAAAATAATCTGCCATTTCGATAAGGATATCCAAGTCAGGCAGATTGCTGCCCGTTTCCCATCTTGAAACCGTTCTGCGAGATACCCCAAATACCTCAGACAGCTGCTCCTGGGTCAATTTTTTTTCTTTACGCAGCTTTTTGATGAAGCCTCCTATTTTCATTTGATTCATCTTTCTTTCTCCTTTCGCTTTCAGCTTAGCGTAAATGCTCCCAGATTTACAGGACATAAAACGAGCATTGACAAAATAGACAAAAAATGTCCAAAAAAAGAAAGAAACGCCAAAGCGTTTCTCATTAAATCTTATTTACAGAACTCAACAGCAATCTGCGCACCCAAACGGGCATTGTTGTAAACAAGCTGAATGTTGCTGTCAAGGCTCTTGCCTTCTGTCTTATCCTTAACTGCAGCCAATAGGAACGGCGTCACATCTTTTCCATGAATACCCTTTTCCTTCGCATCAGCTAAGGCTTCATCAATGACACCATTGATGAAAGATTCTTCCAAGGCATATTCCTTTGGAATAGGATTTGCGATAATCACACCGCCATCCAGACCCATTTCCCATTTTGCCTTGATCGCATCCGCAATTTCCTTCGGAGAATCCATTTCATAATCCAGCTCAAGTCCTGAATGGATCGAATAGAAACTAGGCAATTCTTTTGTCTGATAGCCTAATACCGGTACGCCCTGTGTTTCCAGATATTCCAGGGTCAAAGGCAAATCTAAGATAGCTTTTGCACCTGCACATACGACTGCGACATCTGTATGAGCCAATTCCTGAAGATCCGCAGAAATATCAAATGTCTGCTGGGCACCGCGGTGGACACCACCAATGCCGCCGGTCACAAAGACCTTGATGCCTGCCATTGCCGCAACGATCATCGTTGTTGCTACGGTTGTCGCACCCCACTGCTTCTTGGCAACGATTACCGGTAAATCACGACGACTGACTTTCGCAATTCCTTTGCGCTTACCAAATTCTTCGATTTCTTCCGGCGTCATACCGGCCACACAAACACCATCGATGATACCGATCGTTGCCGGAACGGCACCATGCTCACGAATGATCTTTTCCACGTTCAAAGCCGTTTCCACATTCTGTGGATAAGGCATTCCATGAGAAATGATCGTTGACTCCAATGCCACTACCGGCTGATTGTTATCCAATGCTTTTTGAACCTCAGGATTCACTTTTAAATACATAACTTCTTCTCCTTTACATTAAATGTCAGCTTTTTCTTACGCTGATCAACAACATCCACACTCAATCTTCTGCACACGCTTTGATCAGATTCGATCGTTACAACGCTGCAGCTCTGCGCAAACATCATCTTATCAATAAAACTATAATTCATAAGGGTCGCCGCTATGATACCACCCATAAAAGAATCGCCCGCACCCGTCGCATTCGCAACGGCAATATCCTCAGTCGAGCATAAAACTGCCTGATCTTTTGTAAATCCCATCACGCCAGCTTTTCCAAGCGATATATAGATCTCATCAATTCCACAAGAAAGAAAATATTTTCCCATCTCATTCACGGATTCCTCGCCTGTATATTTAATGCCGCTAAGCTTCTCGGCCTCATAAACATTTGGCTTGAACGTATGGATATATCCCAACAGGCCCTCCAGCTTTTGCACCTTTTCACTGGATATCGGATCTACAAAGATATCACAAGGAGCGTTTTTCATCATATACGCAATCAATTCTTTATCCAGATTCGTATCAACAACCAAAATATCGTCTTTCTTGATTTTCTTAAAAACCTTATCGATATGCTGCTGATCCAGATAACGCAAAATATCCATATCATTGATTGCCACGCTCATATCGCCCGTTTCATCCAAAACAGCAAGATAGGTAGAGGTCCTTTCATTTTCAACGATCCTGCAATCGCTCAGATCCATCCCGCATGCTTCGCAGTAACGAATACAGTTCAATCCGTTATAATCATTGCCAAAGACACTGACAAAATGAACCTTGACGCCCAAGCGTGCTGCATTTTCCGCAATATTGCGGCCAACACCTCCATAGCTTTGAACAACCTTTCCGATATTGGAATCAAAAGGAATGAGAGCATGATCGCTTCTTCCGATGATATCAATATTGGCACCGCCAATCACATAAGCTTCCCGCATACTAGCTTACCGCAATGACCATGGCCTTCCCATTGTAAACAAGACAGGTCATCGTCAGCTTTGTCTTCAGCTCATCACTGCTGATGCTTGTATCCGCATATTCCACGCTCATCTCATACTCATAACCATCATAGGTTTCATCAAGATAGCTGACTTCTTTGGCCGTTTTACTGTCAACAATAACATTGACGACCTCCGGCAAAGCATCTTCCCCCTGCTCTGTTACGATAGAATCATAATTTCGATAAAAATGCTGCTGTGCAAAAGAAGTAAATTCTTCAACACGATTTTGCGGCAGATAAGCCAATCCGCCGATATCCGTACTATCTTCCTTATTTTTCAATGTGAAAAAATCATAGACAAAGCAGACAGCAACATCCTCGCTGAGCTGATCCATATCATTGGCCCGGATGTCCTCAGCAAGCCGGTTAAATACCTTGGCATAGGCATTAGAAGGATTTTTCGGATCCGCATAGATGTCATTGCTGACGATGCTGATTTTTTCTTCTTCGACCGGCTCCGGCTCTTCCTGCTGCCGGCAGCCACATAGCAATAAGGCTGAACAGCACAATACTTTTAACAATCGCTTCATAATAATCTCCTCAACTCTTAGATTATAACAACGTGCTCCATCATTTTCAATTGCTTTTTACTTTATTTAACAGCTGATGGATGCTGGTATTGATGAACATCGGTTCACAATTCAATATTTTACTTGCTTCCTTGATGATGTCATAATATTTTTCAAGCGTAAACAACATCTGATCACCGCAGGTCGTGATGATCGCAAATTCATCATTTCCGCGGTCTACCACTTCAAGGATCTTCATCATCTGAATAAATTTTAAGCTCGGTACATGGATCTGATTATTCTTCTGTGCAGGGAATACCCCAATGCTGACATATCTGTCTTCCGTGATCTTTTCATACACGATCTTGACCTCATAATCATCACGGATCATCCCATTCAAGGAAACCTGCAATTCATTTTTCTGCTGGGGTGTCAGACATTTTCCCTTAAAACGGCTGATCATAAAAAAATCATTTATATAATGATCGATACATTCACTATGATAAACACCCTGGATCATCTGATTCATCAACAGTGACAATGTTTCATTCTGGGCATGAATATATCTTCTTCCCGGATTAACGACCATGACAGCTTCCCCTTCCAGCTTCTCATTTAAAAGATGGTAAACGATGCCCTTTTCTTCTTTCAGCTTCAACACTTCGCACTGATTGATAAAGCCATGGTCAGGATGGTGCTCATCAACATAAAAAATCGTATTGTCAAACGAATGCCAGAAAAAACCCTTCTCCTCGATCACTTCTTTTACATTTGTTTTTAATTCACAACACCTAAAATCATCATAATACTTATTTTTCATCAAAACACCTCGCTTTTCTCTATTATACCATATTTCAAAGACAAAAATTTGTGAAAGTATGGGTTTCAAAGCTTTAAAAATATGTTATGATAATCAGGATTGGAAGTGAATATATGAATCAGCAAGCATCACAGTGGAAGGATTATGAATGTATCGATACCGGAAACGGCGAAAAACTGGAAAGATGGAAAGATGTCATCCTGCGCCGGCCGGATCCTCAAGCAATCTGGCCGATTGAAAATGAAGATGAGCTTTGGCTTCATCCCCATGCCCATTATCATCGCTCAAAATCCGGAGGAGGAAGCTGGGAATTCCTCAAACCTTTAAAAAATGAATGGAAAATCAGCTATAAACATCTGACCTTCAAGGTTTCGCCTACCGGCTTCAAGCATACAGGGCTTTTCCCGGAACAGGCCGCAAACTGGGATTTCATGATGGATAAGATCCGGCATGCCAGCCGCGATATCCGTGTCTTAAATCTTTTTGCCTATACAGGGGGAGCCACAATGGCCTGTGCCAGCGCCAATGCATGCGAAGTCGTCCATGTCGACGCCTCAAAAGGAATGGTCAGCTGGGCCAAGGAAAACATGGTCCTATCTCATCTGGAAAACAAAAAGATCCGTTTCATCGTTGATGATGTGATCAAGTTTGTGGAAAGAGAAAAGCGAAGAGGACGGAAATATCATGCCATCATCATGGACCCGCCAAGCTATGGAAGAGGGCCGAATGGTGAGATATGGAAAATTGAAGACCAGCTCTATCCCTTGATCATCAAATGTATGGATATTCTCGATGATGACCCTCTCTTTTTCCTTGTCAATTCTTATACGACCGGTTTCTCTTCAACCGTGTTATACAATATCCTTCATTCCACTTTATTAAAGAAATACCCAAAAGGATTCATCGAAGCAGGTGAAAACGGATTACCGATCACCCGTACCCAAACGATCCTCCCTTGTGGTATTTATGGAAGATGGGTTTCCAAATAAGCAGGACATCTGCTTATTTTTTTATATAAAAAGCCAGTTTTCCAACTGACCCTCATTCATTTATTCCATTATTTCTTCGATTTGCTGATCAAGGCTATCATGATAACTGTCAAAAGAAACCATATTCATCAAAATAAGCAATAAATTCAAAACGATGAATACCGCAATAACACCTGCAACAGCTTTAAGAATCATTTTTGAACGTCTGTTTCTAACTGCCATCTGTTCATTGATACGTACAAGCTGTTCAGTTAATGCATCCCCCTTTTCTTCATCTTCTATTTTTTCACCTAATAAATCACTGACATTTACTTCGAATATTTCTGCCAATCGAATAAGCATATCCGAATCCGGTACCGAAAGTCCTTTCTCCCATTTCGATATCGTCTGTCGGACAACATGTAAACGAATGGCTAATTCCTCTTGAGATAATCCTTTTTGTTTACGGATCGTCTTTAAATTTTCACTCAGCATAAATCTTCCTCCTTTTCGAAGTGATTTTACACAAAATATGAGCGTTGCACAAGCAACGCAGATAAACATAAAAAAACTTCATGTTTCCACGAAGTTATTCTGCAGATTTGATATCAATCTTTTTATGTTTCCCGGTGATAGAATATTCGACCCATTCCGCAATATTGGTCGCATGATCACCGATTCTTTCCAGATACTTGGCGATCATCAGAATATCCAGATAATCTCTTCCTGATTTCGGATCTTCTCTGACTGCATCGATCAGGTCATCTTTTACTTTTTCAAAATAGTTATCGACTTCATCATCATCTTTCATGACGGAAAGTGCCATCTCTAAATCTGAATTGACAAATGATTCAACACTTTTGGATACCATGCTGATCGTATTCTTAGCCATCGCAATAATATGCTTTTCTACTTTTTCATCTTTTGTAATGTCCACCGGTGACATCAATGAGATATCATATGCCTGATCACCGATCCTCTCCATATCACTGATCATCTTCAGGGCACTTGATACCTGTCTTAAATCACTGGCAACCGGCTGCTGACGAAGCAACAGTTTCATGCACAACTGTTCGATCGTACGTTCTTTCTGATTGATCTCATTTTCAATTTCTGTGACCTTTTCTTTTATTTCATCACTTGGATTTTTTAGGGAGCTGACAGCATAGGTGATCCCGCCTTTACATAGATCCCCCATCAAAATCAGTTCATCATTGAGTTCTTTTAACTGTTCATTATATCGATTTCTCATATTAACCAAACCTTCCTGTAATGTAATCTTCTGTTTTCTTGTTGTCCGGCATCGAGAACAGCTTATCCGTCTTATTGTACTCGATAAGATCACCCAATAAGAAGAAAGCGGTCATATCTGAAATACGGGCTGCCTGCTGCATGTTATGCGTCACGATGATGATCGTATATTTCTTTTTCAATTCTAAGACAAGATCTTCGATCTTTGAAGTAGATATCGGATCCAGCGCACTGGTAGGCTCATCCATCAGCAATACTTCAGGATCAACGGCCAGCGCTCTGGCAATACATAAACGCTGCTGCTGACCTCCTGAAAGACCCAACGCACTTTTGTGCAGGCGATCCTTGACCTCATCCCATAAGGCAGCACCCTTCAAAGCTCTTTCAACGATCTTATCTAATTCCTTCTTATCTTTGACACCATGTGTCTTAGGCCCGAAAGCAATATTATCATAAACGCTCATCGGGAATGGATTTGGTTTTTGGAAAACCATCCCAACACGTTTACGCAACTGATTCACATCTATTTTTGAATTGATATCAACGCCATCCAGAGTGATCTCACCTGTGATGCGGCAACCCTCTACCAGATCATTCATACGATTCAAACACTTTAAAAAAGTAGATTTACCGCAGCCGCTAGGACCAATGAATGCTGTTACCTGATTGGCTTCAATATCCATATTGATATTTTTTAACGCCTGAAAATCCCCATACCAGAGATCCAGATTCTTAACACTAATTTTGCTCATTCTTTCCTCCCATATGCTTTACGATTTTATTGGATGCGAAATTAATCAGCATCACCATCAAAAGAAGCACGACTGCCGTTGCATAAGCCTGATTGGTATAAAGCCCTTCACTTAATAAGGCATACATATGCACAGACAAGCTGCGTCCGGATTTCATCACATTCAAAGCAATATTCGGCAAGGTTCCGGCAGTATAGATCAATGCTGCACTTTCCCCGACGATTCGTCCGATACTTAAGATGATGCCATTTAAGATACCGCCTACGGCACTTGGTAAAATGATCTTGAAAATCGTTCTTACCTTTCCGGCACCCAAACCATAGCTGCCTTCACGATAACTGTCAGGCACTGCCTTAAGCGCCTCTTCAGTCGTTCTCATGATCAATGGCAGGATGATGATTGACAGCGTAATGACACCTGAAAGCAAAGAATAGCCCAAGCCACAGAAGATACACAAGAATAAATATCCGAATAAGCCAAAGATGATGGAAGGAATTCCCGAAAGCGTTTCTGTTGTCAGACGGACGATCTCCACGAATTTACTTCCTTTTTTCGCATATTCCACCAGATAGATTGCACTGCCGATGCCTAAAGGAAGGGCAATCAGCAAAGATAATACGGTATATAAAAGCGTATTGATGATGGCCGGCATCATGGATACATTTTCTGTATTGTATTCCAGCGAGAACTGATCAAGGGTAATATTTGGAATACCCGTAATCAAAATATAAGCAATCATGATAATCAGTACCGCCATCGTTATAAAAGCACTGATCTTCACCAAGACGTTTAACACGACCGATAACTTATCCTTATGAATGATACGCAGATCATTGGCATCCTGCTGATGCTCACTTATTTTTTTAACCATTATCGAATCCTCCTTTTTAAGAAGGCGAACGACAGATTGATGATCAAAATGAAAATGAATAATACCACAGCTGTCGCAATCAAGGCATCACGATGCAAATCGGTCGCATAACCCATTTCCAAGACAATATTAGTCGTCAATGTCCGGCCACCCATAAAAATATCAAATGGCATCAGTGCCTGATTCCCAATGACATAATTGACCGCCATCGTTTCACCGATCGCCCTGCCCATTCCAAGAATGATCCCTGCAATGATTCCAGATTTGGCTGCCGGTACGCTCGCAAAAAAGACGCTTCTCTCATGGGTAGCTCCTAAAGCCAAGGCACCTTCATAATAATTCTTATCTACTGCCTTCAGGGAAGATTCCGATACGCTGACGATCGTCGGCAAGATCATGATCCCCAGTAAAAAACCAGCGGTAAAGATACTTTTTCCGCTGCCGCCAAACAAATTTCTAAAAATCGGCACGATACATACCAATCCAAAAAAACCATAAACGATGGAAGGAATACCTGCCAAAAGATCGATCACGCTTTTCATTTTCGAATAGATCTTCTTAGGACAGAAATACACTAAAAAAATTGCACACAGAAGGCCGATCGGAACACCGAATACAAAGGCCAGCAAGGTTACTTCCACACTTCCCAATATCATCGGAAGTATCCCAAAAATATTGTTTAACGGTTTCCAGACCGTACCAAAGATAAATTCTGTAAAGCCGATCTTTCCCATTGTGCTAAAACCATTGACAAACAAAAAGGCACAAATGAGGAAAACGCATAAAATAGAAGCGGATGCAGCGGCTGTAAACAGCCACTTCATCCCTTTTTCTTTTATTGAATTCATTTTACTTCACTTCTGAGAAGGAAGTGATTTCACCTGTAAAGATCTTCATTACCTGGTCAGATGTTAAATTTTCCAATGAGTTATCATTATTAACGATAACAGCAATACCATCGATACAGATCTTTGTGCCTTTTACACCGCTGGCAAGCTCGCTGTCCTTTAATTCACGGCTAGCCATACCGATATCACATAAACCTTCGATCGCATTGTTCACACCTGTTGTTGAATCTGACTGCTGGACATCAATCTGAACATCCGGATTTAAAACCTTATAAGCTTCAGCCAATTTTTCCATTACCGGTGTTACAGAGCTTGAACCGGCTACCGTGATCGTTCCGCTTAAACCTTGTGGAGCAGTATAATCACCCTGATTACCTTCAGAAATATATCCTTCTTCTTCAATGACTTCCTGACCCTGGGCACTCATGATATAAGTAATGAAATCAGAAGCCAAATCGCTTAAATTTTCACCTGTAACGATATTGAATGGACGAGATACCTTATAAGAACCATCCTTTACTGTATCAACACTTGCAACGGCACCATCGATCTTTACTGCCTTCACTTTATCATTTAAAGAACCCAGTGATACATAACCGATCGCATTTGGATCACCCTGTACAGTTGTCAGCATGACCGAAGTAGAATTCGTTTCTTCTGCTGTTTCTGTCGTATGGTCCACCTTTTCGCCATTTTCATCTTCCTGTTCAATTCCAAACAGTTCAATGAAAGCACCTCTTGTTCCACTTCCCTGTTCTCTTGTCAATACATGAATCGTATCGTCAGAAGCATTATTTGAACATGCAGCAACGCTCATGACCATAAAAGCTGCAACGATACCTTTTAAAAGTTTTTTCATAGTTTTACAATCTCTCCTTTTTTTAACTACGTCCTTTATTATAGTCATAGTATGTAAAAGAATCAGCATTCGTATGTAAATTCACCGTAAAAAGAAAAGAAAGTGATTAACCACTCTCTTTACATTTCTTTACACTTGACAGCTTGATCATCATTCCTTTATTTCATTCATAAAAGAGCGAATCTCATCAATTCTTTTCAGCGTATCCTTATATCCTAAATCATACCACTTGCCCAGCTTCTCACCATCGGTCGTATAACGAGTAATCCCCATATCCATGCTCGGACGTAAGATCAGTGCCCGGTTTTCCTTTTCAAGCTCTTTTACCTTATTCCATTGTTTATGATAATTTTCATGACGAATGCTCAGATCCTTTGCGATATAAGGCTCCTTACGAAACAAGATCCTTGCCAGACACATCTGCCACTTAGGTGCCGGCTTACGCACATAATTTTCTTCCTTCGTCGAAATAAAGACCACACCCTTGCAGTCATTCCGCAAAGCCTGTTCGATCGGGATCATGTCGACCAAACCGCCATCCATATATCTTTTGCCATTGATCTTGACAGGATGGGTCAGCATCAAAAGAGCACAAGCCGCCTTAACGATCAGTCCGTCTTCAGAATACTGCTGCTTATTAAAGTATTCGACCTTTCCTGTTTCTATATTATAAAGACCCATTTCCAATTCGCATGGATTTTCACGAAAGGTCTTGATATCCAGCGGAACCTTCTCTTCCACAAAATCATAGGTTGAATTGATACCAAAAACAGCCCTTTCATGAAGGATCGGATATAAGCCTACCGCTTCCTTGCGGGCAGTCGAATCGACACCGGTAACACGCAAGCGATCCTTCTGCTTGGAAACATACGACAGCAGACAAAATGCCCCCGCACTGATTCCCGCAGCATACGGAAATTCAATATCCTGATCCAAAAAACATTCCAGAACACCTGCTGTATAAGCCGCTTTTGTTCCTCCTCCTTCACATATCAAACCAATCTTACTCATATGTACCCCCTTATAATAACGGTGAAAACAAATTCAAAATCGAACGCAAGATACGTACCAAAGCATTTGTTTTCATATATTCCTGATAAGTGATCTCATGACATTCATCCAGCGTCCTCAAAAAATCATCCCGACAATCCAGGATCGCTTTAGATTTATACATCCACACACCACATTCAAAATGCAGAAAATAGCTTCGATAATCAAAATTAATGCTCCCGATCACACCAAATTCATCATCGCTGATCAGTGTCTTCGCATGAACAAAGCCGGGCGTATATTCATAAATACGTACACCGCTTTCCAAAAGATATTCATAATTCGACTTCGTTACCTGATTGACCAGCTTTTTATCCGGGATATAAGGAACCATGATACGAACATCTACACCATTTTTGCTGGCAAGAGCCAAACCATCCCGTACGACATTATCCAATATCAGATAAGGTGTCTGAATGAAGATATATTCTTTTGCTGCATGGATGATATTCAAATGAACATTCTGACCCACGCTCTCATCATCGGTCGGAGCATCGCTAAAAGGAATCACATAGCCGTCGTCCCTGCCTGGATAAGGCGTCATATACGAAGCAAAATTACTCTTGACGCTTTCACCGTAATCCCAGAATTGAAGGAACATGAACGTTAAAGAAGCGACCGCATCACCCTTCAGCATGATTCCCTGATCACGCCAATGACCATAAACCTCTTTGATATTCATATATTCGTCAGCCAGATTGATTCCACCGGTAAAGCCCACTTTGTTATCAATGACCGTAATCTTACGATGATCACGATTATTCATCTGAATCGCCAAACGGGCCCTGATCGGATTAAACACCTTGCAACGGATCCCCATCTGGTTGATCTTTGCATCATACCCGTCTTCCAGCTTGACGATACAGCCAACATCATCATAGATCAGACGTACATCCACACCCTTTTTTGCCTTCTCACAAAGAACCTCAAGAATATCATTCCACATCTTTCCTTCTTCAAGAATGAAATATTCAAGAAAGATAAATTTCTCGGCCTTCTTGATCTCCTCCATCATCAATTCATAATATTGTTGACCACTGGCAATAAAAGTCGTTTCCGTTTGACTCAGACAAGGATAGCCCGCATACTTCATCAGATAATTCGCCTGCTTGGCCGCCTCAATATTTTCTCTTCTTAATTTCTCAAGAAGCCTTTCCTCCTGAAGCATGATTCCCTTGGTATCATCATTGGAACGGGCAATGATCCGCCGCAATTCTTTAGATACCTTTTTACCCCCGAAAAGCAAATACAGCACGCCACCGACCGTTGGCAGTGCCAAGATCACCGAAGTCCATGCCAGCTTATATGAAGGATTGTCATTACGGTTATAGACATAGATTACCATAAGCACACTGAATACTTTTAGAATCAATGAAATCAGCTTTGATATCGATGAAAGAAAAGATACGAACAAAAAGATCAAAAAAAGCTCGAATAAGATGATATAAGCCGTAATCATCATTTTACTAAATAAAATATTGATCAATCTTTTCTTCATAATCTCTCCTTTTACTGAGTATTATAACCTAATTATACCTTAAAAAAAAGAGATACTTTTCCACATGTGAAAATTTATCCCTTAAAAATTTAATATTTCATTTATCTGAATACCGTACATGCAAGCAAAAAAACTGCGCCATAATATGTCAGCAAGTTAAAAAAACGCATGATCTTCAGCTTATCCTCATAAAAATAAATAAAAAGCAAAAGAAAATCAGAAATGAAAAACAACACGCTGCCAACAAAAACATTCCAATAATATCTATC
This sequence comes from uncultured Traorella sp., assembly GCF_944327115.1. GTDB lineage: Bacteria > Bacillota_I > Bacilli_A > Erysipelotrichales > Erysipelotrichaceae > Traorella. Next base: position 44,139 of record NZ_CALVGS010000081.1, read on the forward strand.
CAGCAGCAACATATCATATCCTTTGACACAAAGCAGCGTAACGATCAATGAATAAAGAATGACAGCGCGCTTATGAACCCCTACATGAAATTTCGGATGACGGATCAAAAAAAATGTCACAAGAGCAATACCGGCAGGCAAGACCAGATCCCACAATTCAAAAGAAGTCAGCCCGCTCATCCTTATGATGAAAAACACATGGCCTGTCACAAAGCTTACAAGCCCCCACACAAAGAAACGGTTTTTCTCCTTCCGCTCATCCATCCCTAACAGCACATCCCCCAGAAAACAAAAAAGAAAAGCCATCAGCCATAGCCAAAACAGCTTTTCTCTCATCACCCAGCAAGCAAGCATGACAAAAATAACACTTGTCATTGATTTAAACATAAGATAATATTTGGCATAACCCTTCCCATAGACTGCCAGCATCAATAGTCCAAAGCAAATGATATAGATCATCAGCAACATTTCTTCCATAATCGCTTCCCTCTTTCATTATGACATATCTTACCTCTTATCACAATGAAAAATATGACTATCTTTGCGATGAGCGAATCATATCTGAAAGCATCTCCAATTTTTTCTCAAAATCTTTGAAATCAGCCAATTTCCATGTCCAGTTTGTATCCAACAGCGTTCCCGGAATATTCATACGGCTTTTCGCATTTAAATGTAAGATATCCTGCATCGGAAGGATAACCCTATCGGCTTTGCTGTTCATCAAAAAAGCCATCAGGTTGTCAATCACACTTTCATAATGATAGCCGGCCGTATCCAAAAAGACTCTGGTCCTTCTTTTGAAAGAAGAGGTCTGTGAGTTCAGCCAGCTTACCAGCGGCTGATTATCATGAGTCCCTGTATATGCCACCACATTTTCAACATCATTCGCATACGGTGTTTGCGGATTAAAGGTAAACTGCAGCACCTTCATGCCCGGCAGATGGAAATGATCTCTCAGTTTGAGCACCTCCGGACGAAGATTACCTAAATCTTCAGCTATGATCTTCAAATTTTCTATCCTTGCAAACAACACATCGAATAATTCATAACCCGGAGCCTCTACCCATTCTCCTTCAACAGCCGTAGGACAGCTGACAGGAATCTTCCAATAAGTATCAAAGGCACGGAAATGATCGATTCGGATCACATCAAAAAGCTTTGTATTATAAGCCAGTCGATCACACCAGAAATCAAAATCATGCTGTTTCATATAATCCCAATCGTAAAGCGGATTCCCCCAGCGCTGTCCGGTAACGCTGAAATAATCAGGGGGTACACCGGCAATAAAAGTCGGATGGGAGTGATCATCAAGCAAGAAATAATTCTGATTGGCCCAGACATCAACACTGTCAATTCCTACATAAATCGGCAGATCACCTATGATTTCAATATCATTTTCATTCGCATAAGCCTTTACCCTCATCCATTGCTGATAAAGAATATATTGAAGAAAGATTTCATAATTGATGGCCTCAGTAAGAGGTGTGAGATCATAAGCATGGTCTTTGATCCAATCCTGCTGTTCTTGCGGCCACTCATGCCAGATCTTCATGTCATTTTGTTTTTTAAACACGATAAACACAGCATACTCGATCACCCATTTTTGCGAAGCAAACTCTTTAAAAGCCTTATCCTGCTTGAAATTATGATAAGCCTCCTGATAATAGACGCTTTTAAAATGCCGCACTTCATCATAACTGACACTTTTTTTCTGTGCATGAAACTTCTTTGTTTTCCTGATCAATCCCATCCGCTTCAATTCATCCAAAGAAATATACAATTCATCCATTGCCTTCGATGAATAGGCTTGATAGGGACTATTGCCATAACCTAAAGGATTCAGCGGCAAAATTTGCCAGCTGCGACAGCCGCTCTTCTTCAGGTCGTCAATAAAATGTAGACAATTCTCGCCAAAATCACCAATGCCATACGATGAAGGCAGTGATGAAACAGCCAATAAAATACCTGCTTTTCTCATATTTTCTCCTATTTGATATGACTCACTTTATAATTAAAATATATCACCAGAAATCCATTCTTTCAAGGCTGACTTCACGAAAATACCTTTGTAAATCATTCTCAGGCATATGCATTTGTCTGTCTGCATTTTTCATCACATAACTGCTCCTTGAAGCTTATGCATATTTCAGGCCTTGGTCAGGTTCACCACCCATTTTTCTTTATGCAATAGCCTTGTGGAAAGCATCAGTTTGAGAAGTTCGCTGGTCTGTCCCACCAGATACATGATATAGATATCGATCGATGTCAGATAAGCGATCAAGGACAGAAGAGGAATCGTAAACAGCCACATGAAGCCGCTGTCCATGATCAATGTCGATTTCGTATCACCACCGGCACGGACGATAAAATAATTTTGTGTATTCAAAGTATATAAAATAAAGCAGATCGATTGTACATGGATCATATTTTGGGCGGTGCTGATCACCTCAGTGCTGGCTGAGCCGTATAAGAATGGCACCGTAAAGCTGATCAGATACATGAACCCTGCAAAGAGCAGCGAAACAAAGAAGGAAAAGCCGACCATATGATAGCCGTTTTCTTTAGCTTCCTTTAGATGATTCGCCCCCAGCTGCTGAGATACCATGACCGTTGTCGCAACCGCCATGCCCGCAAAAAGAGTATAAAAGATATCTGTCATCGTTGTCGTGATCGCATAGCCGCTGAGAACATGACTGCCACGTGTTCCATACAGCTTCAGCATCATCGCATTGCCCCCTGACCATAAAAGCTCATTGAGGCATAAAGGAGCCGCCTTAAAAGCGATGATCTTGATAAGCGAAAAAGGAATATGATGAAGCTCACTGACTTTGCTTGCAAACGGAAAATGACGTCTTTTCATGATATAAAGCAAAACTGTCAGTTCGACGATTCGAGCAATCAACGTGGCAATTGCCGCACCGCTGACGCCAAGACGCGGAAAACCAAAATTACCAAAAATCAGACAATAATTAAAAAAAGTATTTGTCAATACGCTCAGCACACTGACCGCCAAAGGAATCTTTGTTTCACCAATACATCTCATGGCACTGCTGATCGCCAAAGAAGCCCCCAGCGGCAAATACGTAAGGCAGACGACTTGCAGATATTCAACCCCCACATTGATCAATAGCACATCATCTGTAAAGAAATGCAGGATCTGCCGAGGAAAAAATAAAGCCGCAAAGAAAAAAGGTAATATGATAAGATAGGAAGCACTGACAGAAAAACGGAAAGATTCCTTCATTTTCTGTTCATTTTCGGCACCAAAATACTGTGCGATGAAAATTCCCACGGCATTGATAACACCTAATGCCCCATAGTTCATGATCATAAAATAGCGATTGACAGCTGCCACCCCTCCTATTGCGGCATCTCCCAACTGACCGACCATCAGTGAATCGACTAAATTAACTGAAGTAGTCACCAGATTTTGAAGCATGATCGGAATGGCAATAGAAATTACCAGCAGATTAAATTTTCTGTTTCCTATATATTTATTCATATGTGACCCCCAATGAATCAAGAATAGCATATTCTTTTTTTGATAGTCAAGACAGTAAGAATCGTTTATAATAGAAAAGGGTGATTATATGGAAAAACAGCTGAACAGCCAGCTTATTTATGATGGGCGCGTCATTAAAGTAACCAAAGATGAAGTCTTATGTGAAAATGGAACGACCAGTTACCGCGAATGTGTAAAGGCACCGGGAGGTGTTGCTATCCTTGCAATCAAAGATCATGCGATTCTGCTTGTCCGACAATATCGTTATGTCGTTTCTGAAGAAACGATCGAAATACCGGCAGGTAAGATCGAACCAAATGAAGATCTGGCCGTATGTGCCAGCCGTGAGCTAGAAGAAGAAACCGGTTATAAAGCAGAAGAAATGATCAGACGTTTCACTTTCTATCCGACACCGGGTTTTTGCGGTGAGGTTCTTCACATCTATGAAGCAAAAAACTTAACGAAAGTTGAACACCCAAAAGCAATGGATGAAGATGAATGCATCAACAGTTATTTCCTTGACCTGGATGAAGCATACCAGCAAGTGATGAACGGAACGATTCGTGACAGCAAGACGATCATTGCGATTCAATATGCCATTCAAGCTTATAATAAAATATCTGATTAAAGATTTAATTTTTTTAAATTTTTTGTTGACAAGTGTATTTGTTGATGGTATTATATACAAGCAATCGGTGATATGGGCCTGTAGCTCAGGTGGTTAGAGCGCACCCCTGATAAGGGTGAGGTCGTTGGTTCAAGTCCATTCAGGCCCACCATCGATTTAAAATATACATGGGGTTTTAGCTCAGCTGGGAGAGCACCTGCTTTGCACGCAGGGGGTCAAGGGTTCGAGTCCCTTAAGCTCCACCATGTAAGCAGACAAACGAGTTAGAAGCATAAATGCTTATAACTCGTTTTTTTATAATCAACAAATGAATTTCAATTCATATTTTATATGATATAATAAAAATAACAAAAAACTATTGAAAAACAATAGAAATCATTAAAACATATTTCATTACAGGGAGGAAAATAAAATGAAAAAACTATTAAGTATGTTACTTGTATTAGGACTCTGTTCAGGTCTTACAGCTTGCGGCAATGATAACAGTAATGCCGATAAGCCAAACAACGAAAACGAACAGCAGGAAGAAGTAAATGAAAAAAGTGATTTAGAAGCCGTTAAGGAAGTCTTTACATTAGAAACGGAAACTAATTCATATGGCTCCACCTTAGGATTGGCTAAAAACGATGACGGTGTGAAATTCAAAGTATATATCACCCTGGGGGATCAGGAAGCATCGGTTGTAGAAGCCTTTGGTGTCGGTGTCGGTACTCTTATCTATTGTGTCAACGGTGATGATTCAGAAACCTATATCGTAGATAATGATACTGTATTAGTTACTTTTTCTGATGCTACCAATGAATCCATGAAAGAAGATATGGAAAATTATTTAAGTGGCAAAGGATTAACTTTGGATCAGGTAAAGAATGCTTTGAAAGAAGAATTTAAATACTAGGGCGGATGCCCTTTTTATATTGTTTGACATTAGATTAAAAGAAAAGAATACCCATGAAGGTACTCAGATAAAATACTTAAAAATAAAGAATCAATAATTTTGGATAATCATTTACAAATTCACCTAATATGTTTACTCCAAAACAGTGAAAAAAACCAACAAAAATATGAGCTTACTGTCTTCTTCACTGCTTCGATCATTCTTTTTTCAATCCAATGATTAATACAATATATCTCCAAGATTCCCTCAAAACACTCACTATCAGATACCTTATTATGCCAAAGGATACACATTAATCAATATTGAGAGTCATTCAAATTATTAAATATAATTATATAATTGTTTCTTTCTTTTAGATAAAATAGATGATGTTTGCTAGCTCATTCCCTTGCTTTCAAAATAATCAACAAGACTGTCAGCAATACAATCCACGATCTTATTCTGATAACTTTCAGATGTCAGCTTTTTACGATCATCAGGATTGCTTAAGAAGCCACATTCGATCAAAACACCCTGTATCCTGCTTTCATTTAGAATAAAGAAATTACCTTTTGTAATCGTTTTATCCTGTTCTAACACAACATTTCCCTTCTCTTGAATATAACTAGCAAGCATCTTAGAAGCATCATCTTTATAAAAGACATGAAACCCTTTGACATCCTCACTTTGATATTTATTCATATGAATGCTGATAAATAAATCATTCTTTTCATCATTGATGATTGAGATTCGTTTATTCATATCTTCTTTTTTACGATTAACGGCAGTTATTGAAGCCAGATCATTCTCATCCTTTCGTGTCAGGATCACCTGACATCCTAAGGTTTTTAATTTTGCTTCAAGCTTTTTGGTAATTGCCAGATTTAAAGGAGCTTCATCGACCCCTCCATCACTCGCCCCCAGATCCTTTCCTCCGTGTCCGCTGTCCAAAACAACGGTCACACCACTTAAAAGCTTCCCCTGCTGGATCGTTTTCACATAAGAAGGAATAAAAAGAAGAAGCGCCAAAAACAAAATAAAGACCCATCGTAATTTTTTCATATTTCATTATATGTCATCGCTCCTTCATCTTGACACTTTTTATATGAAAGATTTTTTTAGCCAACAATGCCTGTATGAAAAAAGAAATCGCCATTCCACATGTAATATCGCTTAAAAAATGAGCGCCGGCAACGATCCTTGACAATCCGACCATCAATGTAAAGATGAAGCTTATAGAAAATAAAAGATATCCTTTACCTTCAAAACGTTTATTTAACAATAAAAGCACACCTGTCGTAAAGCAGCAGGCAGCACAGGCCGTATGTGCTGAAGGAAATGATTTAAATTCATCTGCAGGTATCCCCTGCATGCTTAACGGTTCTTTCAATGAATTACCGATCATCCACCATGGCTGAAAAGAAATTTCCGGATGTGTTGAAATAAAACGCATGCGTGGACGCTGCCAGAATATTTTGATGATATTGACAACAAGTAAAGTAAGTATCGGTGTCAAGATAAGAAACCATGCAATTTTCTGGAGCATATCATGATCCTTATTTTCACATAACCGAAAGATGATGATATTTACAGTTATGATGATGAAAAGCGAAATGATGACAGCGATAGAAAGAGGCATCTGCGGAATATATTTAAGCGTATCAAAGGAAAGCATGACAAAAACAAAAAGATTTAATATAAAAACAAAGATGAACGTTATGATAAATGTTTCTTTTCTTGTTTGTCGGTCAAAGACATCTTTCATCAGCAGTCCGCCCCCGCCAATCAGACATAACATGGCAGGAAGCTGCCCATACGCCGATAAAAGGATACCGAACATATGCTTGGCATCATAAAGTTTTAAAGATATCTGATAATCAAAGAAAGATCCTAAAAGCATCAGGCTTATGATCACAAACAAGAATATAAATAATTGTCTATGGGAATATAACTTCAAAACAAATCCTCCTATCTTTATTTATCTTAACATAAATCATTTCATTTTTTATTTCAATTCTGTAAGTAAAAAGGACTCAATTTGAGTCCATCAGTTCTTGTATTTCATCTTCAGTAAAGGTCTGGGTATCAATCAGTGTCTGAATGACCGCCTGCTGCCGTTTATAGGCATTTTCAGCATGATCACTGAGCTGGTAATTGCTGGGTGACTGCGGGATACCGACGACAAGGGTTGCTTCATTAAAGGTCAGATCCTTTGGTTCTTTCCCGAAATAGCCCTCACTTGCCTGATAGATACCGATATGATTATCACCATAATTAATGATATTTAGATAAATCTCCAATATCGTATCTTTGTCATATTGACTTTCGATATCATGAACCATGAAAAATTCCGCAAATTTTCTTATGATCGAAGGCTCATAACCAAAATAAAGATTTTTTGCCAATTGCTGTGTGATCGTGCTTCCACCACCGCTCAGCTGTCCTGTTGTCAAAAGGACATAGGCAATCCTTCCATAAGCAATGAAATCTACACCGCAATGCGAATAGAAGCGCTGATCCTCGGTTGAGATCGTTGCCTTGATGACATAATCACTGATATCTTCGATCTCGACATAATCATCTTTCGCCTGAATCTGAGCGATTTTATCCTTCAGCGATATTTCACTAAGTGCCTTTTTATATTCCACAAATCCTAAGGACGTCAATATGATAAAAATAAGTAAAATGATTGAAAGTGTCCATTTGATTAACCTCTTCATCTTGATCACCCGATTTCATTATACACAAATTTCACTTAAAAAGGGGCTTTCTTGCATAAGTGTAAGCAAAATGTAAGGTTAATAGACACTGTTGCCATGAGAATCGATCGCTACGATGCAAGGAAAGTCTTCTACTTCATAGCGATAGATCGCTTCTGCTTTTAAATCTTCAAAAGCAATACATTCCGCTTTTTTGATGCATTGGCTCAAAAGAGCACCTGCACCGCCGATACAGATGAGATAGCAGGCATGGTTGCGCACAATAGCATCCTTGACCTGTTGCGTACGATATCCTTTTCCAATCGTAGCACGGACCCCTAAATCATAAAGAAGGGGTGCATAGGCATCCATACGCATGCTCGTTGTCGGTCCGGCACTGCCTACGATTGCATGTGGAGGTGCAGGTGTCGGCCCTACATAATAAATACAGGCATTTTCCAATTCAAAAGGAAGCTTCTCATTATTATGGATCATCTCGACAAGACGCTTATGCGCCGCATCACGAGCCGTATAGATGACTCCGCTTAGCTGCAAGGAATCACCTGCATGAAGCTTATCACAAATTTCTTTGGTCAGGGGTAAGGTTATTTTCATATGATCACCTCACTGATATGTCGTGTGATATGACATGAGATATTGACAGCTACCGGCAGGCCGGCAATATGGGTCGGTGCCTGCTCGATATTGATCTTTAAAACGCTTGTCTTTCCTCCAAGTCCCTGAGGTCCGATGTTCAGCTGATTAGCTTCTTCAAGAAGCTCCCTTTCCAATTGAGCATATTCAGGATCGGGATTTTCAAGCGAGCAGTCACGTAAAGTTGCTTTTTTCGCAAGAACAGCCGCATAATCAAAGCTGCCACCGATACCGACACCTACGACCATCGGCGGGCAGGCATTCGGTCCGGCATTTTTAATGGCATCAAGGATCGTTCTCTTGACCCCTTCAACACCCTCTGCCGGTTTCAACATCCTTATGACCGACATATTTTCACTGCCAAAACCTTTACAGCTAACCGTTAGTTTCACAGCATCACCGTCAACGATCACCGGATAGATGATACAAGGGGTATTGTCTTGTGTATTGATACGGTGAAAAAGAGGATCGGCAACGATGCTTTTGCGTAAATAGCCTTCTTCATATCCTAAGGCTACTCCTTTTTGAATGGCTTCATTTAAAGAACCATCGACCAGATGTACTTCCTGTCCGATCTCAATAAAAACGATGACCATCCCTGTATCCTGACAGATCGGGATTCTTTTTTCCGCGGCAATCTGACTGTTTCTTTCTAATAACTCTAAAATTTCTTTTCCCAAAGGATTCGTTTCCTTTTGTCCGGCTTCTCTTAAGAGTTCTTCAATATCCTGTGGATAATGAAAATTAACCTGCTGGACCATTTCCCTGATCTTGTCTTGAAGTTTCAAAACGCTGATCTCTTTCATTTTAAGGCCTCTTTTTTTACAGCCTCAGCTACGACCTGAGCCACTTTCGGATTAAAGGCATCAGGAATGATATACTCTTCATTCAATTCATCATCGCTGACAATGCCGGCAATGGCTTTTGCGGCCGCTAATTTCATCGCTTCTGTGATATCCTTGGCACGTGCATCCAAAGCACCGCGGAAGATGCCCGGGAATACGAGCACATTATTGATCTGATTTGGGAAATCACTTCTTCCTGTCGCAATCACTCTGGCACCGCCCTTTTTCGCCTCATCCGGCATGATCTCCGGTGTCGGGTTGGCCATTGCGAAAATAATGGCATCTTGATTCATCGTACTTACCATCTCTGCTGTCAGTACATGCGGTGCGCTGACCCCGATGAAAACATCACGACCGGCGATCACCTTCTTTAAATCTCCCTGTATTTTCTCTTGATTGGTAAGCTGAGCCATTTCCTTTTGCGCATCATTCATCCATGGCTCTCCTTCACACAAGGCACCGTTCTTATCTACGAGCACACAGTTTTTCATACCTAGCTGCAGTAAAAGACGGGCAATGCTGATTCCCGCACTACCGGCACCATTAATGACGAAGCGGGCGGTTTCTATATCTTTTTTCACCAGCTTCAACGCATTGATGATTCCGGCACTGACAACAATGGCCGTACCATGCTGATCATCATGAAAAACCGGAATATCACATTCTTCTTTTAAACGTCGTTCGATCTCAAAACAGCGAGGTGCAGAAATATCCTCCAGATTAATACCGCCAAATGTCGGCGACAAGGCTTTTACGATACGAATGATCTCTTCGCTATCCTGTGTATCCAAACAGATCGGAAAAGCATCGATGCCTGCAAATTCCTTGAATAAGATAGATTTTCCTTCCATGACCGGCATTGCAGCCCAAGGACCGATATTTCCTAATCCCAAGACCGCTGAACCATCGCTCACGACCGCTACCGTATTGCCCTTGGTCGTATATTTATAAACATCCTCACGATTTTCATGGATCTTGCGACAAGCCTCGGCAACCCCCGGTGTATAAGCAAGACTGAGGTCATGCATATTCTTGACTTTGACCTTGCTGACCACTTCCAGCTTTCCTTTATGTTCTTCATGTAACTTTAATGATTCTTCATACACGCTGCTCATAAAAAAACACTCCTTATAATAAATTGATCTTATTTTCTTTACATTTTTTACGCATTTCTTCGCTCCACATCGATACCTGGACCTCACCGATATGAGCCTTGTTCAATAAAAGCATACATAAACGTGACTGTCCGATGCCGCCGCCGATCGTTAAAGGCAATTTTCCTTCAAGAATCTGTTGGTGAAACGGATAATGCAATCGCTCACTGGCATGAGCTTTTTCACATTGACTGACGAGGCTTTTCTCATCAACACGAATTCCCATGCTGCTCAGCTCGAACGAGCGATCCAATAGCGGATAATAAACGAGCAAATCTCCATTCAGCTGCCAGTCATCATAGTCAGGAGCACGCCCATCATGTCTTTGACCGCTTTTCAAACGATCACCAATCTTCATCAAAAAGACGGTAGAATGTTTGCGGCAGATTGCATCCTCTCTTTCCTTTGGCGCCAGATCCGGATAAAGATCCTCTAACTGCTGGGTGGTAATAAAGAAAACATTGTTGCTGACCATCGGTTTTAATTGCGGATAAGCATAGCGTAAGATCGTCTGTGTCTGAACGATCGCCTTCACGATCTTCAAGACCGTTTCCTTTAATGTATCAAGATTACGGTCTTCTCTGGAAATAACCTTCTCCCAGTCCCACTGATCGACATATACCGAATGCAGATTATCTAATTCTTCATCACGACGAATCGCATTCATATCCGTATAAAGGCCTTGAAAGCCTCTCAGATCATAACGATTCAAAGCAGCCCTTTTCCATTTGGCCAATGAATGTACCACCTCTACCTGCTCATCCAGATCCTTGATCTCAAAGCTGACCGGCCGCTCAACACCATTAAGATCATCATTCAACCCGCTTTTCTTAGAAACATAAAGCGGCGCCGAAACACGAACCAGGTTCAAGCAGTCCGCCAATCGTTTTTCAAACTGGTCCTTTACGATTTTTATCGCAATCTCACTATCTAAATAAGAAAGCGGATTATCATAATTTTCAGGCAAGATCAGTTTACTCATAATCAAAGCTCCCACTGATGATCTTTTTCATGCAGATTTGAATCATAGAAAGCCGTACAGGCATGGATCATATGTTCAATATCCTCAACACCCGCACACTCCACACTGGAATGCATCGCTAACTGTGCACAACCGATATCCACGCTTTTGATCGATACATGGGAAGTCGAGATATTCCCTAAAGTAGATCCCCCACGTACATCACTGCGGTTGACGAAAAATTGATAAGGAATTTCATGCTTCCGGCATATTTCTGTAAACAAAGCCACTGAAACCGCATCACTGGTATATTGCTGATTGGCATTTGATTTGATCACCACGCCCTCATTCATATACACTGCATTATTTGCATCATAAAATTCAGGATGATTATAATGCAAAGCATGGGCATTATCGACACTTAACATCATCGAATGAACAAGGGACATCAGATATTCTTCATACGTATAATTCAGGCTCTTTTGAATCCTTCTCATTACATCCTCCAAAAAGGAAGAATCAGCTCCCTGCTTCGTATTGCTTCCTACCTCTTCATTATCAAAAGCCGCAAAGATATTGACACGACGCTCATTCGTTGAATTTAAAAAAGCAATTAAAGTTGCATAAACACTTTCCAGATTATCAATTTTAGGACTTGAGAAAAATTCATTCTGCAATCCGAATACCTTTCCCTTTTCATCAATGACCAAATAAAGATCACTGCTGATATAATCCTCTTCACGTATATTTAGATCTTCACAGATCCTCTTCTTCAACGCACCCTTTTTTAAGGTCGAACTAAAAAGAGGCATCATATCATTTTGCGGATTATAGACATAGCCGTCATTAAGCTTACGATTCATATGGATCGCAACATTAGGAATAGTACAAACCGCTGTTTTAGAATCATATAAAACCTCTTCAACCTTTCCATTACGACGGATACAGACCCTGCCTGCCAGACGCAACGGACGATCAAGCCACGTATTCATGATCATGCCTCCATAGCCTTCAACATTGCCCTTTAAGACATGATTGGCCTCTACTTCTCCATTAACCTTTAATTTAAAGGTCGGTGAATCCGTATGTGAGGCACAGATATTAAATGCCAGATCATCCATATATTTTCCGATCGTAAATGCAATCACGGATGAATGATTACGTGTAACGATATAGCTTTTCCCTTTTTCAAGCTGCCATCTTTCCCCTTCGCTCAATTCAATAAAATTAACACATTTTTTCTTCACATTCTCTACCGCATGAAACATGCTTGATGAGTCATGAATAAATGTCAAGCATTCTTCTATATGTTTCATCAAATCACCTCCTCAACATTGTATCATAATTCAAAAGAAAATGAGCGAAGAAATCACTCATTTACATTTTCTATGATCGGGCATTTTTCATGCTCCTGCTTTTTTACTTCTTTGATGCTTGCAGCTAATCCATAAGCCACCTCATCGTCCCCGATATCCTTTACCACAACGCTATTTGCTCCGATCTGGACATTATTTCCGATCGTGATATTTCCCAATACGCTGGCGTTGCAGCCGACCATGACATGATTTTTCAAGGTAGGATGACGCTTGGCCCTTTCTTTCCCATTACCACCCAAGGTGACTCCGTGATACAAGAGGCAGTCATCACCGATCACTGTTGTTTCACCGATCACACAACCGGTTCCATGGTCAATGATCAACCCTTTGCCAATCGTGGCTCCGGGATGAATTTCGATATTTGTCCAAAACCGTCCCATCTGTCCGAATAAGCGAGCTACGAAATACCATTTATGCGTATAGAAGAAATGACCGATCCGATAATGAATCAACGCATTGATATGCGGATATAAAAGCAATACTTCAAGCTTGCTTTTAGCGGCAGGATCAACTTCCATGACCCGGTTTAAATTGTAATTTAATAATGAAAACCAATTCATACTCTCACATCCTTTTATTTATATTATATGATATGAGAAAAAGATGCAAATGGTGTGACTTATGAACCATCAAAATAAAAAAATTCCCTTTTATTCTGCCCAACAAGAGAGTTGAAATTCAAATCAAACAAAAGTATACTTAAAGGGAATAAAGAAAGAAGGTACATAAAATGAAAGAATTTACTCCGGAAAGCTTCCGTTTAGACGGCAAGGTCGCTTTAGTTACGGGCGCTTCTTATGGAATTGGTTTTGCGATTGCCAGTGGTTTTGCGAAATCAGGTGCTACAATCGCATTTAATGATATCAATCAGGAATTGGTTGACAAAGGTTTAAAAGCCTATAAAGAAGCCGGCATCGAAGCTCATGGCTATGTATGTGATGTCACTGATGAAAAAGCCGTTCAAGGGCTTGTGAAAAAAATTGAAGAAGAAATAGGTGTCATTGATATTCTTGTCAATAATGCCGGTATCATCAAGCGTATCCCAATGATCGAAATGAGTGCTGATGATTTCCGTAAAGTGGTTGATATTGACTTAAATGGACCATTTATCGTGTCCAAGGCAGTTATTCCTTCCATGATCAAAAAAGGACATGGAAAGATCATCAACATCTGTTCCATGATGAGTGAGCTTGGCCGTGAAACCGTATCTGCTTATGCTGCTGCCAAGGGCGGATTAAAAATGTTAACCAGAAATATTGCTTCTGAATACGGTGAATACAATATTCAATGTAACGGTATCGGTCCGGGATACATCGAAACACCTCAGACCGCACCTTTACGAACAGAAGGTCATCCATTCAATAAGTTCATCATTTCGAAGACACCGGCAGCTCGATGGGGCACTACCGAAGATCTGATGGGACCAGCCGTATTCCTTGCTTCTGATGCCAGCAATTTTGTCAACGGACATATTCTCTATGTCGATGGCGGTATCTTGGCATATATCGGCAAACAGCCACAATAAAATTTGTCCAGTAGCAATACTGGACTTTTTTCTTTTACGGCCAACAAACCACTTTGGATCCAATACATATTTTTATTTAGAAACACCGATATAAAGAATTTTATAAACTTCATGAATCTGAGGTGGCTGACTTTGTTTGATACTGCCATAATAAACAGCTACTTCATCTCCAACAGTAAAATCTTTCATGTCATCTTTAATTTCCACATCAAGCGAAACCATAACACTTGAATAATCTTTATATAAATCATCATCTTCATTTACGTCAATAACGATATATTCATCACTTGTTTCAGAAACAACTCCCTTGACACACAATTCATCATCAATATCATTGACGTCCTTTTTACATCCGCCTAATCCTAAGAAACAAGTGATTACGATCAACACTGACATGATTTTTTTCATAAATTTTCTCCTAAATTCCATTATATTATAATCAATATAAAACAACATAATTATAACTCTGTACTTCTTATTTCCAAACCCATTTTTATTTTATCATAAAACATCCTCCTGTGCTGTTCACAGGAGGATCATCATTTCTATTCATAAATAATGAAAAAATAAACTTTTTCATTCTTTTTTTGGGAAAAATGACCATTTCATGGATATAAAATAGTAGGTGCCATAAATAAAAGGAGGGAGTACCATGCAATGCAACTAAAATAAGAATTTGACAAAAAGCTAAATTTATGAATCTCTTACAAAAATAAAAGTGAGGGGTTCTTTTTTTATTTGAAAACTATTGACATTTCTATGAAAATCTGGCCGCTTCGCGG
>NZ_CALVGS010000082.1 GCF_944327115.1 uncultured Traorella sp.
TACAATGACAAGTACACCCGCAAAAAAGACAGTGCAGGCCGAAACGGAAGCAGCACAGGCACAAGACGGAAAAAACGGCAGTACAGATGATAGTGAAACAGGAATGGATTTCAATACGGAAGTCACCAATACAACTGAAAACAGTGACGGCAGCATTACTTATACAATAAGCGCAGATGGTTATGCGGTATATAATCATGCAGATGGAAAACCGAATGTCATCGAAGTAACGATCTTAGATGGAACGGTTCAGAATGTTGTGGTTGTCGAAGCAAATGATACGCAGTATGTTGGAGATCAGATTGCAAACGAGGACTTTACCAGTCAGTTTGTAGGTATGACAAAAGATACGCTTGAGCTTGAGCCGTTGAGTGGTGCTACGATTTCAAGTAACTCAGCATATCATGCAGTCTTAACTGCTTTGGAGCAATAGGAGGGGTATTATGAAAAAAATCATTCATTTAACACTTTTCCTTGCCATTATTTCGGCGATTGCCGGCGGTGCGCTGGCAGCTGTCAACAACTTGACAGCACCTATCATTGAAGAAAATGCTTTGGCTGAAGTAAAATCGACGCTTGAAGAATTTTTCCCGAATGGCAGCTTTACAGAAGTGGATATCAAAGGGGAAGTTGAATATATTACCAATATTTATGAAGCTGAAGGTGAAGGTGTGATCTATAAGGTCAGCGTTCAAGGTTTCAGTGATACGATCACTTATCTTGTAGCCATTGATAATGATAGAAAATTTTCGGGATATAAGGTAACAGAAATCAGTGATACACAGGGTTATGGATCACGTGTGGGCGATCCTGAATTCTATGAACCTTTTATCGGTCAGTCGATCGATACACAGGTTGATACTTTGAGTGGTGCAACAGTTTCATCGACAGCTGTTGTCAATGGTCTTAAAGAAGTTGTGAAATATCACAACGAAAATTATTAGGAGGGGGATCGTTATGAAACGTTTTGATAACTTTAAAGCGGGGTTCATAAATGAAAACCCGATCTTTGGACTTTATTTGGGCTTATGTTCCACACTGGCTATTTCTACGACATTGAACAATGCCGTAGGTATGGGTGTGGCTGTTACGGTCGTTCTGGTCATGTCCAATATCATTATTTCCTGTATTCGTAAGATTACGCCGGATGAAATCCGTATTCCGGTATATATCGTTGTTATTGCGGCTTTGGTAAAGATCGTGCAGATGCTTGTTGAGGCTTATACGCCTGAATTGAATACGGCATTGGGCATTTTCCTGCCATTGATCGTGGTTAACTGTATCATCTTAGGACGTGCGGAAGCCTTTGCCAGTAAAAATGGTGTTTTAGATTCATTGGTAGACGGCTTAGGTATGGGATTAGGATATACGATGGGACTGTTGGCGATGGCAGTGGTTCGCCAGATCATTTCAACAGGAACGTTGAGCTTTGCAAATCCGTTCAATACTAATTTTGTTATTTTTGAAACAACTTTCTTTCCTAGTGAATATGCGGTATCGATCTTTAGTCAGCCAATTGGTGCTTTCTTCACCTTTGCCTGTCTGGCTGCTGCTTTAACGGCATTTAAAAGCAGCAAGAATAAAAAGCCATGGAAGATCGGCGGAGCGCTCGTTGCACTTGTACTGATTGCCTTTGTAGCATTAAGAAGTGATTTCATGGTTGATACAGCGGCTTCAGAAACTCCTGTGGAAGAGGAAAACGGTTCTCAGGGAGGCAGTGAAACTGACTTGGCATTCAATACAGAAATTACCAACACAACGGAAAATGCTGATGGCAGTGTGACCTATACCGTGAGTGTAGATGGTTATGCGGTATATAATCATGCAGATGGAAAACCAAACATCTTAGATGTAACGATCTTAGATGGAACGGTACAAAATGTCGTGGTTACAGAAGCAAATGATACACAGTATGTGGGTGACCGCATTGCTGATGAAGCATTTACCAGTCAGTTTGTAGGTATGACAAAAGATACGCTTGAACTTGAACCTTTGAGTGGTGCAACGATTTCAAGCAACTCTGCTTATCATGCAGTCTTAGCCGCTTTGGAAGCAGCTGAGTAGAAAGGAGAAAGCATATGAGTGAATTATTTACATTGTTTCTTGGCGCTGCCATTATCAATAATATTATTCTGACCAGATTCTTGGGTATGTGTCCTTTCCTTGGCGTTTCGAAAAAGGTTGACAGTGCCTTGGGAATGGGTGCAGCCGTTATCTTTGTTATCTTTGTATCCAGTATCGTAACTTATACGCTTTATTATCAGGTATTGGAACCGGCAAATTTGGAATACATGGATCTGATCACATTCATTTTGGTCATTGCGGCCTTTGTACAGCTTGTAGAAATGATCATTAAGAAGTTTTCACCGGCTTTATACAAAGCCTTGGGTATTTATCTGCCTTTGATCACGACCAACTGTGCTGTATTGGGAGTTGCTTTGGATAATATTTCCAATCAGTATAACTTTGCGGAAATGTGCACATATTCTTTAGCTGTTCCTGTCGGCTTTACTTTGGTTTTATTTATTTTCTCTACGATTCGTGAACGTTTGGATACAGCGAATACGCAGCAATCGTTTAAGGGAAATCCGATTGCTTTGATCGTAGCCGGATTGATGGCTCTCGCTTTTTCAGGATTAGCCGGACTGGTATAGTAGTATGACAGGAATCATCATTTTAGTGGTGCTGGCGGCTGGATATGGCTGTTTCTACTATTTGAATCATAAGACACCAGTACCTAAGGGATGTGAAAATCTGAAACAGGCATGTCAGGGGTGCAAAGATTTTTCTTGTGGAAATCACCCTAGTCAGAATTAAGGAGGAACTATGATACAAGCAATCATATTGATGCTCATCCTAGGAGCTGTTCTGGGATTGGGATTAGGTCTTGCCAATAAATTTTTAGCGGTCAAGGAAGATGAGCGTGTTGAACATGTTACACAGCTTTTACCGGGTTATAACTGTGGTTCCTGCGGTTATCCGGGATGCAGCGGCCTTGCGGAAGCATTGGTCAGCGGCAAGGTAAAAAGCGTAAGTACCTGTCGCCCATCAAAAGCAGATAAGAAACAGGAAATCGTGGATTATCTGAATGCTGCTGAAGGACCTAACGGTGAAAAAGTTACTGTGACATTATAGTAGAAGGAGATCGAATCAGATCTCCTTTTATTTTATGATTTGTGTCATCATGTGCAGTGAACCATTCGTATGATAATTGACAAGTGAAAGATGAATGGGAAAGGTTACTTTGACATCGTAGCGTTGAGCATTGGGAGTAATGCTCAGCGTACACGTAGAACAGTATCGTTTACCATTCTCGATCAGCTCATAGACGGATGCATCAAGCCGGTTTTGATGTTCTATCTGTGTTACGACATAGTTCTGATATTGTCTGGCCTGATTATAGGTCATCAAAATCTGCATGAAATTCAGTCCAAAAACAACGATGGGTAATGCAAATATCATGATGAATCCAAATTCAAAAGCGCCCTTCATAGACTAAAGCGGTGATTCTTCCGTCATTTTATTCCATTGGGTTTCAATCGTATCCTGCATCGTCCCTCTAAAATCACTGGCAAACAGGATCATTCCTGAAGCGATGATCGTGACGATCAACACAAGACCATATTCTTCAAAAAAAGCTTTCATTTTGACCTCCTAGCTTTTACATTCCATTTGTAAACATATTCATTATTACTTCACACATGATTGCCAGAAACAAAAGAGTAACTCCAAAAAGAGGAATCATGGAAAACCATTCGTAAATGGTCATGGCATCTTTATGATGTTCTTCTCTTTCGCTTCTCAGCCATTTTGTTGTTGTCTGTATCATGCGATTGAATTGCAAATAGGCATCATCCTTGCCCACAGTGTTATAGCGGTATAAAAGTTTCATGGCACGTTCAATCTCACTGAGTCGGTAAGCACTTAGAAAATTCAAATAGGGGGTAATATTTAAGGCATCCTTATCAATTTCATCAATGAGTTTTTTCAAATCATGCCGGATCAGGGCAGGTGCATGGCTTAAAGAGAGCCTCAGTGACTGAGAGACGGTATTGCTTTGGAGAAGAATCTGCAATTGTCTTAGCCAGATAGGAAACTGAAATTTTAAGAGCCGGCTTTTTCTTTTCACATGTTGCTTCAATGACCAGTAATCCTTCTTTAAGAGAAAAATATATATGAAAAGAATAAGAAAGAGAATAGAAAAGGAATAATCCATCCGGCTCCATAAGCAAAGAGGCAATAATGCAATCCGGCTTTTACGGACTCTTTTTAACATGAACGATTGCTGATCCTCGTGTAACAGCTCGTCCAGATCACGTTCACGAATCAAACAGATAAGCCAGGGATCCAGTATCTTATGGAAAAGAAAGAGCAATGCTACGATCATCGTTGGCAGCATAATTCGGATCATAAAGCCTCCTCCTTTTCAAACCATGATTTTGAAAAGATGCGATGAGCCATAAAAAGGGTAAAAAGAAGACATGATAAGAAAATAAGGATTGCAAGCTGATAAATATCACTTCTTGTATCAAAAGAAATTTCCGCAAGCATATTTTTTGATAAAAAAGCAATCCCGATCGATAACAGACATAAGCCCATCATTTTATTTTTTGTGCTGACCTGCTTTTTCTTAAACTCATAAATATCTTCGATCCAATCGTCAATATCATCCTGAATCAGATCCAATCCCTCACTAAAGCTTCCGCCATGTCTTTCAATGGTCGCTACTAAGGTTATCAGATTATGAACGATAAAGTGAGGCTGATAATCACTTAAAAGCTTCAGGGAAGCTTCGATGTTTCCTTCTTTCATCAGCACTTCCTTCATATTGGATATCAGCACCCCTACTTCTCCCTCACAGACCTTTTCGCATTCACATAAGCTCGGATAAGTTTTTGGGTTTAATTTGAATACGGCAATAAAGGTCTGAAGGAACATGGTAAAGCCATTAAATACCTTTTCCTGATAGGAGTGAAAAAGCAGCCAAATGATGATATGCGGAAGCATGAATAAGGAAACAAGAGCCAGTAGAAGATAAGTTTCAAGACGTACTTCAAATTGGTAACAGAGAAAGTACAAGATACATAGAAAGAAAAAGGTACTAAAAAGATGTGTCTTGATATCATAGTTGTAACCGTAGGTAAGAATCGTCTTTTTCAGATTTCGATATCCGTTACGACTAAAGATACCATATTTAAAGAAGTCCTTCTTCTTTGAAAAATTCAGTGCCAGCAATAGCAGGGCAACAAAAATATAGATCAGTACCATCATTTTAATTTCTCCATCTTTAACTTTGTTCTCAGCCTTTCAGGCAGATTTTCCAAATGCATTTTACCATCATAAATGATATGGCTCTGAGCCTGTTCCCCTTTCACATCAAAACAGACAATCTGTTTCAAAAAGCGCCGGATCCCTTTTTCACTGATGCTTGCTTCTAAATGAATACCAAAATCAATAGATTCATGGATACTGTTTAAAATGATCTGATTACTGATTTCCACATTTTCAAACATATGCAGGATGCGGCTAGGTATCTTCTGTGCATCATAGGCATGAATCGTTGAAATAAGATGGGTACCTGTTGAGATGCTTTCTAACAGATGGACCACCTCATGAGAGCGGACCTCAGAAACAAGCATCCAGTCAGGACGCTGCCTTAGTGAAGCCTTGATGGCATCAACGTAACTGAAGCGGTCACTGACTCTTAAGGCTACGACATCTTTATCCTCAAAAATATCATGGGCCCGAAGCTCCAGCGTATCTTCTATCGTTATGATACGTTCACTTTCTTTGATAAACTGAGTCAGATATTTCATCAGCTCTGTTTTTCCTGAAGAGGGCAGACCGGAGATCATGATGTTGCAGTGATGCTCCACCATCTTTTTTAAAAGTTTCAATACTTCTGTATTTGCATAACGTTCCTTTACCATCTTCTTATCGTTCAATCGCAATACGGCAGGCGTTTTACGTATTGAGATACTGTGTCCGCTGCGCGCAATTGACTGATGAAGGATGCTGATTCGCAGATCTTTAGTTTCTGCTTCAATGATAGGGGAAGTTACATTGAAGCTGCAATTAACAAAATTGGCCATTTTAAAACAAAATTGTTGAATAAATTCATCTTCATCAAAGACTTCGCAATAACGTCCCTTTGAAAGATGATCGATCCATAAATGACGTCCGTTGTAATTGATATCCGTGATATTTTCATCCTCGATATAAGGGGTCAGCGGACCGAAATCAAAGCTATTCATACAAAAGTGGAAGAAGGACGCTTTCCTCGTTCAATAAACATTCTTCCTCATGTGGATATGCCGTGGCATAAAGATCAATGCGACCCATTTCACTTGCTTTTTTCAATAACGCAACATATTCTTCATTTACGGCCAGATTAATTACGCTGGGCACATTCAAGCTGCTTTTTTTCATATCGATCCCTTTGCGATCAACGACATTGATGATCCGCACTCCCCATAATAACGCATCACTGACAGGATTTTCTTTTTTTAAAGAAATCGTGGCATAAATATCGATCTTCTGATTATTCGTCAAAGAATTGCCCGAGCTTTTTATTAGATCGATGGGCAAAGAAAATACGTTCTGACCTTCTTGAAGCTTTAAAGCAGGATAATCCGGAAGCTGCTCTTCTTCGAAAAGCATGGATCGATACAACAAGGACCCTTTAGGAATGATCCCTTCAATTTCGGTATATTTACCGATCGCTTCATCAATATCCAAAATACAGTCTTCATTCAAAAGAGCTTTGCTTACCTTAACGATTTCAAGCATATCCTTCTCAATTTTAGCCCGTGGTTCAATCTGTACTTTAGCAATCGGCACTTCTACCAGATCCAATTGTTTATCCAATAAGATCTTGAAAAGCAGCACATTAACAATGACCAGTGCGATAAGTCCTATCAAAGCCGTATTCTTTTTCATTCACTCAACTCCTCTACCATGGCTTCATCTACTTCAATTCTCATTCCCTTTAACCTGCTTTGATTTATGGCTTGACAATGAATCCTCATAAATAAAGGTTCTTTCATAAAACCACTTAATGTCAGATCATAGGTATAATCCTCAAGTGCCAATTCTTTAAAATATGTAGTAAAGGTGTCAAAAGCATCCTGTGCTTCAAAGTTATCCCGCTCGACATAATCAGCCATTGTTGACAAAAGGGCTCTTTTGACTGCCATTTCGGTTACATTTTGTGTATGATCAAACTGTACATACCAGCAAAATGACAAAAAAAGAATCAGTGATCCCAGGATCATTCCATAGACAATGAAAATTGATTTCATAAATATTACCTCCTACTCTTTTATATGCATGAAAATCGTAAAATTCCCAAAAAAAATTAAAAAAAATTCATTTTTTTTAAATCAGCTGCATAAAAATATACTCGTCTTCCTAAGTCGACAAAATCTGCATAAGAATGATCTAAAATGAATGAATGAAAATAAAACCCTTTTATCAGCTGGTATTCATGCTCGTATTAATGTTGTTGGTAATCGTGATGATCTTCAAGGATGATAGCATGCTTATCTTGAATCAGCTTTCTAAAATCTCGCTTTTTGCTTATTTGCCGATTCTTTTGCTTTGTGCTTCCTTTGGTATCATACAGGGGTGGATCTTATACAGGATCGCCCGGCCCTATCAAAAAAGTCTTCGGGTATATGAAGGAATCTTATTGGCATTTACGGGAAGCTTTTTTAATAGTGTGACGCCCTTAGGAGGAGGACAGGCATCATTGACCTATATTTTAAGAAAAAAACAGTTCAGCTTTAGTGAAATTGCGGCAATCCTATGGAAAGATTTTTTCCTGTTCCAATGTGCGCTGATCATCATGGCAACCCTGATTCTAAGCATCAGCTTACAACAAGCGTTTCTTGATTTTCCCAAAGCAGTTTTGTGGATCATACTTGGTTATGGTATCAACCTGTCTGTGATCTTCTTTCTTTATTCCATGAGCCGTTTTCCGCAATTATATATAAAAATATCAAACTTTCTGCTTCTCTTACTTCAAAAGCTCCACTTTATCCAACAACCGGATCAGCTTTTTATAAAGGGAAAAGAAATGATCGATCAATTCGGTATCTATACCTCTCAATTGAACCAAAATAAAAAGGAAGTCTATCTCATCCTACTGATGAATAGCTTCCGTCTTCTTCTCCTTTATGCCATTCCTTATCTCCTTGCGCTTCTGCTTAACCTTCCTGTTGATGTTCCGGATCTGTTTAAGATCATAGCCCTATCATGCTTTGTGCATATGTTGAATGCATTGACGCCGTTACCGGGAGATGCCGGATGGAGCGAAGGGATGTTTATTTTGTTATTTATGAGCTTATTTACAAAAAGTGCGGCAGGGAGCATGATGATCTTATGGCGCTGCGCAACCTTTTATCTAAATATTATCATGGGAGCCCTGTGTTTTGTTTTCATAAAAAGAAGGCTTGGATGATATAGGATTTTTTAGCTCTATCTCTTGTATCCGATCGATCAAAAAAGATGATATCGTTACGGTAATCAGGGAAAAGATGATTCTCTGATAAGGAATATAAGTCAGTGATAATCCCAAAACGGTCAGATCGCTAAAAAGATAAGCAAAAGATAAACGACAGTGGGTGAGATGGGAAATCGTAAGTGCTAAGGCATCATCACCGCCACTTGATCCACCCTGCCGTACGATCATGCCTACACCCACGCCGACAAAGATGCCTCCTAATACAGCGGCCAGTAAGGGATGATCGCTGAGATTCGGCAGCATTGGCGGGAAAAGCTCCCATACTTTATAAAACAGGGAAACACTGAGCGTCGATAAGATCGAAGTAACGATAAAATGGCCGCCTAAAAATCGAAAAGCCAGTAAATAACAGGTGATATCCAATAAAGGGGTAATATAAGCAGGTGATATGTGAAACCAGTGCTCGATCAAAAGCATGAGCCCGATCACACCTCCTTCTGTGATATTACATTGCTGATGGATGTTATGAATACCAAAAGATGTGATCATCGCTCCCATGATGATGAGAATTATTTTTTTGATTGGTAATTTATGAATCAAAGATGACATATGAATCTTCCTCCTTGTATTTTATACGTGAATACAGATATAATAAAGGATATAGTAACTATAATGTCAAGGAGATTTTATGAAAGATTTATTTTCTATTGGGGAAGTATCAAAATATCAGCATATATCGAAACAGACACTTATTTATTATGATAAGATTGGTTTATTTTCTCCTTCCTATGTAGATCCGGATACCGGCTATCGTTATTACAGTGCGGCACAAATCGACTATTTAGATACGATTTTGATCATGAAAAAGATTGGTTTTTCACTGAATGAAATCAAGGAGCATATGCGGAATTACAATATTGACAGTTCATTGATTCTCTTAAAAAAGCAGCTATCTGTCATAGAAGAAAAAATCAAAGAACTCTGTTTGATCCAAAGCAGGGTCAAGCACCGCTGTGAACAAATGGAACATTCAAGATCATATCATGAAAATGAAGTGATCATTGAAGAGGTACAAGATCAGTACCTTTTGACTCAAACGGTTCAGAAGCCTTATTCATTAAAAGAAATCAGTATTGCAACAAAGAAATGTTTTGCGGATGCTTTTGAAAAACAACTGCCGGTTTTCTTTCAGTCAGGGGTGATCGTTCCGTTGAACCGCATTAAAGAAAATCGCTTTACAGAAGCCAGTCATGCTTTTTTACCGATTGAAAAAACAGACAGGGCAGATAATGTCAAATTGCTTCCATCAGGAAAATGTGTCTGTATTTATCATATTGGTGATTATTTATCTATTGGTCATTCTTATAAAAAATTATTGGATTTCTGTGAAAAACATACCTTACAAATCATTTCTGATTCATATGAGTTTTGTATCAATGATTATTTGACTTCCCATGATGAAAATGAATATATTACAAAGATCATGTTTTATATAAATTAAAAAGCCATTCTTTAACAAAATAGCTATTGGCTCCTGCATCTGATCATGAAGATTTACTGTTTTGCTCAATGATCTGAATGAGATCTCTTGAACGTGTCTGCACAAAAGATTCAATCACCTGTAGTCTGTCATTATCAAAATTGTATAGATTATGCTTTTTGAAATGAAAGTCAAATAATTGCCGCAGTTTTCTTATATCCTGACGATCACAAAACAGTGATACAAGTTCATCATGAGGACGTCCTAATGCAGAATAGCTGTGATTCTTGATATACTGTTCAACTTTGCCGTTATTTAGGATATCTTTATTTGACAGATGCGATAGCAAAGAGATTCCGTGATCGAAAAGAGGGGCCATCTTCTCATATTGATTTGTTTCATTGTTTTTTAGGAAACCAAAGTTACCAAAGTGACGGTCTTCATTCAATAAAACAGCATCCAGAAGGATCATATCTTTGAATGAATCATAAGCGTTATTTTTTTTGATTACTTCTACAAGAGAAGTTAGCGTACCATCCTGCAAAAGCTTGCCAATAGGAACAAATGAATGATCTAAAGAAGTAAAATTACGGCACGTGCTTGCCAGAATGTTTTTCCATTTTTCAAGGTTATATGCGACATGGTCTATTCCCATAGCTTCAGCAACCTGGGAGGCATAAAATTCAGTATAGGGTTCATTTCCACCGTTTGAAAACTCTAAAGGATTTGTACCGCCTTTATAAAGGAAAAGGGAGCCGTTGATCCTTCTCCAGCACTTAGGAAGCATTCCATTGGTCGTCATTTCAGGACTTGGTGATAACTCTTTGATCGTGTCACTATATCCTGTAAAGGCAATAAGGCTTAAAGTTTCAGAAAAGCTGTTTTCATAAAGATTATAATCTTTGAAAGAACCGGTAAATTCTTTTTTTGTTACCCAGTAAACATCATTTACGCTAAGATCTAAACATGTATCAAGAAAATCTGTCAGATGATGTCTTTGCAAGCCTTGAGAAGATAGGATCTCTTTGACGAAAGCTCGATTTCTTGGAATCATTCTTTTTTTTAACCATTCAAGAAGAGATTGATTATCATGAACTTTTTCAGGGTAATTCTCTTTGGCTTTATTCATAGAAACTATGCTGACTGAGTAATCACCTAAATCGTTTTTGTTTAAGTCGAATTCGATAAGTGGCAGTTCTTTTTTCTTTAATTGATATCTAGCCAATGGGAAACCTCCTTTAAAAAGTTGTTTATCTTCCAGTTTATCAAGCAGATTGAATGATAATCGATATTTATTTAAATTATATGATGCCAGTAATTTCATAATCGTTTTAAAACCATACTTAGAAATTAGAAACAAAGATCCCTACTAGATTTATTTCATATCATATCTCTTTTCTACATTGTACTATAATTCATTTATAGATACAATAAAACGAAATTGGATAATACTTTCTATTAATAAATAATGAAGTTCCGTGTATTTTATATTACAGAGCATGATAATTAATATGACATTAGAAATATATATTCATTTGCTAAAGAAAAGTTCTGATGAAGCACTGAATTTTGTAGAAAAAATCTTCTCACAATCTTCTCATCTAATAAAAAAAAGCCTGATTTCTCAGACTTATTTGATACATGGGGCGACTGATGGGATTCGAACCCACGCATGACGGGACCACAACCCGCTGTGTTAACCGCTTCACCACAGTCGCCATGACGCTTTATTATATTATCAAATTCATCATGAATTGTAAAGAGGAAAATGAAAAAAATCTTGCGAATAAGTAAAGAATGATTTATAATGAAACCGTTAAAGCGATGATAAGGAGTAGTAGATCGTCTAACATCAAATAGGGAATGAGGGCCAGCGACTGGAAGCCTTCTGTTGATGATTCGATTGAATTCACCTTGGAGCGGGACCAATCCTCCCCCGTAAGCCGCGGTTATCGGTATAAAGTGTGTCGCAAGATGAAACAGGATGGTACCGCGCTGAAGGCGTTCCTGCAGGTTGCGATTTTTTTTTATTTTAGAGAGGTAGAAAATGGAAAGATTAGAACAGTTAAAAGAGGAAGCACTTCAAGCCGTAGAAAAGGCTGAAGCTTTGTCTGAGCTTCAACAACAAAGAGTTCATTATTTAGGAAAAAAAGGTCCGATTCAGGATGTCATGAAAATGATGAAGGATCTTCCGGCAGAAGAAAGACCGGCTTTTGGTGCGCAGGTCAATGAGATCAAGAAAGCAATCAGCGATGCGATCGAAGCAAAGCGTGGTGAGCTTGAAGTCAAGGAAATGAATCTGCGTCTTGAAAAAGAGAAGATTGATATTACACTGGAAGGATATAAGCCGGTGATCGGTAATGTCCATCCACTGACGCTTGTTCAGCAGGAGCTTGAGGACCTGTTTATCGGTCAGGGATATACCGTCGCTGAAGGACCGGAAGTAGAATTAGATTTTTATAATTTTGAAAGAGCGAATATTCCTCAGGGACATCCGGCCAGGGATATGCAGGATACCTTCTATATCGATCACGAACGTCTTTTGCGTACCCATACGACAGCCATTCAGACACGTCAATTAGAGCTTCATGCTCCTAATCCTATCAAGGTGGTTTGTCCGGGTAAGGTTTATCGACGTGATGATGACGATGCGACACATTCTCATCAGTTTACACAGATGGAAGGATTAGTCGTAGCTGAAGGCATTCAGTTATCAGATCTTAAGGGTACCCTTGAATTTATGGCAAAGAAAATGTTTGGGGAAAGCCGTGTGATTCGTTTCCGTCCTAGCTATTTCCAGTTTACAGAACCAAGTGTCGAGGTAGATGTCAGCTGTCATGTCTGCAACGGCAAAGGCTGTCCGGTATGCAAAGGAACAGGCTGGATCGAAATTTTAGGAGCCGGCATGGTTCATCCGAATGTTTTGGAAATGGCAGGCTATGATTCAACCAAGATGAGCGGTTTTGCGTTTGGTGTTGGTATAGAACGTGTGGCGATGCTGAAGTATGGTATTGATGATATTCGTCATTTTTATACGAATGACGTGCGTTTCTTAAAGATGTTCAAGCGTTTCGATTAGGAGGATTTTATGATTACAAGTAAGAAATGGCTCAGCCAGTATATGGATTTAAGTGATGTAACAGCTCAACAGCTGGCAGATAAGATGACCGAGGCCGGTTTGGAGGTTGAGGGAATTGAGCCTTTGGCACAAGGAACGAATCTGGAAATCGGTTATGTGAAGGAATGCGTGGATCATCCGGATAGCGATCATCTTCATGTATGTCAGGTGGAGCTTGCCGAAGGCTGTGAACAGATCGTTTGCGGTGCACCAAATGTACGTGCCGGATTAAAAGTCATCGTTGCCAAGGTAGGCGCCCAATTGCCTGAAATTCAGATCAAGAAAAGTGTGATCCGCGGGGTTGAAAGCAACGGTATGATCTGTTCGCTTTTAGAGCTGGGTGTTGATCCAAAGCAGTTAAGCGATGCCCAGAAAAACGGTATCGAGGAATTAGGAGAAGATGCGGTTGTCGGCGGTGATCCTTTAGCCTATTTGGGATTGGATGATGTGCTGTTGGATGTCAGCTTAACACCAAACCGCAGCGATTGTCTGGCAAGTTTCGCATTGGCCAAAGAAGTGGGGGCCATCCTTCATAAAGAGGTGACGCTGCCTGATTTTAAAAATGCCAGTGATATCGGTGAAAAGACACAGTTAAAGGTATCTTCCACTACCCCAAAATGTCCTTTATTCTTAGGAAAGGTCATTAAAGAAGTGACGATCAAGCCGTCACCGAAATGGATCAAAGAGATCCTTCATGCCGCAGGTGTAAAGACGATCAACAATGTCGTGGATATTTCCAATTTGGTCATGCTGGAAACAGGTCAGCCGACACACTTCTATGATATCAATAAGATGCATCAGGATATCGTGGTAAGTACAGGTTTTGATACCGTTTATACCGCGTTGGATGGTGTGGACTATAAGATCGAACCTGAAGATATCATGATAACGACCCATGGTGAACCTGTCGGTATTGCCGGTTTGATGGGTGGAGATGATTCCAAGATCGATGAAACGACCAAAGGAATCATCATTGAGGTAGCGACTTTTGATTATGTTCAGTGCCGTAATACAGCTCGCCGTTTAAATATTACGAGTGATGCTTCTATTCGTAATTCAAAGGAAATTGAACCGGGTGCGCCTAAAAAAGCAATGGATCGCTGTGTACAGCTTCTAATCGAATATGCTGATGCCAAGGGTATTGAAGAAACAGCCGTTTATGGTGATCCACATGTTGAAAATACAGAATTAGAGGTTTCTGTGGAACGTATCAACAAACGTTTGGGAACCCAGTTTAGTGCTGAAGAAATGTGCGATGTTCTTAAGTGGCTTGATTTTTCACCGGTATGTGAGGGCGATCGCATTTCAATCTCTGTACCAAGCTATCGCAGTGATATCAAGATCGAAGCGGATGTTTCGGAAGAAATCATTCGTCTGATCGGATATGATCGCTTACAATCTACCTTGCCGCTCATGGAAATGACGCAGGGAGAATTAGATAACCGTCAGAAGATGAACCGTCGTATCCGTACATTACTGACACAGTTAGGCCTTTATGAGTGTGAATCCTACACGTTGGTAAGCCAGAAGCATATCGATGATGCGATCATGGGACTTGAACCGGTCGTAGAATTAGCTTCACCGATGAGCGAAGATCGTAAGTATGTGCGCAATACATTGCTGCCAAGCATGTTGGATGTAATGGCTTATAATCAAAACCGCAGCGTGAAAGATCTTGCCTTATTTGAATTAAGCCATATCTATAGTGAAGACAAAAACGAAGAACATTTAGGTATCGTGATGTCAGGAGCCATGCAGAAAAGCCGTTGGCAAAAAATTGAGCTGAAGGCAGATTTCTATGCATTAAAGGGATTGGCTGAAACATTATTAAGCGAATTTGGCTTTGAAGGAAACCGTGTGAAGATCAAAGAAAATGATGTTGATACGATTCATTTCCATCCTTACGCAAGTGCTCTTATCTATATCGGAAAGGAATTGTTTGGTATCTTAGGTGTGATTCATCCATCAATGGCCAAAAAATATGATGTATCCACGGATTGTGTCATCATGGAAGCCAACTTAGAAGTTTTGATGAATAATAAAGCTTCTAAGATCAAATTTGAAGGCATTTCCAAATATCCGTCTGTTACCCGTGATCTTGCACTCGTCGTGAAGAAAGAAATCAAAGCCGGCGATATCGTTGATACGATCAAACGCTGTGACCGGGCTATTGTCAAGAATGTAGAAGTCTTTGACGTTTATACAGGTGAACATGTGGCAGATGACTGTAAGTCCATTGCCTTAAGCATTCTTTTCCAGTCGAATGAAAAAACACTCACCGATCAGGAAATCAATGATGTTCATCAGAAGATCTTAAATGCCCTGAAAAAGGAATGTGATGCGGAATTAAGAGGTTGATGTCCAACCTCTTTTCTTTTATAATAAAATTATGAAGCTGCAAATCTTACACACGAATGATATCCATTCTCATTTTGAAAAACTTCCGATGATCAGAACATGTATTCGACAAAACCAAAAAGAGAATACACTTGTTTTAGATGGCGGTGATTTTCATGATATGAGATCACTCACACTATTGGGCTCTGATGCGAAAGCAGGAAGCTTATTTCTAAAAGCTTGTGGTTATGATGCCATGACGTTAGGAAATAATGATTTATGGAGCGGTGAAGGAAATTTTGAAAATATCATTCAAAATGAAGATGTGAATGTGTTATCCTGTAATATTGATTACTATCCTTCAAGAGAAATTCCTTTGAAAAAAAGTATCATGAAGAGATTTGAAGATGTAAAGGTCTGTATCATCGGAGTGAGCGTAGGCAAGGATTCTTATAATTCATTTTCTCATCTTTATGGTCTGCATGTCAAAGATCCGCTTGTCTGTATCCGAGAGGAAATGGAAAGCAATGAAGCAGATATTTATATTTTGTTATCCCATATGGGGATCGAACAGGACAGAGAAATCGCACAAAAATTACCGGTTGATATCATCATAGGCGGTCATTCACATACATTGATGGAAAGATGTGAATATATCAATGGTACGTATATTCATCAGGCAAAAGAGTATGGTGAACACGTAGGTGAATGTTTGATCGATATTGAAAATAAAAAGATCAGGTCAGTGGTATCAAAAAACTATGATACAAAAGATTATCCGGCAGATGAAGAGGTAAAACAGCTCATTGCATCCGAAGAGAAAAAGGCACTGGAAATCTTAAACCGGCCTTTTGCGGTACTTCCTTTTGAGATGAGCCATGACTGGATAAAGGAAGATGATCTGACAAATTTCATCGCAGATGCCTCTTTAAAAGTGATGCCAGCCGATCTTGCGATTGCCAACAGCGGGTTATGCCTTCATGGTCTGGATCAAGAGGTTTCAAAAGCAGATGTATTTGATGCCGCTCCTTCACCTTTGAATATTTCACGGGCTTATCTGACAGGAGAAAAGATATTGGAAGCCTTAAAGTTATCGCTGGATCCGGCTTATTGTCTTCATGAAGAAAGAACTTGCGGTTTTCGTGGTAAAAAGATCGGACATTTAGCGGTCAGCAAAAATGTTGAAGTGATTATTAAGAAGGATGAGATAGAAGTTTTTTTAGATGGGAAGCGATTAAATAAGCAGAAAAAGTATCTTGTTAGTGCCAATGATTTTCTTTTCCGAGGAAGCGGGTATCCACCTTTATTCAGTGAAGATCATTTAGAATTTGATAAATTGATGATCAAAGATGTCATCATTCAATATTTGTCTGATAAAAAGCTTGTTTTGGAGTCTAAAAGCAGACGGTTCAAAAAATTTGATTATGGGAGGGATTTAGATGAAAATAAGATGCAGGGAATGTAAGACGATTTATGATGATAGTGAGAAATATTGTCCATATTGTTTTACCCGTACCAAGCCCAATGAAAGCTATGCGGTAAGAATGGGGCGTATCGAGGGAAAGGCTATGAGCAGGATACGGTCAAACCGACCTTTGAATAAGCTTCAAAGGGGAAGAAAGGGACTTATAAGAGAAAAACTAAGAGGGAAACAGAGCGCTATTTTCAATGCGATCGTTTATCTCGTTATTCTGATGATGATTGTTATGACTTTCATGAATTCCATACGTTAGAATGGTATTCCTTTTTAAACTCTGATATAATGAATCTATGAAAATAAAAAGAAATTATCCACAAGTTGTGATCAGTAAAAAAGCAGAAAAAAGACAAGAAAAGAAACATCCGTGGGTTTATGATAACGAGATCCTTTCTTATGAGCCTTATGAAAATGGTGATATCGTAGATGTTGTCAGTGAATCCGGGAAATATTATGGCAGTGGGTTTATCAATGAAAACTCCGTGATCCGTGTTCGCATTCTTTCTCGCAATGCCAATGATGTTTTTGATGAAGCCTTTTATGAACGTCGTTTACGTCATGCAATCGAATATCGTAAAACGGTCATGAAAGATGATTTTTCATGTTGCCGTTTGATTTTTGGTGAGGCGGATATGTTCAGCGGGCTGACGGTCGATCGTTTTAATGATCTTCTGGTTGCCCAGGTTAATTCATTAGGTATGGAGAAAATCAAAGATCTTCTCTTTCATAAGCTTATTGAATTGTTGAATGAGGAAGGGGATGAAATCAAAGGTATCTATGAACGGAATGATTCTAATCTTAGAGAAAAAGAGGGATTGGTTCAATATAAAGGTTACTATCCTTTAAGAAACATGGAAATTCCTTCTTATACCCATACGATCATTTGTGAAAATGGCATCGAATATGAAGTAGATGTGGAAAATGGTCAGAAGACCGGTTTCTTTCTGGATCAGAAATACAATCGTCTGGCAGTGGCAAGGCTTGCAGAGAATATGCGGGTATTGGACTGTTTTACTCATACAGGTTCGTTTGGCTTGAATGCCGCAAATGGCAAAGCAAAGCGAGTGGTCAGCGTAGATATTTCAAGTTCTGCGATCGAGATGGCTAAAAAGAATGCGGATAGAAATCAGCTTGATGTAGAATATGTGGTTGCAGATGTCTTTGAGTATCTGGAAAACATGAAAAAGAATGAATTTGATCTGATCATCTTAGATCCTCCGGCCTTTACGAAGTCAAAAAAGACCGTGAACAATGCTTATGAGGGTTATAAGAAAATCAATCTGGCAGCCATGCGGAAATTGCCGCGAGGCGGTTATTTAGCGACCTGCAGCTGTTCTCATTTCATGGAAAACTATCTGTTTGTAAGAATGTTAAAGGAAGCGGCACATGAAGCAAATGTTGATTTGCGATTGATCGAGGAAAGACGACAGTGCTGTGATCATCCGATTCTTTGGAATGTTCCGGAAACGGAATATCTTAAATTTTATATTTTTCAAATCTGTTAGTATATATAGCGTCCTCTTTGTATCGGACGCTGTTTTTGGGAGAAAAGAGGGCTTCATGATTTTTTTCTTTAAAATTTATATGAAGTATGATAGAATTGTTAGGTAAAAATTGAAGAAGGTGGAATATATGGGAAGACATTTTGAAGTAAGAGCGGCAGCTATGGCTAAGACAAGTGCTGCAAATGCCAAGCTGTATTCAAGACATTCTAAAGAAATTTATGTGGCAGCGAAATCAGGTGAACCTGATCCAGATATGAATCAAGCGCTGAAAAAAGCCATTGAAAGAGCAAAGGCAAACAATATCCCGGCGGATGTCATCAAAAGAGCGATTGATAAGGCAAAGGGCGGATCAACAGAAAACTATTCATCTGCTACCTATGAAGGCTTTGGAGCCGGAGCTTCAACATTGATCATTGAATGCCTGACAGATAATCAGAATCGTACGATTGCTGATTTACGTACGGCCTTTAATAAATCACATGCCAAGCTGGGCGTAAGTGGCAGCGTATCTTTCAATTATCAGCACTTAGGAAATATCATCATTGCTTATACAGATGAAGAAACGATGCTGGATGCATTGATCATGGCGGATGTTGATGTGAAAGAGATCGAAGTGCAGGGCGATAATATGCAGATCCTGGTAGAGCCGAGTGATCTCTATAAGGCAAAAGAAGCCATTGATGCGCTTATTCCGGGCGTTGCTTATGATACGTTGGAGCTTGCGATGCTGCCAAATGAGTATTGCCGTCTTGAGGGTGAAGATATGGTCTTATTTAAACGTTTATTGACTCTGTTAGACGATGTGGATGATGTTCAGAACGTATGGCATAATGTTGAAAATGTAAATGAAGAATAATGCATCGAAAGGTGCATTTTTTCTTTATAAAAAAGCTCACCGTAAGGTGAACTTCTCATATAATATTGAGCTGTGTCTGCGGATCATAGAAATGGATCTTCACAAGATCCATGGCCAATTTGATTTTCCGGTGGGCTTTTATATCCTGACGCGCAGCAAGCTTAGCTTCTAAGGATTGCCGGCCAATCCTGCCATGAAGGATACATTCATGCCCTAACAGCTCACTTACTTCTATTTCAAAATCAAAGCAGGAAGTAGGATAGGTATCGGCTACGATATCTTCACTATGCAGATCCTCCGGACGAATACCGAGGATGATGTCTTTTCCATGATAGCTTTTTAGCTTTTCATGAAACATTTCAGGAAGCTGAATTTCATGACCCTCACAACAAAAATGATCATCTTTGATCATTCCCTTGAGAAAATTTGTCGCAAAAGAGCCTAGGAAACCGGCAACAAACATATTTGCAGGATGATGATAAATATCCTTAGGCGTACCAATCTGTTGGATGTCACCGTCTTTCATGACGACGATTCGATCTGCCATCGTCATTGCTTCAGTCTGGTCATGGGTCACATAGATCATGGTCGCATTGACTCTTTCATGCAGTTTGATGATTTCACTGCGCATCTGGATGCGAAGCTTGGCATCTAAATTACTGAGCGGTTCATCCATCAGATATACCTGGGCATTTCTTACGATGGCTCTTCCTAAGGCCACTCGCTGTCTTTGACCGCCCGATAAAGCTTTAGGCTTGCGGTCTAATAATGCTTCGATATCTAAAAGCTTGGCTGTTTCGTTGACAAGGCGGTTGATTTCATCTTTATCCATCTTTCTCAGCTTTAACGCAAAAGCAATATTTTCACGTACGCTCATATGCGGATAGAGGGCATAATTTTGAAAGACCATGGCAAGATGACGGTCTTTTGGTTCGATATCATTGCATAGCCGCTCAGCGATATAAAGCTCACCTGAGGTAATATCTTCCAATCCTGCAATCATCCGAAGGACGGTTGATTTTCCACAGCCGCTTGGTCCGACAAAGACGATAAATTCTTTATCTTTAATTTCAATATTAAAATTTTTAACGGCCTCAAAGCCGTTGGAATAGGTTTTATAGATATTTTTTAATGACAAATGAGCCATGATATCCTCCTTTTTCATCATTGTATCATGCATCTTTTATGAAAAAATATATCATTTATATGAACCATATCAAATATCTGTGATTACATTGATCAGGAAAGACAAATCGGTGCAGATTCTGCATAAATCGACAGTTTATCACAGAAGAGGCCATTATGATTAAAATGAGGTGATCACATGCATCGTTACATGGAATCTTGTTTTCAAAAAGAGATATCTTTTTCTCAAAAGCTCATAGTAGCTTTCTTATTTCTGGCAGGAGGCTTCGTTATGATAATAAGCTTCTTTTTGCCAATCTTTTTTATATTGGGTGTTTCTGTGTTGATGGCAGCTTTTTTTATGAAGCATTTTTTTGATCAGGATATAGAATATCTTTTATTTGATGATGAATTTGAAATTTATAAGATCATTCATAAAAGAAAACGAAAAAAATTATATCGTGCAGATATGAAGAACATGACAGATTTCATTAAATATGATCCACAGCTTTTATCGGCATATCCTAAAAAATACCGAAAAGATTTTTCAGGCCCAAATAAAGCAGAAGCTTATATGCTTCTATATAAGCATCAAAATGAAAGATATTGCTTATTGATACAATGTGATGAAGGCTTGCTTGAAGTCTTAAAAAGCAAGTGTATATCTCAAAGAGGTGTATGATGGATCAGCCATATGAAAGAATCAAGGAAACAGGTTTTTTGTCAGATACGGCATTTACAGAGGATTTGGAGCAAGTGATAAAAGGACTTCAAGAAGGCTTGATTTGTAAGGATGTCGTGAAGCTGAAACATTATCTTTATGAGCTTTGTTATCGGTTGGACGATTCATTTTCACCACATTATATGAAATTTATATTAAGTCCGCTTTTACGGGAAGTATGTCGCTTTTTAGAAAATGAAGCGGCATTCAATGTAAAACAAATGGTCATTAATTTTTATGGTGCTCAGGAAATCTGTACCATGATGGAAATCATTGAGCGGGGATGCAAAGAAGCGATTCTTCTTTTTGAACGGCAAAAGGGCTTTGTACATAAAGAAATCGATGCGGTGATACGATATATCTTATGTCATTATCAACAGGATATCAGTGTGGATCAGCTTGCACATATCGCATGTCGTACACCAA
>NZ_CALVGS010000083.1 GCF_944327115.1 uncultured Traorella sp.
TTAAGAATGATTATTCTATATATTTTAGGTACTCCTATCTATTTATATGCAGCTACCATGGTAGGTCCGATTATTTCTCAGCTTGGATGGGAAAATGGTATTTTTGAAGCAGGCCAAATGTATGCAAGCGCTGGTATGGACTGTCCTGCATTTACAGTTATATTTATGAATCTATTCCAATTTTTAGATGGAAATTTCATTTGGGTACTTTTAGCAATCGTATTTATGGCAGGTTATATATTCACAGTTAAAGGATTTAGAAAAGAAGGTAAACAGTACTTTGATTCTTTACAGGAAAAGTCAAATGAATAGAACAGGAGCGGATGTATGGAAAAAGAGATTATCTGTTATTATATAAAACGTCTTTATGATAAAAAACTGACTACAATGTCAGGTGGAAATTTATCGGTTAAATCAGAAAATTCTGTTTATGTAACACCATCGGAAATTGATAAGGGAAATTTAAAGACGGATGATATCATGGAGGTTTTAAATACTGGTGAAATATATGGTAAACATAAGGTAACAAGTGAATTTCCAGTTCATAAAGCCGTATATGAGATGAATCATGATATGAATGCCATATTACATTCACATACATCTTCAATTCTTGGGTTTTCAACAGCACATATTTTACCAAAAGTTAAATTATTGGCAAATGTTGCTTATGATTTAAATGGGAAAATAGAAATTGCGAAATATGCAGATCCAGGTACAAAACAATTGGCAGATGAAACAGTAAAAGTATTAAACGGGTCAAATGCAGTTGCTATTT
Source organism: uncultured Traorella sp. (assembly GCF_944327115.1). GTDB lineage: Bacteria > Bacillota_I > Bacilli_A > Erysipelotrichales > Erysipelotrichaceae > Traorella. The sequence continues at coordinate 776 of NZ_CALVGS010000083.1, forward strand.
TAGAAAATCATGGACTCTTTATCGTTGATCATACAATGGAGGATTGTTATGATAAACTTGAGAATTTAGATTTGGTATGTAGAATTGAAAGTAATATAAAGAAAATAGGTGGTACTCCTAAGGAAGTTACTGAGGAGCAAATTGATCAATATAAGAATGATGTAGAAAATAATCTTACTAGAAGTGAAGAAGATAATGGAGGATATCAGGAAGAAAGGAAATTGCTTGCAGAACTGTTAAAAAGATTATATAGCCGAGGTATCTCAACATGTAAAAATGCTTGTTTTTCTTGGCGATTAAAGAATCATGATATTTTGGTAAATCCGGACAATACGGATGTGACAACTTTAAAGCCAGAAGACTTGGTTTTAATACATGATAATAAATATTGTGGTGAAAAAAAGCCTCATCGTGATTTTCTTTTCCATTTATCTATTTATAAAAATCATGATCATATCAATAATGTGATATCATCCTGTCCACCTTATGCTATGGCATATGCTTGTAGTGATCAGGAATATGTCACAAGAGTGATTGCAGAGTGTTATGGTTATTTAAGGAATATTGAAAAAAAAGAATTGAAATCTCGAAGTGAGATGGAAGAACTTTTGAAGGGATATTTTGATGATTATCATAATACGGTCTTGATTCAGAATTATGCTTGTATTGTTACTGGACCACATCCGCTGAAAACCTATGATCGAATGGAAGTAGCAGAATCTACTGCAGAAGCAATCATTGAAACATTTCCTGTAAATAAGCCGGTTTTGATGGATCAAAGAGCTGTGGAAGTCATTCAAAAGAATTGTGGCATTTATCCAGAGAAAAGGAGCAATTAATGAAAAAAACTACAAGAGTACAGTTTGCTCTTGTAGTTTTTGGTGTCTGATTATAAAGTTATCCGATTGCAAGAGCTTTTGTTAATATATTGTTTATATTTTGATATGATCATATATAAAGAGTTTTTGTTTTAGGTCTGCTATAGCAATTGCTGTTTATAATAAAAGAATCATTCTTTATAAAAAATACAGAATCTTTATGTGATTTCATGTTAGATTTGAGAAAAATAGTGATTTATCTTTGAAATAGTGCTACAATATGCAGGTATTTGGAGGTACTTATGTCAATTAAAGCAAAAAAAAGACTGGTCATTGCATTATCAATCGTTCTTGTGTTGATTATTGGCGTTTTTGCCGGTGTTAATTTATATGCTGATTCTTTATTGAATCGTATGGGGCGTACAGAGTCATTTAGTGATGATGATGTTTATTCCTATGAGTCTGATCGCAATATTGATAATATTGCACTTTTAGGAATCGATGCTGATAACGGAAGTGGTGCACGTACGGATGTGATGAAAATTATTTCGCTTGATTTTGATAATAAGAAGATCAAAATTTCTTCATTGCAGCGTGACAATATCGTTTATCAGCCATTGATGGATCGCTATGAAAAGCTGAATCATGCTTATTGGCGTAGTGGTGTGCAGGGAACTTTAAGCGCCATCAATTATAACTTTGATTTGAATGTAACACAATATGTGCTATTTGATTTTGATTCGGTAGAAGAAATTGTTGATATTTTAGGTGGAGTTGATATACAGCTTACGTCTTCTGAAGCAGGTTTTCTGGGTTTAGGTGGTGCAGGTACCTATCATTTGAATGGTTCACAGGCATTGCGTTATTCTCGTATTCGTGCAGTAGATAGTGATTATGTGCGTATGTCACGTCAAAATAATGTCATTGATGCTTTAATTTCTACGTTGAAGGATAAATCGTTGATTGAATTATTGAATATTGTTGATGATGTATTGCCATATATTGAAACAAATCTTTCGAATAGAGCTATTAAAAGTTATGTGACTCGTCTTTTAGGTTTTGATTTGAGTAATATTGAACAGTACCAGTTTCCTAAAGATGGTTATGATTCACAGTTGACTTCACTTACTTTATACGGATATTCACCGCAGTATGTGTTAAAGGATTTTAGTGGTGAAGTTGAATCACTGCATCATTTTATCTATGGTGAGGATAGTGGCTATACTGCTAGTGAAAGAGTACTGCAGGTTGAAAAAGATATTTTAGCTCTTGCCGGATATTAAGCTCTCATATTGATGGGAGCTTTTTATATATTTAGGTATATTAGGAATTTCAAATTTTGGTAGAAAGAATCAGATAAGAAGTCATTTATTTGCATATGATTTTGGTTACAAAATCATTTTCATGTGAGAATTTTTGATGAAAGATAATCTAAAGGATTACGTTCAAAAATGTCTGTGCCGGAATAGGGTGATTCTTTTATATGAGTAACAAAAAACGTATATAAATAGGGCGAAATTTAATGATTACAATTTGCGATAAAAATGATATAAAATGTTAAGAAATGTAAGGAAATAAAGTGATTTTAAAGGGTTTGAAGTGTTGTTTAATCATGTATTATATGTTAAAATCTTTGTGATTGGGGGAGAAAAAATGCTTGATTGGTTTTTTGGAAATCAATTTTATAAGAAGCATCGAGAAAAAATACAGATTGTTTTAGATTTACTTATTGTGTGTTTTTCTTATATTCTTGCATATTGGACGAAGTTCAATTTTAGATTTGATTTTCATTCCTTTGTTTTACATAAATTGTTCATTTTTGCTGTTATTGTGCTATTTATTTATATCGTTTATTTTATAGCGTTTGGAATTTATCGAAGTCTTTGGAAATATATTGGTGTCGTGGAAGTCGTTCGTTTGACCTTAGCGGATGTATTTGCAACAATTACGATCATGGCACTTACTTTGTTTTATAGTCAGAATCTGGATTATGTAAGTATTGAATTAGTAGCAGGCTGTTTTGCAGCTTTGATGATGTTTTCGCTTCGAGCAATATATCGTTTATTTAGAAGATATACATTACGTGTTGGTGATGCAAAGAATGCGGTGATTATCGGGGCTGGGGATGCCGGGAATATCTTACTTAAGGAAATCAATCAGAATGAAAAACTTAACTATAAGGTTGTTGGTTTCGTTGATGATTATAAAAAGAAATATATGATCGAGGGGCTTTCTATTTTGGGTACTTGTCTTGATTTGAAGGAAATCAAGGAAAAGTATCATGTAGAAGTTGCTTTGATTGCAATGCGCAATGTATCCAAGAAACAATTGCGAAATATTGTTGAGCAGTGTCAGGCTGTTCATTTGCCGGTGCAGATGATGAGTGAAAGTATCTTTGGCAATCAGCTAAAGAAGAAAAATGTGTTGAGTGATGTTAAGATCGAGGATCTTTTAGGCAGAGGTGAGATTCATCTGGATCAGCACGAGATTGCTTCTTATATCACAGATAAAAGAATTTTGGTGACGGGTGCCGGTGGAAGTATTGGGTCGGAGCTTTGTCGTCAGATCTTAAAGTTTAAACCAAAGGAACTTGTCATGCTGGATATTAATGAAAACGACTTGTATCTTTTGGAACAGGAATTTAATCGTGATCGTGAGCATGGTAAGCTTGATAAGGATATTAAAATTGTTTCTATCATTACATCGATTCGTGATGCGAAAGGATTGGATCAGGTTTTCAAGTTGTATCAGCCGGAAGTCGTTTATCATGCAGCGGCGCATAAGCATGTTCCTTTGATGGAAACAAGACCGATGGAGGCAATCAAGAATAATGTTTTTGGAACGAGAAATGTAATCTTGACTTGTATCAAATATAAAGTGTCACGTTTTATTATGATTTCTACGGATAAGGCTGTAAATCCTACAAATGTCATGGGTGCTACGAAGCGTATGACAGAGATGATCTTACAGGCATATGGTGATAACGGTGTAACGAAGATGGCGGCGGTTCGTTTTGGAAATGTTTTAGGAAGTCATGGTTCGGTCATTCCGATTTTCTCGAAGCAGATTGAGGAAGGTGGACCGGTTACGATTACCGATAAAAACATTATTCGTTATTTTATGACAATTCCTGAAGCTGCACAGCTGGTTTTACAGGCAGGATATTATGCAGATAAAGGTGAAATCTTTGTGTTGGATATGGGTGAGCCGGTGAAAATATTGGATCTTGCTGAAAAGATGATCAAGCTGTGTGGACTTGAACCGTATGAAGATATTGAAATTAAAGAGATTGGGTTAAGACCGGGTGAGAAGATGTTTGAAGAACTTCATTTGGGTGGTGAAACATTTTCAAAGACAAAGAATGATCTGATTTATAAGAATGATATCATGCATATTTCGTTAGATGAATTAAATAAACGATTGGATGTTTTAGAAGATTTGATCAGCAATGAAGAAAATATTGGTATCATAAAAAATAAGCTTTTAAACTTGATTATTACTGACAATCAGTAAAGATTGAGTTATAATAATTAGGTTGTGTACAAGAATGCAGAGCTGATCAATCGTTGCCTGGCGCACGTTGTATGCTTGCAGGATCATCAATAAAAGAGTTCATATGTATGGTATGAATGGGCGAAGCATATCCAAAAGGAGAACCTACATGGAGAAATGGTATGTGATTCAAGTAAGGAGTAGGGCCGAAGAAAAAATCAGAAAGGCTTGTGAAATACTGATTTCTAAAGAGGTATTGAAAGAGTGCTTTATTCCGAAAAACAAGAGAATGAAGAAGATAAAGGGAAATTGGATGAAGATTGAGGAAATACTGTTTAGCGGGTATGTGTTTTTGGTGAGTGATGATCCTGATAAGCTATATCTTGAATTGAAGAAGGTTCCAGATCTTACAAAGATGCTGGGGCATGTAAATGGTGATATATTTCCGCTTTATGATGATGAGGTAGCGTTTTTGAAGTCATTGGGTGATGATGATCATGTGGTTGAGATATCGACGGGTTTGATTGAAAATGATGAAGTGATGATTATTTCCGGGCCTTTGAAGGGAAAAGAGGGAATTATCAGGAGGATTGATCGGCATAAGCGTATTGCATTGATTGAAGTTGAATTGTTTGGAAAGACTACACAGGTGAAAGTGGGTCTGGAAATTGTAAGTAAAACTTAAGATAATTGCGAATTATCCAAAGTTGAAAGGAAACATACTGAAAGATGTATGTTTTTTTATGTGGGAAAGGAATGGGAAAATGTATCGAAATGGATTGAAAAGAGTGCTTGATTTTATATTGAGTCTAATAGGATTGGTGGTGCTTTCACCGGT
>NZ_CALVGS010000084.1 GCF_944327115.1 uncultured Traorella sp.
AAGAGAGCTTTTTTTGTTCCAAAAAATAAAAGAATCGGACAAATTTGGAAGCTTGACAAAAAATATGTAGCATTTTATGTAGAAATATGTCTATATATAAATAAGCAGGAGGGAAAGAAATGGATAATAGAAATGAGGAAATCATGTGCTACATAGCAAAGATGTATAAAGAAATCAAGCAGGAGGTCGCTGAAGGCAAACGTAAAATGCCGAATAATTATGTATTGGACAGCGGTGTCGAATTTATAAGATATATCGATCAGCTGGTCGAATTGCTGCCGCCTGAATATGAAAGGATCATACGCAATGATTATTTAAATGAAAGAAATAAAAAATGGTGGCAGGAGTATTTTAAGAAGAGCACTTATTATCGAAGAAAATCTGAAGCAGTTGAAGCATTTGTTGATTGCGTAACGCTCTAAATAGTGTTAAAATATCCTTGTAGAATTTTTCTTATTTTACATAATACCATAGGAGGATGATTTATGTTAAAAGGTATTGCTGCTTCTGCCGGTTATGCAATTGCAAGGGTTTACAAGCTTGAACAACCGGTAGTAACGATCGAAAAAAAGGAAGGAATCGAGCCGTCAGCAGAAATTGCAAAGTTTAATGCTGCACTCTCTAAGACAAAGGCGGATATCGAGGCAATCAAGGCTCAGGCAGAAGGCAAGCTTTCTGATGAAGAATTAGCTGTGTTTGATGCTCATTTAATGATGGCCTCTGATCCTGATTTTGAAGGTCAGATCAAAGCCATGATCGAAAATGATCATGTAAATGCTGAATATGCAGCTGACACTGTGGCCGCAAATACGATTGCCATGTTTGAATCTATGGATAACGATTATTTCAAAGAAAGAGCGGCTGATGTAAAGGATGTTACTTTCAGGTTAAAGTGTAATTTACTTGGTGTCTTAATTCCAAATCTTTCTTTGGTTGATGAGGATTCTATTATCGTTGCTCATGATTTGACTCCTTCAGATACCGCCCAGCTGAATGAACATGCAAAGGGATTTGCGACAGCTATCGGTGGCAGGACAAGTCATTCTGCAATCATGGCACGTTCTTTGGAAATTCCTGCTGTTGTTGGCTGTGCAGGTGTGATGGAAGCATGCCAGCATGGAGATTTGATGATTCTGGATGCTGTAAATGGTGAAGTAATCGTAAATCCTGATGAAGCTACGGTTAAAGAATATGAAGCTAAGGCAAAGGCTTATAAGGAAGAAAAAGAAGCCTTGAAAGTATTGCTTCATGCAGATACGATCACGCTTGACGGACATCAGGTTGAGCTTGCAGGAAATATCGGAACGCCAAAGGATGTTGAAGGTGTCATTAATAACGGCGGTGAAGGTGTAGGCCTGTATCGTACAGAATTCTTATACATGAATTCACAGGCATTCCCTACTGAAGATGAACAGTTTGAGGCTTATAAGACCGTTCTTGAAGGAATGAATGGTAAAAAGGTCGTTGTTCGTACATTGGATATTGGTGGAGATAAGAAGCTTTCTTATTTCACATTCCCTGAAGAAATGAATCCGTTCCTTGGCTATCGTGCTATTCGTTTATGCTTAGATAGAAAAGATATCTTCAGGACACAGTTGAGAGCTTTGATCCGTGCTTCTAAATACGGTAAGCTTTGCATCATGTTCCCGATGATTGCGACATTGGATGAATTTAGAGAAGCTAAAGCTTTATTTGAAGAAGAAAAGGCTAATTTGATTGCTGAAGGTGTTGAAGTAAGTGACAGCATAGAAGTAGGTATGATGGTTGAAATTCCTGCTGCTGCGGTAAATGCTGATAACTTTGCCAAAGAGGCAGACTTCTTCTCTATCGGTACAAATGACTTAGTCCAGTATTCAATGGCTGCTGACCGCATGAGCGAAAAAGTTTCTTATCTGTATCAGCCATTAAATCCATCACTGTTGCGTTTGATCAAGATGACGATCGATGGTGCTCATAAGAATGGACGCTGGGTAGGTATGTGCGGTGAAATGGCCGGAGATGCCATGGCTGCTCCTGTACTTCTGGGATTAGGACTTGATGAGTTCTCAATGAGTGCTACTTCCATTCTTCCAGCTCGTAAAATGATCAATTCATTAAAGAAATCTGAAATGGAAGAGCTGGCAAATAAGGCACTTACATTAGCAACTTCAGAAGAAGTGACACAGTTGATCAAAGATACATTAAATAAATAGTCAAAAAAAGGTTTGGAACAAATTTCCAAACCTTTTTTCTATGTCTTATTGAAGATAGGCAAGGATCAGCTTAACCGCTGATTCGATCGCCTGCATATGGGTTCTCTCCATTCCGTGGCTTGCCGCAACCCCCGGCCCGATAAGAGCTCCTTTAATATTGTTGCCGCCACTTAATGCAGCACCGACATCGCTTCCGTAGAACGGATAGATATCAACGGCAAACTGGCATTTTTCTTTTTTTGCCAATTCAATGAGCCGTCCGACCATATCATAATCATAAGGTCCTCCGGAATCCTTGGCACAAATGCTGACATCATATTCACTGCATGAAAGATCCGCTCCGATGCAGCCCATGTCGCAGGCCAGAAGTTCAGATATTTCTGGCAGATTTGCTGCTCCATGACCGACTTCTTCATATGTCGTAACTATAAAATAGGTATCATGGGCAGGAACGATTTGATTTTCCTTGATCAAATTTAAAATTTCGAAAAGGATGCAGACGCTGATTTTATCATCCAGAAAACGGCTTTTGATAAATCCGCTTTCGGTAATCGTTGTTTTTGGATCAATGGCGATGATATCACCATTCATAATGCCCAGCTTTTCCACATCTTTTTTGCTTTTAACGATTTCATCGATCTTGACAACCATGGTATCGGTCGTACGAGGGGCTGTATTTGCTTCTTTAAATACATGGACAGCCGGAGTTGCAGAGAGGATCGTTCCTGTATATGTTTTACCGCTGCGAGTTATGATACGGCAATATTCGCCATCCAGCGTTGGCATTGATGGACCGCCGATATTTGTGAAACGAAGGGTTCCATCTGCGTTGATCGAGCGTACCATTAATCCTAACGTATCTGTATGCGCACTGATACCGACTTTATGATCATGGTCTTTACCGGTAACTAAGATATGTAAGTTTCCTTTTTGATTACGGCTTGTTTCAAAGCCTAAACCATTCGCTTCTTTTTCTAAAAAATCAATGGCATGTTTCGTAAATCCACTTGGGGAATCGATAGCGAAGAGCTGATAAGCAAATTTTTTAAATCTTTCCTGATCCATACTATTTCCTTTCTATGACGACCTGATCTTGTCCGTCAATTTCCTTTATTTGTACTTTTATATTTTCATCCAGCGAGCTGGGAATATTCTTACCGACATAATCGGCTCGAATCGGCAGCTCACGATGACCGCGATCTACGAGTACGGCCAGCTGTACCTCCTTGGCCCTTCCAAAATGCAAGACACCTTCAAGTGCTGCACGGACCGTACGTCCTTTAAACAAAACATCATCGACCAGAACCACCTTTTTATCTGCAACCGAAAAAGTGATTTCAGGCAGCGGCTGCTTCTTATCCAGATCATCCCGCCAGGCTTTTATATCCAGCGGATAAACATCCACCTTTTTACCTTCCACCTTTTCAATAAAAGAGGCAATACGGTGAGCCAGATATTCGCCTCTGGTTTTGATGCCAACCAGAACAAGATTATCAACACCTTTATTTCTTTCAATGATTTCATGCGACATACGGGTCAATGAGCGTCGCATTCCATCTTCATCCAAGATCATTTTCTCTTCCATAAAAACTCCTTTTTTGATAGTGATATTATACTTCATATGATCTAAAAAATTAATAGAAAATTTATGAAAAACTTTATATCAAACATGCTTGACATAAATATATAATAGATGTATCATTTATAAATCGATTAACATTTAATCGGTTAACTAAAAAAGGAGCGTTATGGAACCTAAGGAAATTGTGAAATCTATTACTATGTTTAATCGAATGCACCGCTGGCAAACTCGTAAGATCATGGAAAGCGAGGGCCTTTTTTATGGACAGCTGCCTATTTTGGAGACAGTCAGAACTAAAGGCTGTTGTACCCAAAGAGAAATAGCCACGGCTTTGAATGTAACACCGCCAAGTGTTGCGACAAGTGTCAAACGCCTTGTGAAAAAAGGATATTTGGCGAAAAAAACAGATGAAAAAGATCAGCGGAGTACCTTGATTACGATTACTGAAAGCGGCAATCTGAAAACACAGGCTTGCCGGAAAAAATTTGATGAAATGGATGAGAGGATATTTGATGCATTAAGCGATCAGGAATGTGAGGGGCTTGCACATATTCTTGATAAGCTGAATGCTTCGATGAGAAAGGAGAATGAAAATGATTAAAACATTAAAACCTTATCTAAAAGGCTATGGGAAGTATGCTTTGATATGTATGCTGGCCATGATCACTGAGGCAGTGTTGGAAATGATGCTTCCTTTTATGATGTCTAAGATCGTCGATGTGGGTGTAGCCAACAAAGATCTGAGCTATGTATTAAAAATCGGTGGTATCATGCTGCTCATGTCATTGATTTCACTGATAGCAGGAGCGATTGGTTCAAGATTCAGTTCTGTAGCCGGCATGGGGTTCGGCAGTCAGCTGAGAAAGGCTTTGTTTGACAAGATTCAGACATTTTCTTTCTCAAATATCGATCACTTTTCAACGGCATCGCTTGTGACCCGTTCAACAGCTGATGTCAATAATATTCAAAATATGTTCATGATGCTGAATCGTATGGCAATCAGAAGCCCGATCATGTTTTTTACAGCTATGATATTAGCTACCAGCATCAATGCAGAGCTGGTGATGATTTTTTTAGTGGTCGTTCCGATTTTGGGAATTGCTTTATTTATGATCGTTAAGCTTTCTTTTCCAAGATTTGAAGCGATGCTGTATAAATATGATGGCTTGAATGCTTCTACGCAGGAAAACTTAACAGCGATACGTGTTGTAAAGGCCTTTGTACGAAGCGCATATGAAAAGGCAAAATTCAAGTTGAGTAATGATGCTTTGATGGAGGCAAGCATCAAGGCTGAAAAGATTATTATCTTCAATATGCCGGTCATGCAGCTTTCAACTTATACGTGTGTGATTCTGATTCTCTGGTTCGGAGGCGGACTGGTCATGGATGGCAAAATGCTGACAGGAGAGCTGATGAGCTTTATTACTTATATCAATCAGATCTTAATGTCAATGATGATGTTAAGCATGATCTTTGTCAATGTACTTATTTCCAGTGCTTCTTTAAAGAGAATCGTGGAGGTCTTGGATGAGGATATTGATATCAAGGACAGTGAGTCAAGTAGTGCTTTTCCGATCCAGAATGGAAGCATCGAATTTAAGAATGTCAGCTTTTCATACAAGAATGATGTACATTCACTGGTACTTGAAAATATCAATGTCAAGATCGCAGCAGGAGAAACGATCGGGATCATTGGCGGTACAGGTTCCAGTAAGTCTACTTTCGTTCAGCTGATTCCGCGTTTATATGATGTAACGGAAGGAAGCGTACTGATCGATGGCAGAAATGTCAAAGATATCCAGGTTGAAACTTTAAGAAATTCTGTCAGCATGGTTCTTCAGAAAAACGTGCTTTTCAGCGGTACGATCTTAGAAAACTTACGTTGGGGCGATCAGGAAGCGACGAAGGAACAGTGCATCGAAGCCTGTAAGGTGGCAAATGCGCATAGCTTTATCATGGATTTCCCGGATGGTTATGATACTTATATCGAACAGGGCGGTACAAATGTATCCGGTGGACAGAAACAGCGTCTGTGTATTGCCAGGGCGCTTCTGAAGCATCCGAAGATCTTGATCTTAGATGATTCAACGAGTGCGGTAGATACGGCAACAGATGCCAGCATCCGTAAAGAATTAAAAGAAAACTTAAAGGGAATGACAACGATCATCATTGCCCAAAGAATTTCTTCTGTACAGGATGCAGATCGTATCTTTGTGTTTGATGAAGGAAGAATTAATGATATTGGAACACATGAAGAGCTTCTTGAAAGAAATCCGATCTATCAGGAAGTATATCATTCTCAAATGAAAGGAGTGGTGAGCGAATGAGTAAGAAACCTTATAATCCATTCCAGACGCTTATGCGTGTGATGTCATATATGGCTAAAAATAAGCTTCAGCTGCTTTTGGTTGTCATTTTGGTCATCTTGTGCAGTGGTGCACAGGTTGCCGGTAACTATTATTTGAAGCCTATTATCAATGATTACATTGCACCAATGATCGGTGTAGCGAAAGAGAATCGTGTTTATGACGGCTTGATCTTTGTTCTTACTCAGCTTATCATCATTTATGTCGTTGGTGTATTGTCAGGTTATGCATATAAATATATCATGATGAATTTGTCGAATCGGGCATTAAATGAGATGCGTAAGGATCTTTTCAATAAAATGCAGGATCTTCCGATCAAGTATTATGACACGCACCAGCATGGTGATATCATGTCTTGTTATACCAATGATATTGATACGATACGTGAAGCGATGAGCGAAGGCTTTACTGCCGTGGTATCAAGTGCAGTCAGCATAGTCGGTAACTTTACGATGATGTTGATCTTATCACCGTTTTTGACGCTCTTTATCATTGCCATGTCATTCTTAATGGTATTGATCGTCAAAAAATTCGGAAGCCTGAGCAGCAAGTATTTCCAAAAACAACAGAAAAGCATGGGTCGTGTTAACGGTTATATCGAAGAAATGTTTGAAGGCGTCAAGGTCGTAAAAGTATTCAATCATGAAGAAAAGGTATGTGAAGACTTTGAAAAGCTCAATGAAGAGCTTCGTGATGCAGCCATCGAAGCAAATACGTATGCTTCGATCATCATGCCGATCATGGGAAATCTTTCTTATGTAACGTATGCCGTCATCGCTTCTTTAGGTGCCTTCCAGGTTATTAACGGAATGTTGGACATTGGTTCACTGGCCAGCTTCTTGCAGTACACACGAAGCTTCTCAATGCCGATTACCAACCTATCACAGCAGTTTAATTCCATCTTTAGAGCATTAGCGGGAGCTGAGCGTATCTTTGCTTTGATTGACGAAAAGAGCGAGGTCAATGATGGTAAGGTAACATTGGTAAATGTTAAAGAAGAAAATGGCAAGCTTGTTGAATGTGAAGAAAGAACAGGACATTGGGCATGGAAGCATCCGCATGGTGATACTTTTGAACTGGTTCCTTTACAGGGCGATGTTCGCTTCCATGATGTCGTATTCGGATATGAAGAAAATAAAGTGATTTTGAAACATATCAATCTGTTTGCAAAGCCGGGTCAAAAAATTGCTTTTGTCGGCAGTACAGGAGCAGGTAAGACAACGATTACGAATCTGATCAACCGCTTCTATGATGTCAATCACGGACAGATCACTTATGATGGCATCGATATCAAGCTGATCAGAAAAGAAGATCTGCGCCGCTCGTTGGCAATGGTGCTGCAGGATACGCACTTATTTACAACAACGGTCAGAGAAAATATCCGTTATGGAAAATTGGATGCGACAGATGAAGAGGTCATAGCTGCTGCTAAGCTGGCAAATGCACATTCCTTCATTAAGCACCTGCCTCAAGGCTATGATACAGTTATCAGTGGTGACGGTGCGAACCTTTCCCAGGGTCAGCGACAGCTGTTGGCAATTGCCAGAGCGGCTATTGCAGATCCGCCGGTATTGATCCTTGATGAAGCAACTTCAAGTATCGATACGCGTACGGAAGCATTGATTCAGGATGGTATGGATCGTCTGATGATGGGAAGAACCGTTTTTGTAATTGCCCACCGACTTTCTACGGTACGTAATTCAAATGCCATCCTGGTATTGGAGCACGGTGAGATCATCGAACGTGGCAACCACGAAGAATTACTGGCTCAGAAAGGTAAATATTATGAGCTTTGTACAGGTATAACGGAGCTGTCATAATTTGAAATGAAGACATAAGAAGCAGCAATGACTGCTTCTTTCTTTGAAAAGATGCATAGAATAAGAATAATTCCTAAAAAAGAATAAATTTATTAAAGAAAATATATCTTTTGAATGGAATTTATTTGAAAAATAATATATACTTATCTTGGAGGTACTTTTTATGGAAGAAGTATTAAAAATCGTAGAAGATGAAACGCTGACTTATCATCAGCAACTGCTGGCCTTGGCACGCCTTGCAGAAAGCTTTGATCATACGATCAAATTATCAGATGAACTTGTAAAAGCCAAAGAAGAAGGAATCATATGTGATTTGGGAGAAGGAAACCTTCCGTATCGCCCTCGTTATATCATTCCGGATTATCAGAAATTTATCAATGAAGGAAGCTCTTTTCTTCAGCTTGATCCGCCAAATGATTTATGGGAGGCCTGCAATAATTTACTGATCATGTATCGTCATGTTCCTTCCGTAACATCCTTTCCTGTATTTTTGGGAGAATTAGATACGCTTTTGGAACCGTTCACTTTGAAGCTTCCAAGAGAAGAAGCAAAGAAATGTCTGCGTCTTTTCCTTTTGAATATTGACCGTACATTGACAGATTCTTTTGTTCATGCCGATATCGGTCCGAAGGATAGCGTAACAGGCCGTCTGATTTTGGAATTAACTGAAGAAATGCAATTGGCAATTCCAAATCTGACCTTGAAATATGATCCTGACCTGACAAGTGATGATTTTGCGGAAAGATGTGCTGTATGCATGATGAAGACAGCCAAACCGTCTTTTGCCAACCATCGTATGTTTGTCAGCGAATGGGGAGAAGATTATGCGATTGCCAGCTGTTATAACGGACTTCGCATGGCTGGCGGAGGATATACGCTTGCACGCTTGCGTTTATATGAAATGAGCCTGAAGGCTGGCAGTGTTGATGAATTTTTAAATAAGACATTGCCTTATTACTGTGATCTGATGTGGAACATGATGAATGACCGTATCTGTTTCATCGTTGAAAAGAGTGCATTCTTTAAATCAAATTTCTTAGCTACCGAAGGCTTTGTAAAGCAGGAAAACTTTACAGGAATGTTCGGTATGGTCGGTCTTGCGGAATGTGTCAATCACCTTTTGGGCATTGATGATCCGAAGAAGGGCTTTGGCAATAATGATGAGGCAGATCAGTTAGGTGTCAAGATCGTGCAGAAGATCGAAGAATTTGTCAATTCAAGAGAAGCTAAATATTGTGAATCAACGAATAACCGTTATCGTTTGCATGCACAGGTCGGTCTGGACAGTGATGGACGTGAAAATTCTCCGGGCTGCCGTATCCCGATCGGCTGTGAACCGGAAATGTATAAGCAGATCGCCCATTCGACCTTATTCCACAAATATTTCCCGACAGGTATCGGTGATATCTTTAAATATGAGGAAACATGGTTAAAGACGCCGATGGCACTGGTAGATATCATAAAGGGAGCTCTTGCGGCTGGTATGCGTTATTATTCCGGTTATCTGGCAAATAATGATGTTGTCAGAGTGACGGGTTATCTTGTGAAGAAGAGCGAGCTTGAAAAGCTGGATAAGAAAAAACAGTCATTGAATAATGTAAGTGTATTTGGCAAGGGTGCCAGAGATTATTCAAATGCACTGGATCGAAGGGTACATGAAAGCGCCCGTTAATAAGATCATCCCTTTTTCCAATGTTGATGGTCCGGGTAATCGGACGAGCATCTTCTTTCAGGGCTGTTCTTTTAAGTGCTGGTATTGTCACAATCCTGAAACGATCCATAGCTGCAATCATTGTGGGGATTGTGTCGCAGGCTGTCCTGTACACGCTTTAAGCATCCAGGAAGGTAAGGTAGTGTGGGACAAGCAAAAATGCGTCCAGTGTGATTTATGCATCCATACCTGCAAGAGGATGGCTTCGCCTAAGATCGAGGATCTGGAGGTCAGTGAATTGGTGGCAAGGATCGCACCGATGAAACCATTTATTCGCGGTATTACGGTAAGTGGCGGTGAATGCATGCTTCATGCGAAATATCTGGAAGAACTGTTCAGGGAAGTAAAGAAGATGGGATTGACCTGTCTGATCGATTCAAATGGTTCTATCGACTTTTCCCGACATTTATCATTGATGGAGCTCTGTGACGGTGTCATGTTGGATGTGAAAGCATATGATCCTGAATTTCATTTAGCGTTGTGTGATCATTCGAATGACCGTGTCTTACAGAATTTGCATTATCTTTTGGAAACAGATAAATTGCAAGAGGTCCGTACGGTGATCTTGCCGAGATATCCGAAGGAAAATTTAGATACAGTTACACATGTGGCCCGTATCATCCAGGATCGCTGTGATTATAAATTGCTTCGCTATCGTCCTTTTGGTGTTCGTGAAGATGCCCTTGAGAAAATGGGACATGATATAGCCAGTGAAGAGGAATGTGAGGCATTGAAGAAAAAGGCTGTTGAATTAGGTGCCATTCATACAATTATCGTTTAAAGATGGAAGTTTTTCC
>NZ_CALVGS010000085.1 GCF_944327115.1 uncultured Traorella sp.
GCTACAAAGATACAGATAATCGCATTAAAAGCTGTTACACCACCGCTCCATGCAAGAATGATAGCTGCCGCATCGGCTTCGACCCCCAAGATAAAGCGTTTAAACAAATAACCGATGATAGGATCAAAGATGACATTGAAACCAAGTCCGGCAGCAGCACAAAGAGCTGTGTTCAAAGCAGCTTTTTTTGCGTCCTTTTCTTTAGAAACATTCATCTTTTTAGCCAATGTTCCCGAGATCCAGCCGATACAGAACTTCAAAAGAAACGTCTTAGGTGCTGAAGCAATATAGCGTGGATCCATGATATCAGCAATCGAAAGTCCTATTGCTCCCGCAATTCCTCCTTCTACCGGTCCCAAAAGCAGTGCAGAAACGACAACCACCGCATTAGCCACATGAATGGCTACTGATGATCCGGCGGCTAACGGGATATCGATTTTGCCATAGCTGAAAACCGCATAATTTAATGCTGCGAAAATTGCGATATGTGCAAATGTTCTAGTATTTTTCTTCATGCTTCCCTCATTTCAGAATCTCTTTTTTAATATAGGCAATCGTTTCATCAAGCCCTTTTTGCGCATACATCTCAAGCATATCTCTTAATGTCTGCTTGCTTTGAGCATGCATGCAGTAATTGTGCTGATTCAACATGAAATATTCTAAAGGCTTGCTTGTCGTATAGTTATTCGGATAATAGATCATGCTGGCAGCCACACGATCACAAAACATCTCTACAATATATTTATTCGGTATCTTGGTACCAAATACACCTTGATGATTGCAATCGATCCAGTATTCCCAGTGATGCTTATTTCTTCCTTTATGATGCAGCCAGCCTTTTGAATATCCCACTACTTCTTTTTCCTTATCAATAGGCGAGCGGTTTCCCTGAAAATATTTGACTCCTGCGGAAAACTCAACCCATGAATACTTTGACAGATCATGCAGGATTCCTTGTTTATACAGACCACATTTAAAACATAGCTTGCCGACCTTTATCTTATGGCGGGTAATCGTGGTCAAATGTCCGATCAGACGATTCATCTTACTCACCTACGATTTTAAGGATTCCTTCAAAGCAGCGCTGATTCGCAAAGAGGACACCGATCGGTTTCGTGTAATCAAGAGCTGCACCTTTAAGACCCATCATCTTTACCTGTGCCTGTTTCGCAATCACCTGCCCGGCCGCATAATCCCATGGAGAGAGGCGTTCTTCATAATAAGCATCTACCCTGCCACAGGCAACATAACAGATATCCAAGGCTGCACTGCCGCTTCGGCGCACATCACGACAGTTGAGATATAGTTTTTTCGCATTCTCAAAAGTAACATCAGCCAGCTCTTTATTGTAAGGTGACGATCCAAATAAAACAAGCGCATGTCCAACATCATGATCGCCCGCTTGAATCGGCACACCGTTACATGTACTCTGTTGTCCCTCAATACCTGTAAAGCATTCATCTAAATAAGGATCATAGATAACGCCGATGACACCTTTTTTCTTATACAATAATGCAATCGATATACAGGAATGTTTATAGTCATATGCATAGTTGGTCGTTCCGTCAATAGGATCAATGACCCATGTAAATTCTTCTCCCAGCTCACGCTGATCCTCTTCCTCTGCATAAAAACTACTTGTTGGAATCAGCTTTGAACATTCCCCTATGATATAATGCTGACTTGCGATATCCATATTTGTTACGATATTGGCCGCATCACTTTTTTCTTTGATGACCAGCTTTTCCTTTTGAAGAATAAGCTGACCTGCATTTCTGGCAATCTTTTCTATTTCATTCGCTATCTTCTGATAATCCATACCTACCTCCACATACAGATAATTTTAATTGTTTTTTATAGTTTTTCAAGCTATATTTATCATTGACAAGTATTTAAATTCATTGAATAATAATATGTTAGGAGAATGAAGATGAAAATAAAGATTTACGCAACAAGTGATACACATGGTACGATTACGCCATACCGTTATAGTGATTCTAAAGAAATGAACATGGGATTAATGAAATTATCATCATTGATCCATAAAGATAAGCATACTCTATTGATTGATAATGGTGATGTCCTAGAAGGATCACCTCTTGATTATGTTCATCATTTAAAATTTGAAGACCGGATCCATCCTATGGCCAAATGCTTCAATGCGATGAATTATGATTATATGAATCTGGGAAATCATGAATTTAATTTTGGTAAAGAAAATGTCTGGAAATATATTCATGATATGAATGCTGTATGTCTGACCAGCAATTTATTTGATAAGGGTGTTTGTTTTGGAAAAGAATATGTGATCCATGAATTTGACAAAAACAATCGTATTGCCCTTGTAGGTCTGACCACTCAATATATACCAAATTGGGAACAGCCGAAAAATATCGTTGATATGACATTCGAAAATGTGTTTGATAAGCTGAAACAGACAATAGATAAGATCAAGAAAAAAGAAGACGTAAAAGGAATCTTAGTAGTTTACCACGGTGGTTTTGAAAAAGATTTGGAAAGTGGTGTACCTACCGAGAACCTTACAGGTGAAAATCTTGGCTATAAGATGTGCAGTGAGATCGAAGGTATTGATGTCATGATCAGCGGTCACCAGCATCGCTCGATTGCCCAGTTCTGTCACAATACCTGTGTCACCCAGACAGCTTTCAATGCGAAAGAATTGGCTTATATTGAATGGGACCTGGATACAAATGAAAGAGTGGCAAGGCTCATCAGTGCTGATGGTGAGGCTGATGAATCGCTTTATCCGCTGATCGAAGAAGAGGAAAAGGCCACTCAGGAATACTTGGATCAGCCGTTAGGAAGGCTGGCAAACGGTGATCTGTTGATCCATGATGCTTTTGATGCCCGGCTGCATAAACATCCCCTTGTTTCTTTTCTTAACAGCGTCCAGCTTGATTTCACCAAAGCTGATTTATCCAGCGTTGCGCTGTTTAATGATGCGACCGGCTTCAATTCAACGATCACGATGCGTGATTTAGTATCGACCTATGTATATCCGAATACCTTATGTGTGGTTCGTATGAGTGGTAAGACACTTAAGGAATATTTAGAGAAATGTGCGGAATATTTTGAGATCAAAGATGGCAAGATCGGTGTAGCCCCTCGTTATCTTGCACCTAAACCGGCACATTATAACTATGATATGGTAGATGGTGTGGAATATACGATTCAGGTATCCAATCCTGTGGGTTCCCGTATCATTTCCCTTACCCGTCATGGCATTCCTGTCAAAGATGAAGATTCGTTTACCATGGCCATGAGCAATTATCGTGCTGCCTGTGGCGGTGATTTCTTTATGATCAAGGACTGTGAGCCTATCATGGCTTATCAGGAAGATATGGTAGAATGCCTGCGTCAGTATATCGAAAAGCATCCTGTGATCGAAGTAAATCACCAAAATAATATTAAAATCATTCCATGATCACTGTTTTCATGCAGTGATTTTATTTTTGTGCTACAATAACATGGAGGTGATATGATGCTGAATGATACGATAGCTGCTATTTCTACTGCATTAAGTGAGGGTGCCATTTCCATTGTCCGCGTAAGTGGTGATGATGCCATTGAAATTGTCAATCAGTGCTGTAATATTGATTTGACAAAATCGCCCTCACACACGATCCGCTATGCGACCTTTCAGGACCCTCATACACATGAAATTCTTGATGAGGTCCTTGTCAGCGTATTTAAGGCACCTAAGACATATACACGTGAGGATCTGGTAGAAATCAACTGTCACGGAGGCGTTTATATCACAAGGAAAATCTTATCGATCCTTTTATCCTGCGGTGCCCGTCTTGCTAATCCGGGTGAATTTACACAACGTGCCTTCTTAAACGGACGTATCGACCTTACCCAGGCAGAAGCCGTCAATGACATGATTCGTGCAAACAGCTCGACCAATGCAAAGATGGCCATTTCCGGTATTCGTGGCAGCGTTAAGAAATTACTTGAACCGCTGATCGAAGATTTATTGAATATCATTGCTGTGATCGAAGTCAACATTGATTATCCGGAATATGATGATGTGGAAATGCTCACCAATGAGCGTGTCTTGCCAATGAGTCTGTCATGGCTGGATCAAATCAATGAAATCTTAAAGAAAAGTGAAAGCGGACAGCTTTTAAAAGCAGGAATCAAAACGGCGATCGTAGGTAAGCCCAATGTCGGTAAAAGCTCTTTATTAAATGCCCTGTTAGAAGAGGATAAGGCAATTGTCAGCGATATTGCCGGTACGACCCGTGATCTTGTTGAGGGTCATATCCAGCTTGGTCAGATCCATCTGAATCTGATTGATACCGCCGGTATCCGGGATACCCATGATGCTGTTGAGAAAATCGGTATCGAGAGATCAAAAAAAGCCATTGAGGAAGCAGAGCTGGTCATTGTCGTCTTAGATGCCACCAGTGAGATTGATGAACAGGATCAGTTATTATTAGATATGACTGCCGATAAAAGACGTATCATTGTCTATAATAAAAATGATCTTGCAGAAAAAGAAGGTCTATCTATCAGTGCCGCAAAGGGTGAATTAGATGATCTGATCCATGAAATCGAATCTTATTATGAGCAGGAGCTTATTTCAATTCAAAATCCGATTCTAAACAATGAACGTCAGATCGGATGTCTGATGAAAGCACGCAATTCAATGAATCAGGCCATCGAGTCTTTAAAAAACGGCATCGAACTTGATATGGTCACGATTGATTTACAAGAAGCTTATACACAATTAAAAGAAATATTAGGAGAAGTTTCAAGAGATGATTTATTAGATACGCTCTTTTCAAACTTCTGTTTGGGGAAATAACTATGGGAATTATTGATACACACGCACATGTAACTTATAAAGACCTTGTCGGACGCATAGATGAGATCGTTACAAATGCCTTATCGCACAATGTAACAAAGATCCTATGTGTCTGTTGTACAAAAGAAGAAGCCTTAAAGGCCATTGAAATTGCCAATCAATATGATATTTTCGATTGTGCTTTTGGTTATCATCCGGAAGATGTCGATCGGCTTGAAGATCATGATCTATCCGAATTAAGATCCATCCTCACTGATCCACATATGATTGCTTTAGGTGAAATCGGTTTAGATTACCACTATACCAAAGAAAATAAAGAAGCTCAAAAAGATTTATTCATCCGTCAAATACAACTCGCCAATGAACTTGATTTACCAATCCTGATTCACATGCGAGATGCAACGCTTGATACCCTTGAAATACTTAAACAATATCCTTGCAGAGGTATCATGCATTGCTTTTCCGGAAGTCTGGAAACTGCTAAGATCTGCGTAAAGCTGGGCTACTATATTTCCTTTGCCGGTCCGTTGACCTTTAAAAATGCCAAGGATGCACCTCAGGTATGTGAGTGGGTACCTTTGGATAGGATCTTTGTGGAAACCGATTCACCGTTTTTAACGCCTCATCCATTCCGCGGCAAACAAAATGAACCTGCCTATACCCACATTACCTTTGAAAAGGTATGTGAGATCAAACAGATCGATGCGGAAACACTCATGAAACAGATGGAAGAGAATTACTATACATTATTTAAAAAAGCAAAAAGAAACGAGTCGAATTAATCAATATCGACTCGTTATTTTATATGATTAAATGGCACCTAACATAATTTTTTTTAAAATTTCAGCTACCCCATGATCGTTATTACTTGATGTAATATATCGAGCATGCTGTTTCACTTCATCCGGTGCGTTCATTACAGCTGCTGAATATTCAAACATATCAAACATACTCAAATCATTAAAGCTATCTCCTATAACCATCACTTCATTTTTCTGATAATTATTTAATTTACAATATTCCATAAGCATACTTCCTTTAGAAGCCTTACTATCCGTAATTTCAAGATTATTTATTTCTTCATATCCATTGGCAACATTAAGATCAAATTTTGACAAATAATCAAATATTTGGTCATATTGATAGTTATTTAAAAAAACAAATTCAGCTTTAACCACTTTTTTCTTTTTTATATCATCTATGTATTTATCACATCGTCCATAATTATAAATATAATATCTTTTATATTTTTCTTTTGCTTCAAATGTAGTAAGACGATCTTTTTTCATGACATACTGTATAAAATATAGTTCTAATTCTTTACGAGATATTGTTAAATATGTCCGATCTAAACAATGGTATAAACAGGCACATTTTTGTTCACAAGATAACTGGTATATCAAATCTACATAATCATTTTTTAAATAATGATTCAAAATACTATTGCCATTCTCATCTCTCATATCAGAACCATTTAGACATATAGCTGTATTTTTAATACCACAATCATCAATTATATCCCCAATTTCCCAATATGCACGACCACTGCATATCAAAAACTGAATACCAAATTTTGATAGATCTGTTATCGCCTTTATATTTTCTTTACTAACTTTCCCGTCATCATTTAATAATGTGCCATCTAAATCACTAACTATCAATTTAATCATAGTCTATTCCTCTTAATTATAATGAGAAAAACAGGCGCTCAAATTAATGATACGCCTATCTTTTTTATTCAATTTCAAGGCTTTCAATTTTAGAAATTAATGCCTTTGATATTTTAAGTAAATGCTTTGCAATCAATATTTCGCTGTTAATTGTCATTAATGTGTCTTGTGCATGCGCAAATATCATATAGTAGGGCTGCCCTTCCATACTATCCATATTTTGCTGAATGATTTCTGTATGCAATGTATGAGCTTTTACAATATGATCATGAGCTTTTTTCATACAATCTTCAGCTTCTTTAAAATCAAATTCTTCGAGCGCATTCAAAGCTTTTTCACATTCCGTACGTGCTTCTCCAGCAGAAAATATAATATCAAATGATGTTTCTACAATTTTATTCATATCTACTTGCTACTTTCCATTTCTATACGTTCTTTTTCAACTTCTTGTCTTTCATATGCTTTATAGAAAGGATAATAAATCAGCCAAGAAATTATAAATATGATGATTACTAAAATTACAGCATTCCAAGAATAAGTTGTCAACCATGTAACAATCGGGAATGGTACACACCAAAATTCAACGGCTATACTTGGAATAGGTGCAAATGGAATAACTTTTGTAAATAAGAACATGACTAAAGGCAGAATGATTCCACATAACCACATCGGAATCATTAAATATGGATTCCAAGCAATCATACCAAATACGATAGGTTCGTTAATATTAAAAATACTCGGTGTTATACTTGCACGACTTAATGATTTAATCTTATTTGATTTAGATCGAAGACTCATCAAATTAAGAGCCAGCGTACATCCTTCTCCACCTAACCAAATATATGCACAATATAAAGCAGGACTTGTACAAAGATTCAATGTTTCAACTGTTGCTGTACCTTCTCTCACCATTTCAACGTTTGCAACGATAGCCATTGTTAAGAGAGGATTAAAAATTGGATTGAATACCCAGTTTGAAATACCCATCGAGTAATTGAAGCAAAGAAGCAAACAATACAATACCATACCATATGGTGTCTGAAGAATATTGCCAATAGGTGAAAATATCGTTTGAAGAATATTAAAAACACTAATGCCACAAAGATCTACAACGATCCATGTCGCTAATACACATAGTCCACAAGGTAACATCTGATCGAACCATGTACGTACGAAATCAGGAATTGCTGAATCTTCCTTGAAGAATGTGAATTTGCCGAATCTCTCCATCACTAATGAAGTATAAATACCACTTAAAATAGCCGCAAGCATACCACCTGCTCCTAATAAAGACTGCGCTAATCCCAGTGCACCCTCTTCTACAATGCTTGGATTAACGATAATGATAAAACAGGAAACACTTGCCATGATACCTGCTACACGCTGACGTCTAAGCTTTCTTTTTTCAAGATAATTTAAGGGTACTAGAACAGCAATAAATACAGCAAGAAGTCCCATTGTCCATTGCCACGGTGTCCAGAAATTACTAAACCATGTCCAGCCAAGTAAATCTGCCGGAACCGTCAACACGCAAAATATAGATCCGAGCAATGTCATAGGTAGGGTTTGCATAATGGCATCTTTTAATGTACTCACCCAAATATAGCGATTCACTTTTTCCATCGTAGGAACTAGATGCTTCTCAAATACCGCCAATAGTTTATTCATACTTTCCATCCTCCTTCAGACACTCTAATAGATGTTCTAAACATGCTTTTCCATCTAATGATTTGTAATAATCAGGTTTCATTAGCACTAGCGTAACTCCATATTCATCAGTTAATGCCTTTGCTTCTTCCATAACATAAGCCATATGTGGGCCAACCATCACCGCATCAATTTCGTCTATATAATCTTCCAGTGCTGTTTCACTTTTTGCTTGAACATGCATTTCTATTCCTTTTTGTTTTGCCGCATCACGTAATGCTTTGGCCATGAACCCACTACTGAATCCACCACCACAAACTAGCAGTACTTCGTATTTCTTCATGATTATCTCCTTTCAATTATCTAATCTAAATCCTCGCCATTGGAATTTAATACTTTTTTAAACCAGTCATAACTATCTTTTTTAATTCTTTTACCGCTGCCGTGGCCGTAATCATCTAAATCTACATAGATAAATCCATATCGTTTGCTCATCTCACTACTTGAACAACTCACAATATCCAAAGGTGCCCATGCATAATATCCTCTTAAATCAACACCATCTTCAATCGCTTCTTTCATCGCCTTAATATGTTTACGATAATAATCAGGACGATAATTGTCATGGATATGTCCATCTTCATCTAGTTTATCAAACAAGCCAATACCATTTTCAGTAATATAAATAGGGCATTGGTAACGATCATAGAAAATGTTTAATAATGTTCGCAAGCCATCAGGATCAACACTCCACCCCCATGGATTTGCAGGTAACTCTTTATTAATAAATGTCTTATTATTATTTTCAAAATGTTCTTTATCACAAAGAGTAGTATAGTAATATGAAAAAGTAAAATAATCGCTCGTATTTTTTAACATCTCTATATCTTCATCAGTTACTTGAATGTTATATCCGTTTTCCTCAAAATAATGCCACGCATAACCTGGGATTTTACCCCTTAATAACACATCACTGAAGAAAACCTCCATTTGA
Organism: uncultured Traorella sp.; assembly: GCF_944327115.1. Taxonomy (GTDB): domain Bacteria; phylum Bacillota_I; class Bacilli_A; order Erysipelotrichales; family Erysipelotrichaceae; genus Traorella. Next base: position 9,143 of record NZ_CALVGS010000085.1, read on the forward strand.
TTATGCCGTGTTGTTGCCAAAACATCTTCAGGTTTGCAAGTAGCTGCATAATCATATCCCTGACAAAGCATGCACCCTATTTTAACATCAGGATAATGCTCATGCGCATATTTACTAATTCTTGCACAGGCTATCATCTCATGAATTACACCCTGATATTTAGCTTCATGTACATTTTTTACTGTATCACAAGGTATTCCTAAATGTAGTATAGATTCGTGAGCAAGCAAATTAATTTGATTAATATTGATCCATAATTTTACTCTGTCGTGATAGCGGTCAAGGATGACTTTACCGTATTTTTCAAAGAAATTTATCGTTTCTCTTTGATACCAGCCACGATATTTCGTAACTAAATTTACCGGCATTTCATAATGTGACATCGTAATCATCGGTTCCATACCATTTGCAATGATTTCATCTATCAAATCATCATAGAACTTTAGGCCTGCTTCATTTGGTTTTTCATCATCACCATTTGGAAATATTCTTGCCCAATTGATAGATGTCCTAAATGATTTTAAACCTAGACCATCTTTTCCAAGAAGCTTTAAATCATCCTTATATGTATGGTAGAAATCAATACCTCGACGTTTAGGATAATTCCCATCCTTATCATTGACAGCTTCTTCTATCACTTCCATCGTCATCTCTTTATTACCTTTTTTTTCTAACGGAAGATCATTTACATATTTTGTTAGATCAGCAACACATAAACCTTTGCCATCAGTTAAATATGCTCCTTCCATTTGATCAGCCGCGAATCCGCCTCCCCATAAAAAATTATCTGGAAACTTATGCCTTACGTGATACATAACATCACCTCCACCTTAATTATAAAAGGGTATCACTAAATTTCATTTTTTTCTTTATCCAACAGCACAGATATTTTTCAAATTCTATAAAATCTCTTTCATTCGGAATCTTTCACTATCCGTTTTTTTTCCTACTGCTAAGAAATTATTTAGCCGGCATTTTTTGGATTGAATAGATACTTTAAAAAAATTACATAAAAATTATTTATGATATAATATGTTCATGAAAATATCAAATAAAGAATTACTATTGCTATTAGAAAAAAAAGCGGATTGGTATGAAGCTGCAGAGATTGCAGATATTTTTGGCGTTTCAACAAAAACAGTTTCAAATTATGTCAAAAGAATCAATGATTATAAAGAAAATCTTATTTTATCATCGAATAAAGGTTATAAATTGAATCGTGATTTTAATATAGACAATGAAAAAAACTCTTTATTTTTTAATGATGATTTTAAAAGCCGTGTCAATTACATTCTAAGAAGCCTGCTTATTGAGAATAAAGAAGTTTCTACTTATTATTTAGCTGATTCTATGTTTATCTCCGATTCACACCTTGAAACACTTTTAAAACATGTAAAAAAGACAATCCTTAAATACGATCTAACGTTAACTCGAAAACGTAATTTAATTAAACTTGAAGGATCTGAAATTAATAAAAGACATTTATTATCTTATCTTCTTCAAAAAGAAAATGCTAATTTTTTTGAAACCAGCAGCAGCTTTTATTATTCAAATATACCAAATCTCAAATCTTTTGTTCGTAGGATTGCTGATATTTTAAACGAACATGAAATTTATATTAATGATTATAATTTTAATATGTTAATCATCTATTTTTGTATATTATCTGAAAGAATCAAAAGTCAGAATGTTCTTAATAATGATATTGCTCCATCATATAGCATTTATGAAGATAATAAGTTCTTCTTACAAATCGTACAAGCAGCAGAAAATTTCTTCAATATTAAACTCAATAAAAATGAATTGCATTATTTATTCCTGATTATTCGAAATAATTGTAATTCATTTAATCAGGATCATATCAACATGAGCAATATTTCTGATTTTGTACCACAAGAGATTATTGATAAATCATTATCTGCCTTATTAAAGCTGGAAAATTATTATCACTTATCACAATTTGATGAAGCTTTTAAAATTAAGATCATTCTTCATACAATGCTTATGATTGACAGGATCAACAGTCCTAATATGCAAAGCAATTCTCTTTTAGCACAAATTAAAACAAAATATCCTTTTATCTATGATATGTCAATTTATTATGTCAAAGAGATGTTTAAAGAACAATACAATAAAATTTCAGATAGTGAAATTGCTTTTTTAGCGATTCATATCGGTGCTTATGTTGAAGATACATATATGTCCCATGACAAATTAACTTGTTGTTTTGTTTATTTCAATTACCACAACTATTTTTCTAAACAGTTAGATGAAATCAGTAATCGTTTTAGGGATTCAATTACGATCGTGGCATCACTAAATGCGAAATATGTTGATCAAATGCCAACAAATGTAGATTTTATCATTTCAAATTATCCATTATTAAAAAACAATCAAATACCCATTATCTATATTGATGAATTCCTATCTGCAAAGAATATAAATTTAATCGGGCATTTCATTGAATCACTGCTGTTAGAAAAACATAAACATTCATTTAAAGAAGCTTTAAAACAATTTTCAACGAACCGCCTTTTTTATCGAAATATATCCATAGAAGGCTTTGAACAAATCATAAGCATGATTACAGAAGATGCATTAAAATTAGGGTATTGTAGTTCCAGTTTTAAAAAAGAAGTATTGGACAGGGAATATATATCTTCTACTGCATTTGATAGTTCCGTCGCCATTCCGCACTCTCTTTACCACAATTGCAATCATTCTTTCTTAGCAATTGCAATTAATGAAGAACAAATTTACTGGGATGATAAAAAAGTGAATATCGTATTGCTGATTGGTGTAAAAGCAGGAGATGAATTATTTTTTAAAAACGTAATTGATAATATCATTCCATTCTTTTCAGAAAGAAGCAATGTATTAAAATGTCTTGGTATTAGTACTTATAATGATTTTATTGAAAAATTGGCTGATGAAATGTTTGAAAAGGAGTAATTGCTCCTTTTTTATCTGTTTCATTATCTTTTTTGTGTATGCACACATTTTTTCTAACAAAATATGATTCATGATTCCTCTTTTTTGTTTCATACTATTTGTGAGGTGAATCATGAAACTGAAAGAAGCTTATCAGCTGAATGTTGAATATTTAAATCATAAGCTGGATGTTGAAAATAATTTTGATATATGTAATCGTTGTTTAATTATCGGAAACAGGGAGTGTACGTTTTATTTTATTGATGGATTTGTGAAGGATGAGATCTTTGAGAAGATTTTTGAATTTCTCTTAAAACTCACTCCTGAAGATTTTCCTTTTCGAATGAATGAATTTGAAAAGAGAAATATTCCTTATACAGAAGTTGAATTGATCGATGATTTTGAAACGATCATGACACAAATACTTTCCGGAAGCATTCTTTGTCTGATCGACGGTTATGATTTTGCCATCAGCATTGATGGAAGAACCTATCCGAACCGTTCTATCAGTGAACCTGAAGATGATCGTGTATTAAGAGGAAGCCGTGATTCGTTTGTAGAAACACTGGTTTTCAATACTGCCCTCATACGGAGAAGGATACGAGATGAGCATTTAAAAGTAGAAATCCATACGGTTGGTACGAAATCAAAAACCGATGTAGTGCTATGTTATATGGAGAACGTAACAGATCCAAAAAATGTTGCTGATTTAAAAGCACAGATCAGTGCTATTGATATTCCCTCACTGGCACTGGCTCAAGAATCACTGGCTGAATGTCTGATTCGAAAAAATTGGTGGAATCCTTTTCCCAGAATACGTTATACCGAGCGCCCGGATGTCGCAAGCGCTAATATCTATGAAGGTAAGATCATCGTTCTTGTCGATAATTCTCCGGCTGCCATGATCCTTCCTACATCCTTTTTTGATTTTCTTCAGGAAGCCAATGACTTCTATTTTCCACCACTCATCGGTACCTATTTGCGTTGGGTACGCCTGATCATTTTTGCCTGTACTTTGTTTTTAACACCTCTTTGGTATCTTTATATTCAGAATCCTCATTTGTTTCCCGAATGGCTCAGCTTCCTTCAAGTCCAAAAAATGAATGCCGTTCCTATCATCATTCAGCTTTTGATCGTTGAATTTTTAATTGATGCGATCAAGCTGGCTTCATTAAACACCCCTAGTGCTCTAAGCGGTTCTTTTGGTGTCATCGGTGCCCTTGTTTTAGGCGAATTTGCCATCAAGGCACATTGGTTCGTACCGGAAGTCCTTTTATATATGGCTTTTGTTTCATTAGCTAACTTTACTCAGCCTTCTTATGAGCTCAGTTATGCTTTTAAGCTTTGGCGCATCCTGCTGATCATACTGATCTGGCTATTGAATATTTTTGGTTTTATCAGTGGCCTTATTTTGATGATCCTCATGCTTTATTTCACACCGACGATCCTTCATCACAATTATCTTTTCCCACTGATCCCTTTAAACACAAAAAAATTAAAGGAACTCCTGATAAGAGTCCCTATAAATAAGAATAATTCATGATTAAGATAATTTCTTATAGAAATAGTTACCGGTAGTCTGGATGATCTGAACGATGATGATCAAAATAATACTTGTAACAAACATATATTCATCACTGTAACTCTGATAACCATAACGTATCGCAATATCTCCTAAACCTCCGGCTCCCATCGTTCCGGCAATGGCACTGTAACCGATCAGTGAGATCATGACCAGGATAATTCCGGAAACGATGGACGGCAAAGCTTCTTTCAAATATACGCGAAGCATGATCTGAAAATCACTGGCACCAAACGACTTGGCAGCTTCGATCAATCCATGATCCACCTCTCGTAATGATGATTCGATCACTCTTGCGACAAAAGGAATAGCACCGATCGTCAAAGGAACCAAGGCTGCTGTTTTTTGAATCGTTGTTCCTACGATGAAACGTGTCAGAGGAGTTACCAGACACATCAATATCACAAAAGGAAAACTTCTAAATGTATTCACAAGAAAATCTAAGATCGCATAGATTTTTTTATTAGGACGCAAGCCATCGCTGGCTGTCAATGTCATGACAATGGCCGGAATAAATCCCAATATCACTGAAAAGAATGTTGAACCGAGAACCATATATAAAGTTTCATATAAAGCTTTTAATAATATCTGACTCATACCAATTCCTCCCAAATAATATTGTGCTGTTTTAAAAATGCATATACTTTTTCCTTATCCTCTTCCTGAATATTAATGATCAGACTGCCAAGTATCGTTCCTCGATAATTTTCCAGCTTGCCCTGACAAATATCAAAATCAATATTTAAGGTTCTTGCAAGCGTCGTTATCAAATGGGCTTCTGAATTTTCATTCGCAAAGAATAATTTGACATTGATTCCTTTCTTTGGAAGAGTTTCCGCATTATCTCCCACAAATGCTTGGATCTCTTTATTCGGTGCGACAAATAATTCCTCCGGTTTGCCTACTGCAACGACCTTACCATTTTTTATGAAGGCAACCTTACTGCATATTTGCTTAATGACTTCCATCTGGTGTGTTACTACAACGATTGTAATTCCCATTTCTTTATTGATCTTTATAAGCAGATCAAGAATGCCTTTCGTGATTACCGGATCCAATGCAGAGGTCGCTTCATCACATAATAAGATCTTAGGATCCAATACCAAAGCTCTTGCAATGGCTACACGCTGCTGCTGACCACCGCTGAGCTGGGCAGGCTTGCTGTTGATTTTATCTTCCAAACCAACAAGCCGCAGTAAATTCATAATTTTTTCTTTGTTCTCAGGACTGTTTTTCTTTTGTCCCCAAAACTGTAAAGGCAGGGCTACATTGTCATATACATTTAAGCGGCTCAACAGATTAAAATTCTGAAAGATCATACCCATTTCTTTTTGAACCTGTCGTAATTCACCCTTTTTTAAATGCTGGATTTCTTTACCATCTACTACAAGTGAACCGCTGTCGAATTTTTCCAATCCATTAATACACCTTAAAAGAGTAGATTTACCGGCACCGCTTTGTCCGATAATACCATAGATTTCACCTTTTTCGATATTGAAAGAAATCTGATTTAAAACATTGAGCTCTCCAAAATTTTTACTTAGATTGTTTATCTCTATCATAAAATTACTCCTTATTCTTGAAAAAACAGGTACCGATATGACAATAACCTTCCGGATTTTTCTCCAGATATTTCTGATGATATTCCTCTGCTTTATAAAATACTGTTAAAGGTAGAATTTCCACGACGATTGGGCGATCATATTTCTTCTGTTCATCTTGGATCATTTGAACGATGATATCTGAATCTTTATCATCGGTATAATAGATACCGCTTCGATAAGAACTTCCTTCATCTTCACCTTGCTTATTCAGTGAAGTGGGATCGATGACAAGCAGAAATTTTTTTAGAATTTCTTCTAATGATATGATTTTTTCATCATATACGATTTTTACTGTTTCCGCATGACCGCTTTTCTGTGCTTTTACATCTTCATATGTCGGATCATCCAAATATCCATTAGCATAACCGACGACTGTTTCAATGATTCCGTCAAATTGATCCATGTATTTTTGAATGCCCCAGAAACAGCCGCCAGCTAAATAAATCGTTTTCATCGGCTAGAATGCCGCAAGTACTGAACCGCCGTAAGTTTTTTCGATATAGCTTCTTACCTCTTCGCTTGTCATCGCTTCGATAAGGGCTTTTGTTTTTTCAGTTTCCTCATTTCCTTCTTTTACAACTAAATAGTTTACATAATCTGCACTTTCTTCAGAAGTTGCATCTTCCGTAAATAAAGCATCTACCGGATTTAATTCAGCCTGTAACGCATAGTTTACATTGATAACGGAAGCATCCACATCATCCAAGCTTCTTGGCAGCTGAGCAGCTTCCAGCTCAACGATTTCATAGTTATGAGGATTTTCCGCTATATCTAATACAGTATATAGACCGTCTTTTTCTTTCAATGTGATCAAACCATTTGCAGCTAACAGTTTTAAAGCTCTGGAACCATTGCTGGCATCGTTTGGAATCGAAATCTTAGCACCGTCAGGTATTTCATCAACACTTGTATATTTTGAAGAATAGCAGCTCATAGGCTCCAAATGAATGCCGGCTACTGCTACTAAATGAAGACCGCCTTCTTCATTCTGAGTATTCATATAATCTAAAGTCTGATAATAGTTGGCATCCAGACTGCCTTCTTCTACACCTGTATTTGGCTGTATATAATCTGTAAATACCGTAATATCTACATCCCATCCTTCTTCTTCCAATATTGGTTTTACCACATCTTCCAAAATTTCCGCATGCGGTACCTGCGTAGCACCGATTCTAATCGTCTTATCCTCCGTATCCGTTGTGCTTGAGCAGCCAGCTAATAAAGCCCCTGCAACTAGTAAACTGAGTAATTTTTTCATCTTCTGTTTCCTCCTTTATTTACTCACTACTCAATACAATAAAAAAACTCGCCCATATAAGGGCGAGTGTATTCGCGTTACCACCTTAGTTTAAAATAATCTCACGATTATTTCCTCATCAAGTACGTCCCATAGGATTATACTCTATCACTGTAACGGGTGAACCCGTCATAGCCTAACCTTCCGGTTCGGTATGCAACTCCAAGGCCATTTTCATTCATCTTCCGTCATTCTTTCACACCAGCCAAGAACTCTCTTTAGACTTTCAATGAATTACTTTTCTTTTCATCGTCTTTATTGTATTGTTGCTAAAATAATAAAACACAAAAAATTAATTGTCAAGAACCTTTTTTATTTTTTTTATCTTTCCGAAAGCTACGACTCCCGGACCTGTATGAGAAAGTATCACAGCTCCAAACTGATGAACTTCTACCTGCTGATGAGTCCTTTTCTCTAATTCCTGCTTTACTTCTTCTACCATATCATCAAAACCATCAGCAATGACCATCCAGTAATATTGAGAAGGATCTTCTACATTTATTGCTTCATCAATACCTTTATGAATAGCTTTCTTCCATGTTCTTACTTTATCAAAGACATCAATCACACCCTCTTTTAAAGATAAGACAGGTACGATTTTCAAAAGATTTGCAAGTGCAGCTGCAGCCGGTGTGATCCTGCCTCCCCGTTTAAGGTAATTCAGATCACTGGGAATGATGATGGCTTCCATAATAGAAGGAGTATTTTCAATCATATCTTTTATTTCTGAAGCTGTTTTCCCTTCACCAATCATTTCTTTCACATCCAGACATAATTTAGTCAATGGATAACAGACACATTTCGCATCAATGACCGTTATTCTTCCTTCATAGGTCTTTGACTGAATGAGCGATGTTTCATACATCCCGCTTAAACCCGAGGATAATGGGATATGTATGATCTCATCATATTCCTCCAATAAGCTGTCATACATCTTTATAAGTGCACCTAATCGAGCTTGAGAAGTCTTTACTACTTTACCGTCTGACATGGCTTTTTTAATACCGTTTAAGTCAATATCGACTCCTTCTGTATATTCTTTTTCATCAATCGTAATGGGCATCCGAAGTACAAATATTCCAAGCTCCTGAGCTGTTTTGTCATCAATATCACATGATGAATCCGTTAAAATCGCATATTTTTTCATAATGTATATACTAACATATCATCAAGACCTTCTCAATGCCTGATCATATACAAATTTATACAAATTACATCATATGATAAAAGGGTGCGTAATACTGCACCCTTACTGTGTGATTTCAATGATGCTGTTAACATCACCTTTTGTATATTTAACTTTTAAAACATCATTTTCCTTAATAAAAGGCAAGAGTTTTTCATTGATCGTTACATGCCCTTTATAGACATTTCCTTCCTGATCCATGATATAAGCATAGGTATCACCGGAAATATTCATATACGAAATGGAAGAAACAACAATATCTTTTTCCTCAACATTATCTGTATCTACGATATTCATAGCCGCCACATATTGGCTCTTCAGATATTCCAGGCCTTTATCCTTGTCAACCGTCACTACCTGCTGATAATCCTCACAATCGATCATCGCATACATTTTCACAAGACCTGCATTATCCTTAAGCGATACTAAGTACGTCGGCCGTCCACCCACGCTGATCAATAATGGGAACGTTGATGTATAGCCCAAATGCTGAACCTTTCCTTCTGCACTCCTCATAGCTGAAAATTCCTCAGCACCACTGCTCATGATGATCTTTGCTTCCTGTGTACGCTGATTTACTAAAACAAAACCAATATTTGATTCATCACTGTTGACCGATGTAATACCTGTATAAAGCCATATATCATCATTTAACACGATATAGTTATAACCTTCTGTTGTCTGATAGACATCTCTTTGACCGATAATTGAATTAATGAATCCATGTACATAGGCACCTGACTGATTCACCTGTTCAATGATCAGATCGCTGGCATAAACACGATCAATCCATTCAGGAATTTCTCCTATGGCATATTTATTCATACTGCCATCAATCGCATTCATGGCAATGACACCTGTGATCGTTGGTTTCTGACCAATACCTTTATAAGAAATCGTTGAAGTGATCCAATATGGCACACCTTCTTCATCGATTTCAAAATTCGTTTCATAGAAGATGTCGAATGGATAAGCAAAACGCATATGACGATCACGGTCTTCAAACAAGATGGCATTTTCACTGTATTTCATACCGTCTAATCCTAAATCTTCCAGTTTCACAAGATCACTCTTCCCGGTTGTCGCATTCACGATGATATAACCCGGTATTCCTTCTGAGTGATTTGAAAAATATTTGATCAGACCATTATAATCAAGCGGTGTTACACGAACAATCGTATCCTGATAAGAGATCTGTGAATAGATATCGCTCACCTCAAACTGGCTGATAAGCTCAGGAAGCTGTCCCAATGTTCGATCCCCTAAAACCATGGTAGAATCACGATCAATGATCGCCGTCTTCGTAAAATCAACTTCATCGATCTCACTAAAATCTGCTTCCACCAAATCAATTCGCCGGGCATACTCACCGGCATGGAAGATCGGACTGCATATAAACATGACCACTAATACCACTGCAATGGAAGCGGCAAAAACACCTAAGATTCCCTGCTCTTTTTTCACATTCGCACTTTTCGTCATGTTGGCGATCACTGCTATCAACAATGGAATCAGCGATACCCACAGATAAATCCAAAATGCAATGCTGGTTGGATTGATCGGCGGCAAAAAGAAGAAAAACAAAACAGCTGCCAATACCAGTGAACCGACAATTCCATAAATAAACCTTTTATTTTTCATATTCATTACTCCTCGTATGCGTTCAGTATATCATATGTATAAAAATATTCCATGACACTATAGTCATTTCATTTAAATTCATAAATAAACGTAAAATGATTGATTTGCTTTTCATTTCGACATATAATAAAAGCGTTAGCAGAGTAGAGATATATGCGTTAAGTATTAACTGAACGGGGAGTTGTCAGTTAGGCGAAAAGATTTTCTTGCGATATATATCTCGCATCCCACTGTTGCATGAAAATCGCAAAAATGCCTCTTTTTCATGACAATAGTAGAAAAGGAGGTTTTTATATATGGATAACTTACTGACAGAATTTAGATCAATTTCTCATCTGATACGCCAGAGCGGTCAAGGCATTAAAAATGTCAAAACATTAGTGGGTACTTCGTTATTTGTAGCTATGAATGCTGCTTTAGGGTATTTTAAGATCGTAGTGATCCCCAAAATGCTGGAAATTAATTTTTCTTCATTAGCATTGGCCGCCTGTGCCTTTACATACGGACCTGTGATGGCAGGAGCAGCAGGCATCATCTGTGATAACATCAAATATCTTTTAAATCCCAGCGGTCCTTATATGCCCTTATTTGGATTAAATGAGTTTCTCACAGGTTTTATTTATGGACTGTTCTTTTATAAGAAATCAATGTCTTTAAAACGTGTCATTCTTGCAAGACTTAGTGTTGTTTTATTGATCAATATATTTTTAACGCCCCTATGGCTTCATATCCTTTACGGCAATGCCTTTATCATTCTTGTGCAAGCAAGAATATTAAAAAATATATTGATGTTTCCTGTCGATGTATTCTTGTTATATACGGTACTAAAAGCTACAAAACGGGCAATTCCTGTTTTATCTTAATGGAGGTCTTATGAAACAAATAGATGCTTATTCTTACCAGTGTGGTGTTATGGATTGTTTTAGTGAAATGGTAAAGGCCGGATTAAAGCGTATCGCATTATCTCATCCTTCTGCTTCTAAAGAGCTGCGAGATCAGTATGTCCCTTTTGCCCAGATGATCAGTGAGAAGTATCAGATTCATTTTTATTTAGATGATGATCCGCTCATTACTGATTTATTTCCTGCTTCCATGAATAAAAATACCTACAATATCATTTTTTATAAAGATGAAAAAGATATCGAAGAATACAAGACATTAAAGAAGTTAAAAGCAAAATCTGTTGAACAACATGAATATGATACTTATCGTTTTGAGATTGCCTATCGTTTTGGAAAACTGTTAAGTTATAGTGATGAAACGATTCAAAATTATATCCAAAACAATGATGAAAAAGAATGAGGCTTTAATAGCCTCAATTTTTATATACAGATTTATTTTCTTAAAATTTCAAACTATCTGCATTTAAAAGAAAATATTTCATCCCCATAATTACAAAACCCTCATCATTATGCCATGGCTTTTTATTTCCATTAACGATTACGATTTTCTTAAATGAATCCGGAATATTACGTAAAGAGTTAAATTCCTGATTCTGCTTTTCCTTTGAACTCATATCATAAGCAACCTGAATATAATACCTTTGACTGCTTTGATTTACTACAAAATCAACCTCTAACTGTTTGCGAATACGTTTTCCTTCTTTATCTTTATCATATACATCTATGACGCCAACATCAACATTATAACCACGGATAAGTAACTCATTATAAACGATATTTTCCATAATATGGGTAGGTTCCTGCTGTCTGAAATTTAACCTTGCATTTCTCAGTCCTAAATCAGTAAAGTAGTATTTTTGATTAGCACCTATATATTTTCTTCCCTTGATATCATAACGAGTTGCTTTTGAAATTAAAAAAGCTTCAACTAAATAATCAATATGTTTTGAAATCGTTTTATTCGTATAACTCATCTGACGTTCGCTTTTAAACGTATTAGAGATTTTTAAAGAATTTGTTAGTGCACCAATCGTAGATGCAAGCACATCCACTAAAATATTGATCTCATCTGTATTATGTATCTTGTTTCTTTCTATAACATCCTTCAAATATACATTTGTAAACATATTCTTTAAATAATCAGATTTTTGGCGTTCACTTTTTAATCCTACGATCTGTGGAAGACCACCATAAGTCATATATTCATTCCAGGCATCATCATACTCTCCATCGTAGGCAGAATAAAACTCTGCGAAAGAAAGAGGATAAATCCTAATTTCATCACCTCTTCCACGAAATTCTGTAACAATATCACTTGATAAGAATTTAGAATTGCTTCCTGTTACATATACATCAATATTATTTAAGCGAAGCAAGCTGTTTAACACTTCCTCAAAATGTGGCATGAACTGTACTTCATCCAAAAGTAAATAATATTTACCCTTATCTTTCATAGCATTTTTAATGTACTGATAACACACCTTGGGATCTCTTAATTCCTCATTTTCAATACCGTCTAATGCAATTTCAATGATATGATCTGTATCAATTCCACTTTCTAGAAGATATCTCTTAAAGATAGTAAAAAGCAAGTAGGATTTTCCACATCTGCGAATTCCTGTAATTACTTTTATCATCCCATTATCTTTTCGATCAATCAATTGTTGAAGATAAATATCTCTTTTAATTTCCATGATA
>NZ_CALVGS010000086.1 GCF_944327115.1 uncultured Traorella sp.
TCCTATGACCTTGTAGGAATACTCCCCGCGTCTTTACTGATTGACCTGCAAAACGGAGAAACGGCATAGCCGAAGCTACGCCGTTTCCTGAAAACATTCTTATGCTGTTTTATGCGTGCCGCCCCGAAGTGAACCTCTTTTTCTTTATATATATACCTTTCTTGAATGTTGAAAAAGATAAATATGTTATAATATTTTGTAGAAAAAATAAAAATAAAGGAGAATACAATGATTCAAAAAAAGTATGAAATAAAAGACAGCGCTTATTTAACAGCCTATCTTCATGAATCAGATAAGAGCAGACCTGCCATCGTCGTCATTCCCGGAGGGGCTTATATGCTTGTAGGAAGCAATGAAGGAGAACCGGTTGCTCAAGCATTTTATGAAAATGATTTTCAGTCTTTTGTTTTTTCTTATTCTACCATTACATCTGATTTGATGAAAAAGCATCCGGATTGGACATTTGATGAAGCCATTGATGAGGGAGAACGATTGATTTATAACAGTGATCATGTATCTTCGAATTATCCTAACTCACTTGTAGAATTAGCGATGGCCATGAAACTGATCACTGATCACGCAGATGAAATGCATGTCGATGTTTCTAAGATTGCAACGATCGGGTTTTCTGCCGGAGGTCATTTGAGTGCAGTCTATGGAAACTGGTGGAATGAGGAATGGTTATTGGAAAAAGCAGGATTATCAAAAGGTATTCAGCCATGGTTTCAGGTCATATGTTACGGGGTAACAAGGCTTGATGAAGATTATTTGATGTGGCTGAAAGAGAATCAGCCGGGATTGATCAAGATGTATAAAGCATTTTATAATACGATCGATCCTGATAAAGAGATTATGGATGAGTGGAGTCCTGTGAATACAGTGAATCAGAATACACCACCTACTTTTATCTGGCATACGGCTAAAGATGAACTTGTTCCAATTGGGCAATCACTTGATTATGCAAAGATGCTTCAAGAGAAGCATGTTCCGTGGGAAGCTCACTTTTATGAACAGGGCAGTCATGCATTGTCATTGGCAAGTGAACGGACAGGAACCAATGAATCTCATGTTCAGACATGGTTTGATTTACTGATGGAATGGGTTAAATACTATCGTAAATAGAGAAGCTTATTTTATGAGCTTCTTTTTTTGATTGATATAAGATAAATGAATTACACGAGGATGAAAACACTTTCTTTTTTTGTGATTTAAAGCATCAAGGATACTTGAAAAAAAATTCAATTGGAATTACAATATATTCATTGCAGCTGTGGGGGTGAATGTATGAAAAAGAAGGGTGTTTTGTTTCCGTATATATGGAAATATAAGATCCCTTATGTAATTGGTCTATTGACTTTGCTGATGGTTGATTATGTCAACTTATTCATTCCACAAATTACAGGTGAAATTACGGATGGCTTATCTTCTTTTACCCTTGATTTGAATGGTGTGCTTCAGTTGATTTTAGCTCTTTTGGGAGTAGCTTTGCTGATTACGATAGGACGCGTTTTCTGGCGTGTTTTTATTTTTGGTACTTCCCGAAAAATTGAAAATGAATTACGTAATGACATGTTTTCTAAATTGGAAGAATTGTCACAGACATATTTCAATACACATAAAACAGGTGATTTGATGACTCATTTCACAAATGACTTAGAAGCTTTGCGAAATTCAATCGGGCCGGCAGTGATCAGCAGCTTTGATGCGATCGTGATGACAGCCTTGGTATTGTATCAGATGATGGTATATGTTGATTTTAAACTGACATTGCTGACGTTGATCCCAATGTCGCTGATTGCCATCGGTGGTTATTATTTTGGTGAAGAGTTTGAACGTCGTTTTGCGAAAAAGCAGGATGCTTTTGCGAAGCTGAGCGATCATGTACAGGAAAGCATTACGGGTGAGCGTGTCATCAAAGCTTTTGTACAGGAGGAAAAGCAGGATAAAGCTTTTCAAAAGGTTAATGATTATAATAAGAAAATGAATATGCGGGTCGTAAAGTTAATGGCTACTTTTACGCCTTTGATGGACTTTATCATTGGCTTGAGCTATGTAATTACGATTATCTATGGTGGTTATCTGGCTTTGACTGCTCAGATTACCTTAGGCCGTTTTGTGGCATTTAATCAATATCTGGGTATGCTGGTATGGCCGATGATTGCTTTAGGAGACAGCATTACTTCTTTCTCACAAGGAAGAGCAGCGATTGGACGTATCAATCAGGTGTTTGATGAAATACCGGATATCGTGGATGATGAGCATCCGTTAGATATAAAAGAATTATATGGTGATATCTCGATCCGTCATCTTTCCTTTAGCTATGGTGATGAATTTCAGGATGCTTTAAGTGACTTGTCACTTGAGATCAAACGTGGTGAAACTTTGGCAATCTTAGGTCGTACGGGAGATGGAAAGACGACCTTGGTGAATTTACTTTTACGTTTATATGATATCAGTGAGGGTGAGATCTTATTTGATGGTCATGATATAAAGAAAATACCACTGCATGTATTAAGGAGCAGCATTGCTTATGTGCCGCAGGATAGTTATTTGTTTAGTGACACGCTGGAGAGAAATATTTCTTTTGGAAAACGAAATGCGACCCATGAAGAGGTCGTTGAAGTATGTAAGATGGCTTGTGTGCATGACAATATCATTGATTTTCCTGAAGGTTATCAGACGGTTGTCGGTGAGCGTGGCGTGACGCTTTCAGGTGGCCAGAAGCAGCGTTGTGCGATTGCCCGTGCCTTGTTAAAGGATTCTCCGATCTTGATCTTGGATGATTCCTTAAGTGCAGTTGATACGGATACAGAAGATCAGATATTGGAAAATCTGAAAAAGAAAAGAAAAGATAAAACTACGATCATGATTGCTCATCGTATATCAACGGTGAAGAATGCAGACCATATCTTAATTCTTGAGGAAGGCAAGAAAGCTGAATATGGAACCTTTGATGAGCTGATGGCATTAGGCGGTATCTTTAAGGAAATGTATGATAAACAGCAGCTGGAGAAACAGCTGGGTGCTGAGTAAAGGAGGATAACATGGCAGAAATGGTTGAAGAAAAAGTTGAATCCGAATACTCCGGCAGCATTACCAAACGTCTGATGGCATATATGAAGCCATATACGAAGCAGATGGTGTTGTCGATCATACTTGTTTTATTGATTACGGTGTTTGAATTGCTTCGTCCAATTTTAATTGGTGATGCAATTGATACGTATATTGAAGGATATAACCAGCCTTATGCAATTGTGGAAAAGAGCGATCTTTCCTTTCAAGGTGAATATCTTTCGAAAGATTTAGAGGGAGCTGATTGTTTTGCTCAGCTTTTGATGTATGAAGATGAATATTATTACTTTACCGATTTAAATGCCCAGGAAAGTGAAGAACTGCATGAAATCAGTCTGGGAAGTGTCGTGCCGGAAAGCGTGACGAAGGATGGTATGGTGATAGCGGGAATCAGTGGTGAAAAACTGGACGCTGATGAATTGAAAGTACTGCGTAATAATGATTTTCATGGAATCATTCGTATAGGTATCCTTTATACCATCATACTGGTATTGAATCTTATCTGTACTTTTGTTCAGACATGGGTATTGCAGCTGACGGGTCAGAATATCATTTATGAAATCAGAAAGGAAATCTTTCATCATGTACATTCGCTGCCACTGCGTTTCTTTGATACTCATCCGGTAGGACGAATCGTAACAAGAGCGACGAATGATGTGGAATCATTACATGAGATGTATGCAACGATTTTGATTCGACTGTTCAGAAATTCAATAAAGATTATTGGTCTGGCTGTCGTTATGTTAAGCATGAATCTGACCTTGGCATTATATTCATTTATCTTGGTACCGGTAATTGCCGCATTGACCGTTGTATTTAAACGGTTATCTCGAAAGATCCATCGTGAAATCCGTACAAAGATCAGTATGTTGAATACTTTCTTATCTGAAAATATTTCGGGTATGCGTCTGATTCAGATATTTGCGAATGAGAAAATGAAATATGATGAATTTAAAGATAAAAACAGTGAATTGTATCGTGCAAATATCAAGCAGATGAGCGTGTTTGCGATATTTAGACCGTTGATTTATTTTCTAAGTCAGCTGGCTTTGGGCATTGTTTTATATATGGGTGGTATGAATGTATTGGACAGTACCCTGACGATCGGAATCTTATATGTATTCATCAATTATATTTCTAATTTCTTTGAACCGATACAGGATCTTGCGGAACAGTTTTCAACATTGCAGAATGCCTTTGCCAGTGCAGAAAAGATATTTACGATCCTTGATGAAAAGAATACGATATTGGAAAAGGAAAATCCGGTCATTTTGGATGAGATCAAAGGTAAGATCGAGTTCAAGCATGCATGGTTTGCTTATGAAAAAGATGATTATGTATTAAGAGATGTTTCGTTTATAATTCATCCGGGGGAGAAAGTAGCCTTTGTTGGGGCGACCGGTGCCGGAAAATCTTCAATCTTAAATCTGATCGGCCGTTATTATGATATTCAAAAAGGACAGATTCTGATTGATGATGTCGATATCAAGGATTTAAGTATTGCACAGATTCGTGAGGCCATCGGTCAGATGCAGCAGGATGTCTTTATCTTTACAGGGGATATCAGCAGTAATATCCGATTGTTGAATGATGATATCAGCGATGAAACGATTGTGAAGAGTGCCCAAACGGTCAATGCAGCTCATTTTATCGAACATTTACCGGAAGGTTATCATGAGCCTGTCAGTGAAAGAGGATCGACGCTTTCAAGCGGACAGCGGCAGCTGCTCTCCTTTGCGAGGACACTGGCTTTTGATCCGAAGATTCTGGTCATGGATGAAGCGACAGCTAATATTGATACCGAAACAGAACAATTGATCCAGCAAGCCCTGGAAAGACTGATGGAAGGAAGAACAACGATCATGGTAGCTCACCGTTTAAGTACGATCCAGCATGCCGATAATATCATCGTCATGCATAAGGGAAAGATTCGTGAAATGGGTACGCATCAACAATTGCTTCAAAATGATGGTATTTATAAGAAGCTGTATGATTTACAGTTGTATTCTGTATAATGCTGAATCAATCGTGTATTAGATACATTATTCAAATAGTAAGTCAAAGTGGATGATTGAGATCGTGATAACGATCAGGTCATCTGCTTTTTTTTATTCAAAAGAAATAAATATTATATTTGATGTCAATTATTTATCTTTTCATAAAACTTTCCAAAAGTTTATAGTTTTGTCGAATGCTAAGCTTAATGATCTGATGCAGCGGTATGAACTTTATATAGGAAAGATCACTGGAAAGCTTAAAAGAATCAAGAGATCCTTCATAAATCAGATAAGGCTGTAAATGATTCATAAGCTCTTGAACATCGTTAAAGGAAAAGGTCAGATTGCTTTGTTGGAGGATCGCATCAATAAAAGAAAGACAGGTATAGGCATTTTTAATATCAATACGTTTATGTAAAGGAGTTAGGAGGGCATTTATCGTATGATAATAGTATTTTTGAGGATGTGATTCAATATTGATGATGAAATGTTGGATATTTTCATAGGATTGATCATCCAATGATATTTTATATAACCTTATATCAGCGTTATCATATCTTTCTATACATTCATGGATAAAACCGCCATAAAAGGGTGTTGAATAATAGTAGCGGGCAAAAGAAAGCAGTATATCGAGATCAGGATGAAAGGAAAAGGAGAGATGATTGTAGGATGTATTTGTTACTTTACGGATGATCTTTCCTATATGTCCGTTTGTGGCGGACAAAACGATATATATTTCTTTCATTGATGAATTATATCAAAAAATTTTGTCGAAAAGTGGGAATTTTAGTCGTTTAGTGGATATATAAGAGTAGAGGTGATAAGAATGCTGCAAGAAAATATATTAAAAAGAAGATGTCGGCAGACATTGTATGCTGTTTATTCAGATTATTTGGGAGATGATAAAAAGAAAAGGTTCGATGAAATCAAAGAAGGTGACCCGTATTTAAATCAGATCATTGATGAAGTGATGCATTATGTTGTCTATGACCTTCCTTTACAGCCTTTGATTTTAGATGTGATCCATGGAGCAGGGCATGCTGAGCATTGAACATCTGACCAAATACTATGGCAGTAAAGTGGGAGTGAAAGATCTTTCTTTTAAAATCAAAAAAGGCAAGATATTAGGTGTCCTTGGCAGTAATGGCAGTGGCAAGACGACGACCTTTCGTGTTCTTTTAGGACTGATTGAAAAAGATGAAGGAAAGATCACATATGAGGGACAATTACTTGATTTTTCAGATAAATGTCTTTTTGGTTATCTTCCTGAGGAAAAAAGCATGCTTCGTGATCTTAAGGTAAAGGATCAGATTGCTTATCTGGCAAGCTTAAAGAAAATAAAGCAGGTGATGATTGAGGAACAGATGGATTATTGGCTGAAATATTTTCATATCGAACGTTATCGCAATGCCAAGGTTCGTTCTTTATCAAAGGGAAATATGCAGCTGGTACAGCTTGTGTGTGCACTGGTCCATCAGCCTAAGATCTTGATCTTTGATGAGCCTTTGAATGGTCTTGATCTGGAAAATGTAGGTTTATTTAAAAGATTGTGTGAAAAGCTGAAAAAGGAAGGGCGGATCATTCTTATCAGCTCTCATCAGTACAATAACATTGAAGATCTGGTTGATGATGTGGTCTATCTTTATCGGGGTGATACTTGTTTCAAAGGGAATTTAAAGAATTTGAAAAAGAAATATCCGCAGCGGATTTTAATTTTAGATGAGGATATCATTGATGAAAAAGACAGTGGTGTGATCAGTGTGGAAAAGCTGGGTCATCTGTATCATGTAAAGCTTGAGAATGAACATGTCGCAAGTCAATATGTACGTAAATTGATGAGAGAAAAGATCAGCTGTTTTTCATTGGAAATGGTATCGCTGCAAATGATGATCCGGGAGGCGCTGCATGAAAGAACTCGTTAAGTTTTCATTAAAAAGACGTTTTTGTAATAGTGCTTCTATCTTATTGAATGTATTATTATGCCTGGCGGTATGCGGAGTCTTATTTGCAGACAGGCTGATACAGCTTGTCAATCCTTCCCTGTTAGAAAGACAGAAAATTTATGTCAATGTTGATGAAAGGGTTGAAGCTGCTTTATTGAATATGGAAAGCGGATTGGATATCATCATAGATAAAGGTTCAAGCAAAGATCTTTTAGATAAAGATCCAAAAGCCTATGTTTTGTATTATGAAGATGGCTATAAATTAGCCAGTCAGTATGAGGTGCCCAAGGAAGTGATGGCTCTTGTCGGATCACTGATCGGTGATGTTCATCGTGAGCTGATGCTTAATGAAGTGTTGAGCATTGAAGAGATGGAGATCATGAATCAGTCTTTTCAGGTTGAAAATGTTGTGGAATATGAGAGCGTTCAAATGAATGGTGATAAACAAAATTTGATTTTTATGGTCATTACCTCTATTTATTTTACGATGCTTTCTTTTTCAACCTCTGTTGCGAATGAAGTGATCTATGAGAAAAGCACGCGTCAGCTGGAGCTGATTCTTACAAGTGTAAGTGCGAAGACACATTTTTTATCAAAGATGGTCGTTGGGTGGCTGGCAATTTTAATACAGGCTTTGCTTCTGGGTAACTATCTGATTGCTGCTGGTTGCATGCGTATCTTTTATGATGGCGGGAGAGGTCTGATCGTTTTGATTCGCCAATGGGGTTTATTTATGATCGAACAGGAAACGATCGTTGAATTTTTAGGCAGTATTCCCTTTGAAGCAGATTTTATGATCAAGCTCTTTTTTATCTTGTTTTTTCTGATGATGGGAATTTTGCTTTTACAGATGGTTTTGGTTGTCATTTCCAGTTTTATTGCTAATATTGAGGAAGCCGGAAATGTACAAGGTCCTTTTTATCTGATCCTTTTAGGAATCTATTATTTTGCCTTGTCTGTGAATACACCTTATCAGATGAGCGTGGGGATCGGATTTGTTTTATCCTTCTTTCCGTTTTTAAATATGCTCTTTATGCCTTGTCGTCTTTTGATTCAGAATGTGAGTATGATCGAATTATCTTTGTCGGCGTTGATTTCTACTATTTTTATGATGCTGATCTTATCAAAAGGACCGATCGTTTATCAAAGGGGCGTCTTGGATTATACGAGCAAGGGATTTTTAGGTGTCATGAAAAAAGCTTTGAAAAGAGGTGACAGCAGTGAAAAGAAATGAGGTTTATGAAACATTTAGTGGTCTTATTTTAGTCGTGATGGTGGGTTTGACGTATGCATGTCCTTATAAAAAAATTGCAGCAGGTTTTTTCCTGCTGCTTGGAGTGATCGTATTTTTATCATTGTCTTATGCTTCTTGTAAGAAAATCGGAAATCTTTCCTTGAGTCTTATCAAATGCGAGTGTATGGGCGTAACTCTTGTGATGATGATTTCTGCATTGACGGATATTCATTTAACACAGCTTTTGATCTTGATGATGCTGTTTCTTTTGATTACGGCATTTAAAGAAATCAGCAGAGCATGAAGCAGTTATTTTGATAATAAGATACTTCCGCCGATAAATTCCCGTAAGATAGATTGATTGGCAATGGCGGAATCATCTTCGATCTTTTCAAAAAATCGTAAGAATGAAAGCATTCTTTGAGCTTCGGCATACTCTTTTTCTTCGGGATGAACGCTTTCTAAAAGAGGTTGAGCATATTTTTTTAGAACAGCAAGCTCATAGATATAATTGGTATTGAAGAAGATATCAGCCTGATCGATGAAAGGAAAGATATTTTGGTCTTCGCCTTTGCGTACTTTTGGCCAATCGCAGATCGTCTGACTGGCAGGGCGTCCTCGGAATTGGTGATCGCGGACAAGCCTTCTTAACATTCTCGCATCTGTTGTCGGAATACGGTTGATATGATCGATGTTCAGGGATGTCAAAGGACTGATGTATATCTTAAACTTTTCGTTATCATTGATGTCTTTTGTTAATATCTGATTGAGTGCATGGATCCCTTCAATAACGATCGGCTGATTTTTGTCAATCGAAACGATCCGCTGTCCGAAGATCTTTGTCCCGTTGATGAAGTCAAAGGCAGGCAGATCTACTTTTTGACCGTTAAGAAGGTCATTGATTTGTTTATTGAAAAGGTCAATGTCAACAGCTTGGATGCTTTCATAGTCTTTTTCGCCATTCTCATCCAAGACAGTTTCACTTCTTTCTACGAAATAATCATCGGTTCCTAAATAAAGAGGTTTTAAACCAATGACACGCATTTGAATACACAGTCGTTTCGCAAAAGAAGTTTTTCCTGATGAGGAAGGACCGCATATCAGGATGATGCGTTTATTTTCCTGTTTGATCTGATCCGCGATATCTGAGATCTTCTTTTCATGGAGTGCTTCCTGTAACATGATCAGATCCTGATAATCATTGTTTTTGATTTTTTCATTTAAATCTGCAACGTAGCTGACTCCCATCAATCTTTCCCATAGGGTTGCTTCTGAAAAAGCATCATAGAGAAGTTTCTGGTCTTCATAAGGAGGCATTTCATCTGGCTGGCTGATATGTGGATATCGAAGCAAGATGCCATTGCGATATTTTTTTAGTTCAAAGAGCTCTAAATAAGAAGTGTTGGGTACAAGAAGGCCATAAAAAAGCTCTTTATAAGAATCAAGCGAATATACCTCAACATCTTGAATGTTTTCTGAGGAAAGGATCAGACGGCTCCTATCTCTGCTGTTGAAATAATTGACAAGCTGTAAAAGCTCTTTGCGATGAATATGTTTTTTTGTGATGGGCAGCTGTGCGTCAACGAGTTCTCTCATTCGCTTTTCGATTCGTTTAATATCCTCTGCAGTTATATTTCCTTTGATCGTGGTATATAACCCCTTGTTCAAAGAGTTGGATACGTTGACCTGTACATTGCCCAGAATGTCAAAAACAGCTTTTTCATATAAAAGGATCAAGCTGTTTTGATAGACAAGCCAAGCATAGTTATCACTCATGTCAAGAAATTCGACATGACATGGGCGGGTGATCTTATGATTCAGATCACGATAACTGTTGTCTACTTTGCAAAGCAAGACTTTCTTTGTGTTTTTTTCGTTTAAACTAAGATATAGCTTTTCAGCGGTAATGCCTTTTTCAACATCAACGCAATAACTGTTTTTAGAATGAACGATATGGATGATCATAACTACAACTCCTTCAATTATTTTATTTCTTTTTTAACAGATCGATGCGATTTGTACGTTTGGTCTGATTGATCTTTTCATAATTTGATGCCAGCGTTTTTTCATAGGTACTGGTATTTTCGGGAATATAGAATTTCGCATCTTTGATCTTATCCGGCAGATACTGCAGCTTTGGCCAGATATCGCTGCGTCCATAATCATATTTTAATTCTTCACGCATGTTCACAGGAGTGAAACGCAGATAATCAGGGATTGGCAAGGTCTGTTTCTTTAATGATGCCAGGGCATTATCGATTGCCGTTTCTGCTGATTTTGATTTTGGGGATAAAGTAAGATCGATGACTGCCTGACTTAAGATGATGCGTGCTTCCGGGAAGCCGACGCGTTTTGCGGCATCTACGGCAGTCACACAGCGGGCGACAGCGGCCGGATTGCCAAGTCCGATATCCTCATAAGCAGTAGTGATCAGTCTTCTTTCAATTGAATCCATGTCGTTTGCCAGGATGAGGCGTCCAAGATAATAGAGGGCAGCATTGACATCACTGCCACGGATGGATTTTTGAAAAGCGCTTAAGGTATCGTAATGACCGTCATCATTTTTATCGATGGCAAAATTAGGGATCTGGGTGAATTGGAGGATCGTGTCACGGGTAATTTTATGATCCTCACAGGCAAACGCACAGATTTCCAAGATATTTAAGGCATAACGGATATCGCCGTTTACATGACGGGCAATGATATATGCTGCATCATCATCAATCGTTACTTCATTTTTTAAGCCTTTTTCACTTTGTATGGCATGATGGATGGCTGTGACGACATCCTCTTCGGAATTGCTTTTTACTTCCAAAAGGTGACAGCGTGAACGAATGGCAGGATTGATGACAAATAAGGGATTGCCGGTCGTTGCACCAATCAGGATAATGGCGCCGCTTTCCACATAGGGAAGCAACAGATCCTGTTTATCTTTGTTGAGGCGGTGCACTTCATCAATGATCACGACCAGACCATTAAAAAAGCGGCTTTCCTCAAACAACTGATCTAATTCTTTCTTATTGCCGGTAACGGCATTGAATAAACGAAAGGGAAGTTCGCATTCGTTGGCAAGCACACGTGCCAATGTCGTCTTGCCGCAGCCGGCAGGACCATATAAAATCATTGAAAACAGTTTTTTATTTTCAACACATTTCCTTAAAATTCCATTTTTTCCGATCAAATGCTTTTGTCCGATCACTTCATCCAGGCGTTCGGGACGCATTCTGTATGCTAAAGGTTCCATGTGTTTATTCTATCATAAAATATCGCTCTTTTTAAGTAGTGAGCGGTTTCTTTCAAACGCAATTTCATGTATAATGATAACGGTGATATCATGAGAGTATTGTTACAGAGAGTGGCATATGCAAGCTGTCGGGTAAATGATCAGATAACGGGTAAAATTGAACGAGGCTATCTGCTTCTTGTAGGTATTACCCATACAGATGATGAAAAGGTTGCAGATATGATGGCCGATAAAATTTATCATTTGCGGATCAATGATGATGCGAATGGAAAAATGAATCTTTCGATCGAGGATGTACAAGGAGATATTTTGTCTGTTTCGCAGTTTACCTTGTATGCGAATTGCGTAAAGGGAAGACGTCCGGGTTTTGAAATGAGTGCCGATAAACAAATGGCAAGTGATTTATATGATTATTTCAATGATGCGCTGAGAAAAAGAGGACTTCATGTTGAAGAGGGGATCTTTGGTGCAGATATGAAGATAGAATTGTTGAATGATGGTCCGATTACGATCATGCTGGACAGTGAGGTGCTATTCAATGGAAAATAAATGTATATATGGAAAAGATATTGCAGAAAGATTGGATCAAAGAACCATTGAGTTTGTGGAAGAATGCCGCAGCAGAGGACGAAGGATTCCTAAGCTTGTCTGTATCGCTGTCGGAAATCATCCTGCAAGCGTCGCTTATATGAAGGGCCTTCAAAAAAAATGTGACAAAGTAAAAATTGAGCTTGAAACGATCGTTTTAGATGAATCGATCGGTGATTTTGAATTGATTCGTACGATTCACAGCTATAATAAGATGATCAGTATTGATGGCATTCTGCTGCAAATGCCGCTGCCTTCCCATATGAACCGGGAAAAAATCGTGTTAGAAATTGATCCTTCAAAGGATGTAGATGGGCTTCATCCTTTGAATACAGGGCTTTTTTATCAGGGACAGCCGACTTTTGTTCCATGTACGGCTTTGAGTGCCATGGAATTCATTCATGCAGTTGATTTAAGCCTGGACGGTAAAGAAGTCGTTGTGGTAGGACGCAGCAATGTGATCGGGAAGCCGGTAGCACAGTTATGCCTGAATGAGCATGCCAGCGTTACCGTGGTACATTCCAAAAGCTTAAATATTGAAAGGATCTGTTCTCATGCCGATGTGCTTATCGCGGCAGCAGGCGTTCCTAAGATGATCAAAAAGAATTGGTTGAAAAAAGGTGCGGTAGTAATTGATGTAGGTATTAATTATGATGAAGATGGAAAGATGTGCGGTGATGTTGATTTTGATGATGTCATCGATCAGGTAAGCAGGATATCGCCGGTACCCAAAGGTGTAGGTGTAGTTACGAACTCAATGCTGATGAGAAATCTGATTTTTGCTTATCAGAGAAGGGGGTAAATATGGAATACGATTTAAATGATATTGTGGAAATGAAAAAAGAGCATCCTTGTCATAAAAGCAAGTATTGGAAGATCATTCGTAAAGGAGCGGATATTCGTATCAAATGTCAGGGATGTGGTGCCAGCGTGTTGTTTCCGAGAAGCGAATTTGAGAAAAAGTGCAAGAAAGTTGTACAAAGAAGTCAAACTCCTCTTGAATAATGAAGAAGAAATGATTAAACTAAGGGAAGAAATTTGAGGTGAGGAAGTATGCCGTTAACAGCGGGAATCGTAGGCTTGCCGAATGTAGGAAAGTCTACGCTATTTAATGCAATTACGAAAAGTCAGGTTGAAGCTGCCAACTATCCGTTTGCGACGATTCAGCCGAATGTAGGTGTCGTGGAGGTGCCGGATGCACGTATCGATCGTCTGGCGGAGATCTTTCATCCGAAAAAGAAGATTTACACAACTTTTGAATTTACGGATATCGCAGGTCTTGTAAAGGGTGCCAGTAAGGGTGAAGGTTTAGGTAATCAGTTTTTAAGCAATATCCGTACATGTGATGCGATCGCTCATGTGGTACGATGCTTTGATGATGCAAACATTACCCATGTAGAGGGCAGTGTCGATCCGATTCGTGATATCGAGATCATTAATTTGGAACTGACATTGGCCGATTTACAGACCGTGGAAAATCGTATCAGCAAGGTAGAGCGTAAGGCTTTGACGACAAGAGATAAGGATGCCATGGCTGAGCTTGAGGTATTAAAGAAATTACAGGCCGTGCTTTTGGAAGGCAAAGCGGCCAGAAGTGTTGATTTGGATAAGGAAGAATATCTTCTGGTGAAAAATTATTCTTTATTGACCTTAAAACCGATGATCTATGTTGCGAATATGAGTGAAGACGATATTGGTGATCCTCAAAGCAATGGATACTATCAGAAGGTATGTGAATATGCTGCAAGTGAAAATAATCTTGTTATTCCGATCAGTGCAAAAATCGAAGAAGAACTTTCTGAAATGGATAAGGAAGATAAGGAAATGTTCTTACAGGATCTCGGTATTGAGGAAAGTGGTTTGGACAAGGTTGTCAAAGCGGCTTACAATATCCTTGGCTTATGTACCTTCCTGACAGCCGGAGAAGATGAATGTCGTGCATGGACGTTTAAAAAGGGTATGAGTGCTCCTGAATGTGCCGGAATCATTCATAGTGATTTTCAAAGAGGCTTTATTAAAGCAGAGGTTTATCGCTTTGAGGATATCGATCATTATGAAAGCGAAGCTGCGATCAAAGAAGCAGGAAAGCTTAGAATCGAAGGAAAAGATTATCTTGTTCAAGATGGAGATGTGGTGCATTTTAGGTTTAATGTCTGATTAATGACAATTTGTTCACATGATGAAAAGAAATTTATGGTATAATACATATATAGAGAGGTGATATAATGAAACTTATTTTAGCTATCATGTCAAATGATGATGCACCTACTGCATCAAGCGCCTTGACAAAAGAAGGGTACTCAGTGACTCGTCTTGCAACTACAGGAGGATTTTTAAGAGCCGGCAACACAACGCTTTTGATTGGTTGTGAAAATGAAAAAGTCGATAAAGCTATTGAAGTGATCGGTGAATATTCATCAAGAAGAACAGAGGTCGTACCTGCAACATCTTCTTATGATATCGGAAGATTTGCTTCATTCCCTGTTGAAGTACAGGTGGGTGGCGCAACGATCTTTGTACTGGATGTTGAAAAATTCTTGAAATTATAATCGATGAACAAACAGTTTTCATATTGTTGACGGGTTCTCATGTAAACTCAGGCTTGAAATCGAAGAGCTTGAGTTTTTTTCTGTCTACTTTCTGGTATATACCGGGCAACCAATTGAAGTATCAAAGGAAGGATAAAGATGAAGCTTGATGGAAAAGTTACAGTTGTTATGGTAGTTCAGGTGTCGGAAAAGCCAAGCTGTGCGTTATGTGAAAGAAGGGGCAAATGTCGTAATCGTCGGACGAAGAGAAGCGGTTCTATCTATGCAGTAGATGGCGTCATGGGTGCAAACTAAGACAAGTAAAGAAATTGCTGCTTTTCTTATATGGTATCTTCATTGAAGAAATAAATGGACTGCGTTATAATGGGGACAGCTGATAATAGCTGAAATGGAGTGGTGTTATGTTAGTAACAACGAAAGAAATGCTTCTTGAAGCACAAAAAAATCACTATGCAGTAGGTGCCTTCAATGTGGAAAATATGGAAATGGTACAGGCG
>NZ_CALVGS010000087.1 GCF_944327115.1 uncultured Traorella sp.
AAGAAATCATAGGAAAAATGAGCTTTTTTATGAAACACACCAAAACTTAAAGTGATCTGAAACAGCTCACACCAACACACGATTTTAAAGCGCCTAATTATTTAGGCTGTCTACTTAGAGGTCATCATATCAAAGAGCGTTTTTTTGTTATTGTACTGTCATTTAGCAAACTACGTTAGCGTGTTTTTCGTAAACTTTATTAGCATCTCTCCTCCTATCGGAAAAAATTTCATTATAACATTTTATCTCATAATTTTATAACAATATTTGCCTCAATATTCCGTTGTTAGGACAGGGGGTTTATCTCAAGAATTATTTTAAAATGCTGATTCTACACGGTTTATGATGTTTCATACAAGATTTTGTAACAAAACAGACCTCAAAAGTGCTACACCCTTCAAAGTCTGCTTGTTTCATCAATTTGTCTGTATTTAATCAATAATATGACATTAATATGACATTCTTAAAAGAATAGCGGGCTTTTCACAAAGTCCACTATCAAGAAGTACAAAATGACATTGATACTACTCGAACTCTATCGTTCCAGGAGGCTTCGATGTAATATCTAACATTACTCGATTCACATGAGGAACTTCATTTACGATACGATTTGATACGATCGTTAATACATCATATGGAATTCTTGCCCAGTCTGCTGTCATACCATCAATCGATGTTACTGCACGAATCGCAACGGCATAAGCATAGGTGCGCTGATCTCCCATGACACCTACTGACTTCATATTTGTAAGTGCTGTAAAATACTGCCAGATCTCACGATCTAATCCAGCTTTCTTGATTTCTTCTCTTAGAATAGCATCAGATTCTCTTACCATCATCAGCTTTTCTTCTGTAATCTCTCCAATGATACGGATACCAAGTCCTGGACCTGGGAAAGGCTGTCTCCATACCATTTCATCCGGAAGCCCTAATTTGCTTCCCAGTGCTCTTACTTCGTCCTTAAACAACGTATTTAAAGGTTCGATCAGCTGAAACTGCATATCCTTTGGAAGACCGCCAACATTATGATGCGATTTAATAGTCTGAGCCGTTTTTGTCCCTGACTCGATTACATCCGTATATAAAGTCCCCTGAGCCAGCCACTTAATATCTTCCCCTTCAACAAGCTTCTTCACTTCTTCATCAAAAGTATACACAAACTCATTTCCAATGATCTTACGCTTCTGTTCAGGATCACTAACACCCTTTAACTTTGATAAGAAACGATCTTTCGCATCGATCTTCACAAGATTCAGGTTCATTTCGCGTCCAAATACTTCCATGACACTGTCCGCTTCACCTTTTCTTAAAAGACCGTGATCGATAAACATACAATACAGCTGATTACCAATTGCCTTATGTAACAAAGCAGTAACTACTGAAGAATCGACACCTCCGGACAAACCTAAAAGCACCTTGTCATTACCGACTTGTTCCCGGATCTTTGCAATCTGCATCTCGATAAAAGAACTCATCGACCAATTATTCTTTGCATGGCAGACTTCAAATACGAAATTTCTCAAGATCTCATTTCCAAACTCTGAATGACGCACCTCCGGATGAAACTGCAACGTATAGATCTTCTTCTTTTCATTACTTGTCGCAGCATAATAACAAGTATCACTCGAAGCATCTCTTACAAACCCATCTGCAAGCTTATCCACCTGATCACCATGACTCATCCATACCGTCTGTTTCTTAGGCAAGCCTTTAAAAATCAAAGAATCGGTATCAATCGTAATCTCACATCTTCCATATTCCTTTGCTTCACAAGCCTTTACATGCCCACCATTCATATAATGGATCATCTGCATTCCATAACAAATTCCCAAAATAGGAATCCCACTGTCAAAAATAGCCGGATCACACATGAACGCATCCTTCTCATAAACACTATTCGGTCCCCCGCTAAACACGATACCCTTTACATCTTCAAAACTCTTGATCTGTTCCAAAGTTAACGTATGCGGATGTAATTCACTATAAACACCAAACTCACGAATACGTCTTGCAATCAGCTGGTTATACTGTGAGCCAAAATCCAAAACAATAATCTTATCTGCCATAATTTCCTCCATCTACTCCCCAATATTTTACCATATTCTCCTACAAATACCTATACATTGTTCACGATAATTCATGATATTTCACAAAGAAAACACTTTAAAAGAGTACCTTTCAGTACTCAACACATCTTTCATAAGCAATTCTCGGTGACACACCGCCAATATAGATCATTCCACATTCAATAAAACCATTCTTCTCAAGAAATCTTCTCATTGAATGATTATCCTGATGCGTATCAATACGCAGACTGACAGCATGACTTTCTCTACAAGCTTTTATCGCATACTCTAAAAACTCCCTGGCTCTTCCCTCACCCTTATACTTGTCATCAATTGCAATGCGGTGAATGACCCCATAAGAGCCCTCACACAGCCATTTCCCATCAATTCTTACATAATCGGGATCATCTGCAACCTTAAAGCACATCGTACCTAGGATAGGCCCATCTTCTAAGACATAGCTATAACCTTGCTTGATGTCTTCCAAAAGCACCTCTTTATTTGGATAGCCATCCTGCCACTGATCAACCCCCTGCTCTTTCAAATAAGCCTTGGCCTGATCAATGATCCTTATCATTTCATCAATATCATTTCTTACAGCTTTACGAATCATAAATCTATTATAATCAAAAACTATCCTCATTTCAATCATGCTTATTCACTAAATATTCAATGATCGCTTTTCTTGTAACGATTCCGATAAATACATTTGAATCATCTACAACAGGAACAAAATTCTGTCGCATCGCACGCGTCAAAAGCTCTTCGATTCCCACCGTAATACGAATGCTTGGATTCTTATCCGCCCTTAAAATATCCTTGATCTTCGTATCCTCAACACTTTTCATATTTGTCTTATGCAGCTGATCATCATTTTCATCGACCAGATACCATAAAAAATCACCCTCAGATACCGTAC
>NZ_CALVGS010000088.1 GCF_944327115.1 uncultured Traorella sp.
TAAAACTTCATATGCATTTATTATTTTTTTTGTTTGCCCAAATTGAGTCCCCAATTGTAATATTCGAACCTTGGCATTATTCAAAAAATTAAGCTCTTGTGTCGTCAATACTTCAGTTGGATAAGCATTAAGCTGAGAAATAATACAATCTTTAATTGATTGTATTTTTGTAGTATCGACTTTTTCATATAATTCTTTCTTTAAATGACACTCCGATTCAAAGGCAGCAAAAATATTCATGTAGTCGACTGCTGAATAATCTCTTCCACGAAATCTAATTCCTTTACTTGGATAATGATGAAAAGTATAATCTGTATTATCCGCTGCGAATTGCAAAAATTTTTGTATATAAGGTTTAAATCCTTCATATTCCAATTTATGGTTTGCCGGCAAAAATTGTTCCTCATCTATGGAAAAATCCCGCAAGTATCCATTGTAGCTCTTCCTTCCATCTTTCGTATGAAATAAATTGATTTGTAATTTCCCACATTTTGTGTCATAACGTATTATCTGTAAAAATCTAATCACCATACAATATAGACGATATAAAAAAGCCAGATCTGAAGTGTTTTCAAATTCAACAGTCAATTTTGCATGTAACATCAAATCACTGGCTATCCCCTTTTGCAATATATCCCCAAAAGATAATATTATACAGACTGAGTGTTTTTCGAACTTTATTTCCCAAGACTCTGCAATCTCTTTATTATATACCAAATCTACAGACGATTTAGTAGTATTCTTTTTTTGATCATAAAAATACCGTGACGGACTGAAAAAATCATCGATAACTTCTCCCGTCAATTCAAACCCATTAAATGAATTGATATGATAAC
Source organism: uncultured Traorella sp. (assembly GCF_944327115.1). GTDB lineage: Bacteria > Bacillota_I > Bacilli_A > Erysipelotrichales > Erysipelotrichaceae > Traorella. Next base: position 837 of record NZ_CALVGS010000088.1, read on the forward strand.
GATTTACAATATATCTCGGCAGTAACTTAATTATATGATTTATGTCAAAACTCATTCGTTCGATAAATGCTGTCGATTGAAAACCAATAGTCCCTTCATAATTCAAAAAAAAATTATGGTCTTCTAAATAGGGCCTTATTTGGGTGATATCATTTGGATCTTTCAATAGGAGACTGATATTCTCATTCTCTTCTATTAATATACAATCCACACCATGAAATTGAACATAGCTAGTATCTCTCACTCTACCTACACCTTCTTAACATATCTTTGTCACCATTATAAAAATACAGAATTGTCTAAAATTCATCATTGAGTGGTTGCCATCTTTCATCAGACATGTCATCTACATATTCTGTATTATTAATATATAACTCTTCATTAAGATCTCTTACAAACCCCCACCGAAGATTATATTTATTCGCGTACTCCTTAAATGCGATAAATTTATTTTCTGCTTGCAAATCAATATTCTTACTATGCCCTGACTGTTCTCCTCCCTTAGTCTCAATAATCCAATTCGTTCCATCTTTCATGTGAACAATATAGTCAGGATAAAAGAGCCATTGTTTCTGCAATCCATCCAGATAAACTATCGATAAGTACTGCTGACCAGTATCACCATTCTTATATACCCACTGAATCTTATCGTTACTCTCGCAATATTTTTCAAATAGCCGTTCAGGAAGACTTCTTGTTTTATCAGTAATAAATTCATTGGTATATTCTTTATAAACATTTAAACGCATAAACTGTCTTTGCTTAACATTGCTAAATTTATATACCTCCATCTCTGGAATCGTAAATTTTGAAACTTTGGGTTCCAAAACAAATGATCTCTGTACGCTCATTTGAGAAGTTACATGTTTGAAATCCATTTTTAATTTTTTTACATTATTAATAACAAATGCATAAAAGTGATCATTATCCAATGCAACAAACTTATATTTTGTTTTTTTCCCTTTACCAAACATTCTACGAAGAATATTTTTCACCTTCTGTGATTGCATTCCTGTTACTTTTTTAATTTCATCAACTGAGTGCAACAGATAAATTCCGTGTGTATGAGTATTAACTTTCGTTTTTATACCAATACTATTTTTATCCTTTTCTTTGGCAAGATCATCTATTGTACGAAATACCCCTTGCATAATTTTGCTATCAATTTCATGGTCAAAATTATATCCTGCAACTTTAAGATTTTCTTGATTTATCTGCACATCATTACCTAAATGATATGTCTCCTTGAAATATTCATATACTTTTTGTAACGTTTCGCGTTCTCCAAGGCCATTAAAATCCAGATTACGAAGTTCCTTCACAAGTTCAAACTCTTTTGCTTCATCTTTCAAAAAAAGTCTTCTAACCTGATATGCTTTATCCATAGTAGTAAGAAGACCAAATTTGTATTTTTCGTCAAACGTATAGATATAACAATAATCTAATGTATTGATTCCATAATGTTTACGTTCCGGCATTCGCCTAATTCTACCTATAGTTTGAATCTGAAAATCCTCGTTTCCTCCCTCGCGAAGTTTCACTAATATTTTTGCTCGTGGACAATCCCATCCTGTGGATATTGCTTGTTTCATCAAAAGAAATGCTGGTGAGCCATCCAAATCAGTAAGATGTTCGATATTCTTTTTCACATCACTCATCCAAATAGAAACCATACCGTTATCATATGTATATCCCATTTCCGCAAGCTTGTTCTCCACCAAGCTTATATTCTCTGGCTTTCCGGACGGAAATTGTATCAAAACTAATGGACGGATATTTGCCCCAACTAATTTATAGTTTTCTGCTATTTCTTTTCGCTTTTCGTCGGCCAATTTAAGTAAATAACTATAGTCAGCTTCATCCGTATATTCTCGTTTTTCATCCACACCTTCATTAACATATATTGCTCGCGTAATCAATCCTTCATTAATCACTTCGTCTTCCGAAATTTCATAAAACTCATGATGGGGCACTCTTTTTGCTGTAGCAGAAACCCGAATAATATTTTTAGCAGCAAAAGTATTAATAATATCGTCTGCCTTTTTAGTATTATTCATATGCTCTTCATCAATTATAATTATAAACTCTATACCGTCCTTATGAGCAGCTGCTATCATTTCAAAAAGATTCGCTCTTTCACCATCTTTTAGTGCGTTATTTCCCTTCTTTGTAACAAGTTCCCAGTTTATAAATGTAACGCTTTCACTCTCAAATCCCATGAGCATTGAATACAATAAAGTTCTTGTATCCCTTTGAGGGGTAAGCTGATCCATTTTATCCTTACTCTGTTGTTCAAGATCTCCTTTTCCAGGGCACAACCATACAAATGCTGTTTTACCATTTGTGTTTTTCAAAAACTGATCAATATATTTCACCAAAATTACAGTCTTTCCCGCACCCGTTGGTGCCTTTATTGTAATCACCTGCTTACTTTCTGGATCAATACTTTTATCTATAAGGAAATCTATACAATTATTTTGAAATTCAAAATCCATTATTTGATTTACCACAATTCTCCCACCTCTCT
>NZ_CALVGS010000089.1 GCF_944327115.1 uncultured Traorella sp.
GCTTATCCAGTGCCGCTATCAAGGATAGAAAGGTCGTCTTCCCGGATCCGCTGCTTCCCAGGATCGTATAAAACTTTCCCAGTTCAAACGACACGCTCACATCATTCAGGATGATCTTTCGTCCATCTCCATCCGGATAAGTAAAATATAAGTCTTTTGTTTCTACAATATTCATGGTGCCCCCTACATCAAATTATCATTCGGCTTTTGATTCACGATCAGCCATATAGATATCAAGCTTCCAAACAGACATTCACCCAAGATCATCAGCACACATGAAGCAAAACCACTATCATCTTGTATCACTACTTTCTTATAATCAAATCTTTCCGCAAGCCCATTAGGATCAACAACATAATCAGAATCTGTAATCTCAGTTTCATCTTCACGATCTATTTCAATAGTATGAATCACATTTGTGATGATCCATTGATTTATTCTTCTATAACTAAAACCTAAGCAAAGTATGACAAGACATCCAATCAATAATATTTCTCCGCAAAACTGCTTGATGATATTCCTTTTTTTCTCACCCAAGGATAAATATATACCGATTTCATGAGTTCTCTTTTTACTGTTCAGCCATATGAATAAGAAAACGATCATACTTATCAAAAGAATTGAAATCATCATGATAAGATCTGCAAGATCACCGATTTGATTCATAGGCTCTAAGATACGTTCAGCTGTCTGTGCAGTAGAAACAAAATGATAAATATTCGAAATACTGCCAGCCTTCTTTAATTCATCTTCACAATACGCTTGAAATTCATCTAATAAAGAATAATTTTCAAGTTCAAAATAAGGTGCATAGATACCACATGGAAGAAAGTAATCATAACCCGTTACTTCCCAGCCATTCACTTCTTTTCGTATCTTCATCAGATCGTCGATCTTAAAATAATTTTCTAAATTCTTTCTGGCTTCCTTTGAATAAGATAAAACAACAGAATTTGGCACGTATATTCCATCAAAAATCATAATGTTAGTAAAATCAACTTCTTTTTTCACTTCATATTTACCAATGACAGTAAGTTCTATTTTCGGAAACTGAAAATCACCATGTAAATATTCACGTCTATCATTATAGAAAACGGTTATTTTGTCACCCAATTCAATCTCTGATCCATCCTGATATTGAAGTGTATTTCGAATGACAGCAACATTTCCTTCCATCAATTCCTCTTCTGTAAAGCTCCTTCCTTCTACAATTTCCAAATAGCCGGTTCTTTGATTTTGAAGCTGAATATTACTGCTTCCAATCAACCACGCTCCAAATCCGGAATCATCTGCATCAATCACACCGTCTACTTTCATGAGAGGTTGAAAATAAGAATAGCTGCTGTATTTTAACGTGTCACTTTGGCTGCATTTTTCAATCAATTGCTGATAATCATGAAAGATGCGATCATAATCTTCAGGCTGGCTATAATAGCCGTTTTTATTTAAGCTATTCTCCTCACCTTGAATGGTCGCAACAGCTCCAAGACTTTCTTTAAAAAGAGTTTCTATCGATTTAGCACTATTTTTTAAAGACAAGCTTCCTAGTAAAACACTATTTAGTAAGAAAACCACCAGAAACAAGATCAAATATCGAAGCGGTTGTCTTATCATGCTTTTAAAAATTCTTTGATACCATTTCATAGTGGTCTCCTTTTTATTAAATTATTTTAAATTAAATTCAAAACCATAGGATTTTGTAGCAACTAAATATTTTACAGTAGTTCCTCTAGTATAATAAATATTTACCTCGCCAGTAACGTACACCGTTTTACTTGCCAAGTTAACATTCAGTTTAGGATTTCCATATGTTTCAACAACAAATGATCCTGCATAATATGGCTGAGCTTTTGCACTAAATGAATCATATGTAATATTACTACCACGAGTATGTTTTATATAATTCAAAGTTATTTTAATTCCTACACTACTAGTAGATTCACCACTATAAGAAACGCTATAATTTTGTGATTTAGTTTCTGACATTGGCTCATTTGTAACGATTACGAATGGTGTTACTTCACTTGCCTTTACATCTTGTAAGTAACCTCCTATTGGTAACAAGGCCATGGCCATAACCAAGCTTAATAATCCTGCAAATACTTTTTTCAACATATCTTATTCCCTCCTTTGTATCTGCATTTCCCTTTTCACCATTTATATAACATATTTCATGATAAAAAAAAGAACCGAAGCAAATTCGGTTACTTTTTATGCATATTCGGTATCAAAATCGTACAAATATATTTATCATTGAATGTTTCAAAAGTAATTTCACCCTTAATTTCCTGAATGATCTGTTTCATGCTGATAATACCGTAACCATGTTCATGTTGTGGTGATGCATTTTTGATAACTGTATTGAATGCTATGCTATTTATGATGATAAAGCGATAGTAAGGTTCAACATAACCAATATTAAGACTCACCTTTTTTCGCTGATCACAGTGAGTAAATGCATTGTCTAAGCCATTCGATAATAAAATATAAAGCTTTCGTTCAGAGATAGGAAGTTTTTGTACGGTAATCCCTGAATAGGTAAAATCGATGTTTTCTTTCTTAGCTCGAGTGACATAGTGATTGATAACCATATCAAGCGTATCATTTTGTGTATATGCCGGAACTTCTAATGTTTGAATATCTTCCTGATATTCAAGTAATAGTTTTAGTACCTTTTCTTTTTCATCATTTTTAACCAGTTGCGTGATTTGTGAAAAGAAATGCTTTAAATCATGTTTAAGCTTATGAATGTCCTGATGGATCATCAGTATATTTTGAACATTTTTTTCCTGCTCACTTAAAAGTTGAATTTGAAAATCTCGTTGATTTTTTCTGTTCATAAATATCACAAGAATTTCCATAAAGCTACCTATTCCTACACTTAAAAATAAGCATATACTAGATATAACCAGCTTTTGAGTGAGAGATTTGGTATTAAAATCAATACTACTATGCTGATGCTGATCCAAGCGTTCAATCATATAGTTAAAAAATATACTTGTTTGATAGTCATTTATTTTTTCTTTGATTAATTCATAATCTTTTTCACTTTGACATTCAAATATAGGAGATAGAATACCACATGGAATAAATTGTTCATATAGATCCTTATCCGGCTCGATCTGACTCATCCAAAGATCAGATATTTTCTTAATTGCTGAATCAGGCATATAAATACGATTGTTTCTTGAATATTCATAGCTTGTCGCATCATCTTCAATCCGATCATAAAAACCAATAATTTCTACTTCTACATTCAGATCACCTCTGTAAGGTGCTTTTATCCGTATCTTATCTCCTAGTTTCAATTCATTTGAATCATTAGAAATAATTGCAACCAATTTTCCTTCATCCAATTCCTCCTGTGTAAACATCCTGCCTTCTGCCAACTCATGATTTCTTTCAAAATCATAGCGGGAGGCTCCAGTTAGATATTGGATATATCCTGCATCTACTTGCATATAATATGTAATGATACTTTTAGTAATCAAATCATTATTTGCAATGAAATCATAAAAGAATTGTACTTGATCAAATGATTCTTCATATTCTTCTTGAGAAGGGTAGTTGGAAACTTTACTTAATGATCCTGTTCCGCCTTTTATTTCAAATTGAATCGTTGTTTCTTCATTCAGATAAATGTCGTATCCTTTTTTCTTTTCTTCTATTTGAGTATAAAAATCAAAAGATAGATATCCACTGATTCCCACAGATATGAGTGTTAAAACAAGAATAATTATTTTTAAAGTTTTCATTCGCTCACCTTCTTATTTAAATAGTTTATATAAGACTGCTTTGTTTTTTGATAGAATCGTTTGCTTATCTGTACTTTTTCATTATCTTTCATTATAAAATCTTGTTTATCTAAATATTTTACATAAGATAAATTCACTAAATAAGACTGATGACATTGAATGAATTGATTATGGTCAAATTCATGAATGATATTTTTTAAAGATTTATATTCTGATAATATTTTTTTATCGTTTAAATGGATTTCGATATGATGCCCTATCTTCTCAATATACATGATATTCCGGTATGGAATATCAAGTGTTAAATCTTTTGTACGATATTGATATTTTTGGCTGACAGATTGAAAATGCTGATCTAAACGCATTTGCGCAAAGCTCATGTCTTCTTCAAAGTGATCTTTACGCACAAAGAAAAAAACGCCAAATTTAAATGATTCAAATACAAGATCGTTTCGCTTGCTGTAAAGGATCAAAACTCCGTGGGGATGTTTCTTTCTTAAATCTCGCGCAACGTCTAAACCATTGATCTTTGGCATTTCTATATCAATCATATATAAATCATATTCATGATAAAAGGACTCATCGATATCTTGATAAGTAGTAACGCTGTATTTTAACTGACATGATGAAACATGATCAAAATAATCCTTCACCCGATTTAAATCATTCATCTCATCATCTAATACAGCTACTTTTACTTCTATCATACATATCCCCTGAATCTTATATCTATACCTCTTCTCTCCAAATATTTGCACCTAATGCTTTTAATTTACCATCTAAATTTTCATAGCCGCGATCGATATGATATATACTATGAATTTCTGTCAATCCCTGGGCAATCAGGCCGGCAATAACCAGACAGGCACCGCATCTCAAATCTGTTGCCTCTACAACAGCACCATAAAGTGGTGTCGGCCCATTAATAAATGAAGAAGGATTTCGAACATCGATATCTGCTCCCATTTTATTCAGCTCATGACAATGTTTAAAGCGTTCCGGATAAATCGTTTCGGTAATAACGCTCTGTCCCCCTGCCTGTGTCAATAAAGCTGTCAAAGGCTGCTGAATGTCTGTCGCAAAGCCCGGATAAGGCAATGTCTTGACATCTACCGGCTGTAAAGCATTATTTGATTCACGGATCGTCACCGAATCAACATTGACATCCATATCGATACCAATTTCCTTCAGCTTGCTCAACAAAGCTTCCAAATGAGTCGGAATGATATTTTCAATAGTCATCTCTTTCGCTGCCGCTGCCGCCAGAACAATATACGTAGCTGCTTCGATACGATCAGGAATGATTTCATGGAAGCATCCGCCAAGCTCCTCCACACCATCAATTGTAATCACATTGGTTCCCATTCCACGTATCTTTGCACCCATTCGATTTAAAAGTGTCGCAACATCAATAATTTCCGGCTCCTTCGCCGCATTTTCGATCGTTGTTCTGCCTTTCGCATAAACAGCTGCCATCATGATATTGATCGTAGCTCCTACGCTGGAAATATCTAAAAAGATCTTTGTTCCAATAAGTTCTTTTGCTTCGATGCGCATGATTCCATGATGATTTTCTACGGTCGCTCCTAAGGCCTCAAAGCCTTTCAGATGCTGGTCGATCGGACGAGGTCCTAAGTAACAGCCTCCCGGCATCTTCATTTCTACTTTTTTATATTTGCCAAGCAAGGCACCCATGAAATAATAACTGGCTCTTAATTTCCCGACCGTTTCGGAAACCATTGGTCGATTATGCATATGTGTCGGATCAATAATAAGATGATCATGAGCTTTAAATACCACATCTACACCCAAATCATTCAAAAGGATTGCCAGCGACTGTACATCACTGATAGATGGTACACCTACGATCGTAACCGGACCGCTTGATAATATGGCCGCAGGAATCAATGCCACAGTTGCATTCTTTGAACCGCTGATACGAACCGTACCCGATAATTTTTTTCCACCTTCTATTTTAATGACTTCTTCCATTTTGCCTCCTCATTGCTCCCATTTCAGATATCTTTTCTTGATATCTTCATTATATATTATTTATCTTTGTATATCTAGTGATTATGTTTATAATATTTTTTTATAAAAGATGTAAAATCAATGCAATCATATCTTATATTCTGAATGAAATCATAAACGAATGCCTTGATTCAACATATTTTATTAAAAATCAGATCCAGGACAAAGATCAAACACCGCTCCAAATCAAAAGCTGGAAAAATAAATCTCCAAATCATGTAAATTTATGGTAGAATAAAAAAGTTGAGGTGATTATATGAAAGAGATTGGTTTTGATAATCAAAAATATTTAGAAATGCAAAGTGCTCATATCAAAGAGCGAATTTCATTGTTTGATAATAAATTATATCTTGAATTTGGCGGTAAATTATTTGACGATCATCATGCATCACGTGTTCTTCCGGGATTTCAGCCCGACAGTAAGCTGAAAATGCTGTTGACGCTTAAAGACCAGGTTGAGATTTTGATCGTTATCAATGCCTCAGATATTGAAAAAAATAAGGTAAGAAGTGATTTGGGTATCACTTATGATGATGAAACGCTTCGTCTTATTGATGCATTTAATGGAGTAGGACTTTATGTTGGCTGTGTGATCATTTCACAATACCAAAATCAGCCAAGTGTCGATGCTTTCATTTCCTATTTAAACCAGCTGGGCATCAAGACAGCCAAGCATTATCCGATCAGCGGTTATCCGAATAATGTAAAGCTTATTGTCAGTGAAGATGGATTTGGGAAAAACGATTATGTAGAAACGACCCATCCTTTGGTTGTCGTAACGGCACCGGGTCCGGGAAGCGGTAAGATGGCTACTTGCCTCTCACAGCTCTATCATGAAAACAAACGAGGAATCAAGGCCGGATATGCTAAGTATGAAACTTTTCCTATCTGGAATCTTCCGTTGAAGCATCCGGTCAATCTGGCTTATGAGGCAGCAACGGCCGATCTGAATGATATCAATATGATCGATCCTTTTCATTTGGAGGCCTATGGTGTAACGACCGTCAATTATAACCGTGATGTAGAAATATTCCCTGTTTTAAATACGATCCTTGAAAAGATCATGGGTGAATCTCCTTATAAATCACCGACCGATATGGGAGTGAACATGGCCGGAAACTGCATCATTAACGATGAAGTCTGTGTTCAGGCCTCTAAAGAGGAAATCGTCCGTCGTTATTACAGTGCTCTGGTGGATCATAAGATGGGGCTTACCGGTGAAGATACGGTTTCTAAAATTGAATTGGTCATGTCACAAGCGGAAACATCCATCGAAGATCGTAAATGTGTAAAAGCATGTCTGGAACGATTCCATGAAACAAACCAGCCTGCCTGCAGCATTGAATTGAATGATGGACAAATCATTACCGGCAAGACCACATCGCTTTTAGGAGCCGCCAGTGCCTGTATCTTAAATGCTTTGAAGGTGCTTGGAAAGATCGATCATGATATTTTTCTGATATCACCAAGCATCATCGAACCTATCCAAAAATTAAAAACAGAAAATCTCGGTAATAACAATCCGCGTCTTCATGTCGATGAGATCCTGATTGCGCTTGCCATTTCCGCAACGACCAATCCGTTGAGTCATACGGCCTTGAAGCAGCTGCCTAAATTAAAAGACGCCCAAGCTCATTCAAGCGTCATTCTCAGTGATGTTGACTTAAATATTTTTAGAAAATTAGGTATTAATCTGACATGCGAGCCTGTCTATCAAACTAAAAAACTGTATCACAAATAAATTGAAACCTAAAAAGGTTTCTTTTCTTTTAGGGTTTTGGTAAAATAAGAAAATAAAAAGAGGTGATTTTATGGAAGAGAGCATCTTGTTATCTTTGCTTGAGAAAAATGCTCGCAGAGAAGTGAGAGATCTGGCGGATATCCTTCAGGAAAGCGAAGAAAATATTTTAGAAACCATGACACAGCTGGAAAAGGAAAAAGTGATCAACGGTTATCATACTGTCATTAATTGGGAAAGGGCAAATGTCGATCGTGTCAGTGCTTTGATCGAGGTCAGCTGCCAGCCAGAAAGAGATTATGGATATGATCGTATTGCCAGTATGATTTATTCGTATAGCGAAGTTGAAACGATGTATCTGATGAGCGGGCGCAGTGAATTCATTGTTATGGTCGAAGGAAAGACAATGCAGGAGATTTCCAATTTTGTCGGTTCTAAGCTTGCTGTTGTTGAAGGAGTTACGGGTACCAGTACAAATTTTGTATTGAAGAAATATAAAACGGCCGGCATCATTCTTTCAGATGATCAGGATGATGAGGATGACCGTATGGTCGTAACACCCTAATGTACGAAGAATTATTAAATAAACAGGTAAGAGAATTAAAGCCAAGTGGTATCCGTAAATTTTTCGATCTTGCTAATACAAAAGAAGGCGTTATTTCTCTTGGTGTAGGTGAGCCTGATTTCGCAACTCCGTGGAATATCTGTGAAGCTGCTATCTATTCAATCAAATCCAAAAAAACACATTATACAGCAAATGCCGGTCTTCTTTCATTACGTAAGGAAATCTGCAAATATCTGAAAAGACGCTTTGCACTTGAATATGACCCTAATAAGAATGTTCTTGTCAGCGTAGGCGGCAGTGAGGCAATCGATTTGTCATTAAGAGCCATTATTGAAAAAGGGGATGAGGTCATCTTGCTTCAGCCTTGTTATGTAGCTTATGAGCCTGCTGTCATCTTGGCGGGAGGAACACCTAAGTTCATCGAGCTAAAAAGCGAAAATGAATTTAAATTGACAAAGGAAGAGCTTTTAGCGGCCATTACCCCAAAGACAAAAGCCATCATCTTAAATTTTCCGTCAAACCCGACAGGCGGGGTCATGACAAAACAGGATTATGAACCATTGATCCCTATTTTAAAAGAGCACAACATCATCGTTATCTCTGATGAGATCTATGCTGAGCTCAGCTATGAAGAAAGACATTGTTCACCTGCTAATTTTGATGAAATCAAAGATCTCGTCATCTTAATCTCCGGTTTTTCAAAAGCTTTTGCGATGACAGGATGGCGTCTTGGTTATTTATGTGCAAATGAAACCTTCTTACGAGAAATCTTAAAGATTCATCAGTATATCATCATGTGTGCCCCAACGGCCGCCCAATACGGTGCCATTGAAGGTCTTAAAAACAGTCAGAAATATGTAGATGAAATGGTGGAACAATATAAATTAAGAAGAAATTATATCGTCAGCGGATTTAATCGTATCGGTTTGCCAACACATCTGCCACAGGGAGCTTTTTATATCTTCCCTTGTATCAAAAAGACCGGGCTTACATCACTTGAATTTTGTGAAAAGCTATTAGAAGAAGAGAATGTTGCCTGTGTACCGGGAAGTGCTTTTGGTGAAGCCGGTGAAGGTTTTATACGAGTTTCTTATGCTTACAGCATTGATGAAATTAAGGTTGCTATTGAGAAAATCGGACATTTTATGGAGCAGTATTTATGAAAGTAACAAGTATTGGATTAAAAAACGGTGTCTTTGATGATAAATATGGAAAAAGAGGTCCTGAGATCTCAATTCCTTTTCAAATTGAAGATGCCCCTGAAAACACAAAAAGCTTTGCCTTTCTATTTGAAGACAAAGATGCTATTCCCGTATGCGGATTTAGCTTTATCCATTGGGTCGGCTGGAATCTGACAAGAAATGAAGTATATGAAGGTGAAAGTGAAACCGCCCATGATTTTATTTCCGGTTATCATTCCCGTTCTAAAGAAATGAAAGAACATTATGTAGGAATGGCTCCACCGGATAAAGATCATATTTATGAACTTCATGTTTATGCTTTAGATTGTATGATCGATCTGGATGAACATCATTATTTCAATGATCTTTATTGGAAAATGGAAGGACATATTCTTGAAGAAGCTGTTTTAAAAGGTATTTATAAAGTATAAGCCTCGCTAGTTAGCGAGGCTTTCATCTAATTTGATTTTATGCGAAACCTTTCGAAAAACGAATATAAAGGTAATCATATGCGCAAGTGCCGTAATGATCCAGCTTACCGGATATGAAATATAAACCATCTCAATTGTATGATAAAGATTAAATACAGTAGCTAACCAAAGGATACGCAGACCACAGGCTCCAACAAGAGATACGATCATCGGGAAAATCGAATATCCCAGACCTCTTAAAGATCCTACCATGACATCCATGATCCCACATAAGAAATACGTTTTCGATACATATCCTAAACGTACGATACCTGCCGCAATAACAGCCGGATCATCAGAATAGATAGATAACAGAAGATCACCAAAATACCATGCTCCGATACCTAAAATCAAGCCTGTTATGATAACCAGCAGCTGACATGAAAACAGCGTCTGTTTAATTCTATCAAGACTTCTGGCTCCCATATTCTGACTGGTAAAGGTCAAGCATGACTGATAGAAGGCATTCATCCCTGTATAGACAAATCCTTCGATATTCTGGGCAGCACCATTACCTGCCATGATCGTCGAACCAAATGAATTGACAGATGCCTGAATCACAACATTGGACAATGAGAACACACAGCCTTGGATACCTGCCGGAAGTCCGATTTTCAAAATATCAATAAACTTTCTAAAATCAATGTGCATTTCTTTAGGGTGAAGCTGTAATCCCCCTCTTTCATGCGTCAGACAGATAAATACCAGCGTTGCGGAAATGATCTGCGAAACAACCGTTGCAATACCGACACCCGCAACCCCTAAATGAAAAACGATGACCAATATCAGATTTAAAATGATATTAACAACGCCTGCCAACGCCAGATAATATAGCGGACGCTTCGTATCACCCTTTGCACGCAAAATGCTTGCACCATAGTTATAGATCAAAGAAGCTGTGATTCCTAAAAAATAGATACGTAAATATAATACCGCAAGATCAATGACATTATCAGGCGTATCCATCCATTCCAGCATAGGATGGGCAGCTGCAATCCCGAATACAGTCAAAATGACCCCTCCGATGATACTTAGCATCATCGCTGTATGTACGGTCTTACTGATTTCCTCCTGTTCATCTGCTCCGATATGACGAGCCACCACAACATTCGCTCCAATAGAAAGACCAATAAAAATATTAACGATCAAATTGATCAAGGCTCCCGTTGAACTGACAGCAGCCAATGATTCATGACCATCAAACTTTCCTACAACGATGATATCCGCAGCATTAAACAAAAGCTGCAGCACCCCACTGGCAATCAGCGGCAAAGAAAACAATAATATTTTTGGCAAGAGCTTCCCCTCTGTCATGTCGATCCGATAATGATCGCCGGCCATTTTACCACCCCTTTACATATTATGTGTAAATATTTTACGATTTTCCTTTATGAAATTCAACCATCTGAAACAAAAAGAGCCAAAATTTATTTGGCTTTTTCTACAACGATCTTCTTATTTTTGATTTTCCGATTTTTTAAATCTTCCAATACCATTTTACCCTTGCCATTTAATATATCTACATAGCTTTGATGTTCCAATACTTCAATGACCCCAATATCTTCAAATGTCACATTTTTATTCTCAAGAATAGCTCCGACAATATCACCCGGACGTATTTTTTTATTTTTACCGCCTTTAAGATAAAGCTTGGTCACCTGTTCTTGAATCTTCTCTTCCTTTAAATGAACACGCTCACTCGTTTTCATTTCATAGCTCATAGCAGCTTCTGTCGCATAAGCTTCTATGAAATGAGCATCCAGCTCTTCTTCCATACGTTCGATATATTTCATCTGTGTATCCAAAACAAGCGTATATGACTCTCCTTTGCGGTCAACTCGACCGCTTCTGCCGATACGATGTATCAGATTCTCCGCTGTTGTAGGACAATCATAGTTATAAACATGTGAGATTTTTTCAATGTCGATTCCTCGTGCCGCAACATCACTGGCAATCAGAAAACGAAACATTCCCTTTTTAAAATCCTGCATATTTAATAAACGTTCATCCTGGTCTAAACCGCCATGGATCATACAGCATGAATATCCCTTTTCATAAAAAGCATCAAAAACAGCTTCCACATTCTCACGAAAATTACAGAAAATAATAGCCTGTGAAGGTTTATGTGCATTTATGAGATGAAAAAGTGTTTCCAGTTTATTTTCCTTGGTCACTTTCACATAACATAAAGAAATATTGGTATTATATTCTTTTGCCTCTTTGATTTGAACTTCAACAGGATCATGAAGATATGTAGCTGCAATCATCCTTACATCATCATTCATCGTAGCACTGAAGAGGGCCATATTACATACAGGCAAAGACTGCAGTATTTTCTCAAGATCCTCTAAGAAACCTAATTTAAAGCATTCATCAGCTTCATCAATGATGCAGGTATGGATCCTTGAAAGGCCAAGCGTCCCTCTTTCGATATGATCAAGAACACGCCCAATCGTTCCACAGACCACATGCACCTTTTGTTTCAGGGCAATGATCTGTCCTTTGATTGGCTGTTGGCCAAATATCGGTAAAGCATTGATTCGCTTATAAGAGCCGATTGATTTAAATTCACCTGCCACTTGTTTTGCTAATTCCCTGGTTGGTGTTAATACCAGTACCTGTGGCTGATTGAGCATCCAATCGATCTTTTCAATTTCCGGTATGGCATAACTTGCAGTCTTTCCGCTTCCTGTCTTAGAGCGGACGATCACATCTTTTTTATCTAAAAGAAGGGGGATCACCTTTTCCTGAACAGGAAGAACCTCTTGATAATCTAATATATCTAAAGCCTTTAATATCTCATTACTTAAGCCTAATTCATTAAATTTCATATTTTCCTCCCTTTCTATTTTACCACATTAGCAAATTATTTTGAAAACAAGTGCAAATATTGTATAATAGATACAGGTGATTCTATGTACTTTATCAATTACAACAAATGTTCAACATGTCAAAAAGCAAAAAAGCATCTTGAAAGAATGGGTGTTGAATTCATTGACCGCCCTATCAAAGAAGGTGTGACCAAAGAGGAATTACAAGCATGGATTCCTTTATCAAATAAACCCATTCAGAAATTTTTTAATACGAGCGGTCAGCTTTATCGCAGCGGCAACTATAAGGAACGACTCCCTAAAATGAGCGATCATGAGAAAATTGAAGCTCTTGCCAGTGACGGCATGTTGGTAAAACGCCCTTTGCTGGTGGGTGATGATTTTGTGCTTGTAGGATATAATGAAAAGGAATACGATGAAATAGGTGAGAAATATGGAAAAAAGCAGTGAAAGCTTAGAAATGTATCTTGAAACAATGTATTTATTAGACTTAACAGCCGGAAAGATACGTTGTGTGGATATTGCCAAACAGATGCATGTATCTAAACCAAGCGTCAATAAAGCTGTCAACGTGTTAAAGGAACAGGGTTATCTGACCCAGGAAACTTATGGCAATGTGCATTTGACAGAAGCCGGCCGTAACAAAGCTATGAAGATTTATGAAAGACATACGATCCTTTCATGTTATCTGGAGGAATTTTTAAACATTTCCCATGAAACAGCTGAAAATGATGCCTGCAAGATGGAGCATATCCTAAGTGAAGAAACATTTGAAACCATCAAAAAAATAGTGAAAGAATCGCAGCAGTAATTCATTTATATTAAAAGAGGAAAAATGCTTATCATGCATCACTTCCTCTTTTTTTGCTTCTATGTGTTAAGCGTCCACTTTCCTTTGATCTTCGATTCCAAATATTCATTTCCATCATCTATAAATTCATAAAAGCCACAAACAAGCTTCTTTCCCTCTATATCAACTATAATATTCTTATAAAGATATCCTTCCTCCAAGATATCAATTTCTTTTTTCGTATCATGACTTATTTTATAAATTTCACCAACAACCTCTTTTTGCAGATCATCTGTCGGTACAGCTCCCGGATAATCTTCAATTTCTAATAATCGATAACCACGAATGATTCCATCTCCGATATATTTACTCTCTTTTAAATAGAAATGATTACTTTCACCCTTCATCAAAGTTCCATATGTAAACAAATAATGATACTCTTTTAACTTCATTTTCTGTTCATGGGTCATCTGTTTGATTTCATATTCTCTTTTTCTGGCGCTGATTTCATCCGGAAAGCTCTCATAATAAAAAATTTCGATAGGCTTATGTGCTTTGGTATATTTAGCACCCTTGCCACTTTGATGCATCTTAAATCTATTGATCAAATGAGTTGTCCAGCCACAATATAAAGAATGATCTTCACATCTTAGAAGATATACATAGCAGCCTTTTTCCTGAGGTATTTTCATTCTATGATTTTATCATAAAATCTATTATCCTTCTATTAAAAACTAATTTCATCATCACTAAATAACTCATACATATAAACCGTATGTTTATAATTGCTCCTATAATAATCGTATCATTTGTTCATAAAGAAGAATATCTTTTTCAGTTACTTTCTTATTATCATGATAATGTCCAAAAAACCAAATTTGATATTCGATCGTATTCTTTATCTCTTCTAAATAATATCTCTTTTATACATAATGACACAATCATCCTTTGTCATATATAAATCATATTTTTCTTTTTACTATCCTTGTTCCAATTTTAATTTTGCATTTGAAATAGCTTCTGCCAGCTTTGCTTCTAATAATTCCTTTGGAGGCATTTTAGTCAAATACTGAACGACATGAATACTGTCTTGATTCAATTCAAGCAATTCAATTGTTTCCTGTGATTTTTCAGCACACAAAATTAATGCAATCGGACTTTCTTCACCTTCAATTCTTTCATATTTATTCAACCACCTAAGATACAATTCTACTTGCCCTTTATACTCTGGTTCAAATTCCCCTAATTTCAATTCTACTAAAACCAATCTTCTCAAATTTCTATGATAAAAAAGAAGATCGATATAATAGTCTTTACCATCTAAAATAAAATGTTTTTGCTTTGCCATAAAAGCAAAGTCAGTCCCCATTTCTAAAATAAATTTTTCTAACTCTGCTAAAATTGCATTTTCAAGATCTTTTTCATTAAAGGTATCTTGTAATTCCAAAAAATCTAAGACGACTGGATCTCTAAAAAATAAATCGACATTCATTTTATTATTTTCATACAATTCCTTTAACTCATTTTTTATTGTTATCTCAGGTTTTTTTGAAATCGCTGTTCTTTCAAAAAGCATTGATTTTTTTCTCTCTCTTAATACTCTTACATTCCACCCTTCTTTACAACACATAATTGCATAAAAATCTCTTTTCACATCATTTTCTATTGGCAGTAACTCTACGAAATGTGACCAGGTTAGTTTTAGAGATAAAGCATGGATTATATTGATATCGGTAAATTTTTGATAAAACTGTATCATTCTAAATACACTGGAACGCATATAGCCTCGACCATATTTTTGCGTTAGTTTTTTACTTATTTCATCTATAACATATTTTCCATATTCTGCTTTTTCATTTTTTAGAATTTCTGTTGTTATTCTTTGACCAATTTGCCAATATAAAAAAATCATATTAGAATTAACAGCTATACTTGCCTTTTCTTTACTATCTTCAATTAATAATGAAATATCTTTATATAAAATATCAATAGTTGTAGACATGATTTTCATATCAATATCTTCCTTTCAAATTGTTGCGACACGACGCGACATTCTCAATATTTCTCTCTACTATTTTATATGCACCAAATCTTCAAAATTCCCAATTTTTTTACATTTTTTATGAAATTATCATTATTTAAATAGCGATTGAATGATACGTGATTCACCTTTAGCTAATTAAAGCTACTTTATTTCATAAATTTGTATATATGTACTTAAT
>NZ_CALVGS010000090.1 GCF_944327115.1 uncultured Traorella sp.
AAATTATATTATGAAAAGACTTTAAAAGCGAGTGAAATTTGAGTAAAATAGAAGTGATATAAAAAAGGAGAAAATTATAAAATGACAAGTGCAGATATTCAGCGGCTGATCAATCAGAAAGTAGAATTCATTGATCCTCAGAGAGTGACGATCGGTGAAGATGTCGAAATCGGAGAGGGAAGCGTTATTTATCCGAATGTGACATTGTTAGGTCATACGAAGATCGGAAAAAATTGCAAGATCCTTCCTAACTGTTTTTTTGAAAATGCGCTCATCGGTGATGATGTTACAATTGATTCTACAAAAATTACAGATAGCGAGGTCATGAAAAATACGACCGTAGGTCCTTTTGCGCATTTGAGAAATCATACGGTGGTTCATGAAAATTGTCGGATCGGAAATTTCGTGGAGTTTAAAAACTGTAATTTTGGGAATGGCAGCAAATGTGCGCATTTGACTTATCTTGGGGATTGTGAAGTAGGTGAGCATGTTAATATTGGCTGTGGAGTTGTAACCGTCAATTATGATGGAAAGAACAAATATAAGACGATCATTGGAGATCATGCATTTATTGGCAGCAATGTCAACATCATTGCACCGGTAACGATCGGTCATCATGCACTGCTGGCTGCCGGTTCTACGATTACGGAAGATGTTGAAGATGGTGCGATGGGAATTGCCAGAAGCCGTCAGACAAACAAAGAAGATTACGGAACAAAATATTTAAATAAATAAGGGGGATCATATTATGATTAAGGATACAGTTATTTTTGCTTTGACATCCAGTGTCGATCTGGCGAATGAGATCGCTCAGCAGCTGGGCATCCCTCTGGGTAACTGCGATGTTCGTCACTTTGCAGATGGTGAGATACTTGTACAATTGGGAGAGAGCGTACGCGGTAAAAGAGTTTATATCGTTCAGTCTACCTGTAATCCTGTCAGCAGCAATCTGATGGAGCTTTTAATTGCTATTGATGCCTGCAAGCGTGCCAGTGCTTCTTTTATCACAGCTGTCATACCGTATTTCGGTTATGCACGTCAGGATCGCAAAGCACGTCCGCGTCAACCGATAACAAGTAAGCTGGTAGCTTCTCTTTTAGAGAGAGCGGGTGCAAATCGTGTCATTACGATGGATCTTCATGCAACACAGATTCAAGGTTTCTTTGATATCCCGGCAGATGATATTGCTTGTCTGCCTATCATCGCAGAGTATTTTCAAAAGAAGCATTTGGATCAGATCGTTGTCGTTTCACCGGACCATGGAGGAACTACACGTGCAAGAGCTTTGGCAGAACGTCTTCATGCTCCTTTAGCAATCATTGATAAGCGCAGGCCTCGTCCAAATGTTGCGGAGGCAATGAACATTATCGGTGATGTAGAAGGTAAATCAGTAATCATCATCGACGATATCGTTGATACGGCGGGAACGCTGATCGCCGGTATAGATTTATTATATAAGCAGGGAGCAAAAGAGGTTTATGCCTGCTGTACACATGGTGTTTTATCAGGACCGGCAATCGAAAGACTGAAGAATTCAAATATCGTGGAATTCGTATGTACGAATACGATACCTCAGGCAGAAAAGAAGGCACAGCTTGAAAAGATGACCGTTTTATCGGTTGGTAAGCTTTTAGGCTTGATCATTAAGGGAATGGAGGAGAATCGTTCGGTTAGCGAAGTTCTCCAGTCCTATAACAGTTAGTTATGTTAACGCTATTGTTATTTTCAGAGGCGGCGACGGAAAATGTTGCTTTCTTTGAACGTATTGTTGAATTTATCGTACCTGAGATCATTGGGATCATTGAATTGATGGGCATTATCGTCATTGTTGTAGGTTCAGTGAAATCCTTTTATATGTATGGAAGAAGTCTTTTGAAGCATGTACATTATCCTATCAAGCTTTCATTGGGAAATGCTTTGGCATTGGGGCTTGAGTTTAAAATGGGAGCGGAGATCCTGAAGACGGTGACGATTCGTACGATCAATGAAATTATGATCCTGGGAGCTATTATTGTTCTTAGGGCCTTGCTTTCAGTCTTGATACATTATGAAGTAAAAAACGAAAAAGAACATAATCAGGATATGGTTGATATGGAATTTTAAGCACTCAAAAAGGAGTGCTTTTTCTTTGAAAGAAAATGTATATGAATGACATTGTTTTACATTTTTTGATGTAAAATAATAATTTTTTTCTTGACAAGTCGTTTTGATTCGATTAATATGTTGTCAACGTCAATGAAAAAGAGTAGTAGTTTTTGGAAGGTTATAGAGAGTCAGTGGCTGGTGGAAGCTGATGCCGGAAGAAAATGAAACGAGCTTTGGAGATGTTGCTGTATGAAAGTAAGGCAACTGTGGTACTCGCATTAAGGGTTGAGAGGCCGGCGAAATGTTGGCAAGTGAAGTGGCACCGCGCTGTCAGCGTCTTCATATGTGAAGACGCTTTTTTTTATTTCAGGAGGTCAGTATGAGAAAACGACGACGACGTTTAGTACAGATATATATAAAAAATGAATTATTGTTTGAAAGGAAAGAAAGAGGTAAAGAAAATGAAGAAAATATTAAAAATAGCAGCAGTAGCAGCAATGGTATTAGGATGTAGCGCATGTTCTCAGACACAAGAGGAAGAAATCAGCTGGCAGGACCAGCTGATTGAAGAAAATACATTGATCGTGGGAATTTCTCCGGATTATCCGCCTTATGAGTCACTGGAAAATGGTGAGATGGTTGGTTTTGATGTGGATATGATGGCTGAATTGGAGAAATACTTAGGCGTTAATGTAGAATTTGAACAAATGACGTTCTCCACGATCGTCGATGCCGTAAATCTGGGACAGGTCGATGTAGGTGTTTCAGGATTTACTTACGATCCGGAAAGACAGGTATTGTTTTCTGATCCATATTTGGAATCTGCACAGGTAATTCTGACAAAGAAAGATTCAGGTATTGAATCAGCAGCCGATCTAAGCGGTAAGGTTGTAGGGGCACAGCTTGGCACGACAGGTGCTGATGCTGCTGCAGAAATCGAAGGAGCTTCTGTGGAATTGAATCAGGATGCGAATATTTTAGTTGAAGCATTGAAGGCCGGACAGATGGATGCGGTCGTTGTCGATCTTCTGGTTGCACAGAATTATGAAGAGAGTGATTCATCATTAGTCGTATTAGATGAACCATTGGTGGATGAAGAAAATGGTATTATTTGTTCAACGAGCAATGAATTGTTGATGGATGCTTTGAATGATGCAATCGCACAATTTAAAGAAAGTGATGCTTACGAAGAATTAAAGACAAAGTGGGGAATGTAATCACTTCAATAAGTGAGGAAAAATTATGGATATTCAAGAATATTTTGGAAAATGTCTGGAAATCGCCAGCAATCCCGAAAATTATAAGACACTGCTGATTGGCGCTGTTTACTCACTTATCGTGGCTTCAATCGCATGGGTGATGGGCATTGTTTTGGGAATTATCGGGGCATCGCTTAAACTGAATAAGAATAAGTTCCTTCGCTTTTTAGGAAACTGCTATGTAGAGCTGATACGTGGAACGCCTATGTTGCTTCAGATCCTGTTTTTCTACCTGATCATGCCTACTCTGATTACCTTGATAACGGGAAATGCTTTCCGTGTCAATAAATTTGTCGTGGGTACGATTGCCATCGGAATTAATTCAGGAGCTTATTCGACAGAATTGATACGATCCGGAATTATTGGTATCGATGCCGGACAGTGGGAAGCCGCCATGTCATTGAATCTTTCCCATTGGGATATGATGCGATATGTTATTTTGCCACAGGCCTTTAAACAGGTAGTACCTCCTATGGTATCGGAATATATCACCTTGATCAAGGATTCCTCGCTTCTTTCAACGATCGGAGCTGTTGAATTGCTTTACAGTGCACAGATCATGGGAGCAAACTATTACAATTATCTTTTCCCTTTGATGATGGCAGGCGTATTTTATTTGGTTATGACCTTCGTGATTTCTTCGATTGCGAAAAAAGTGGAAAGGAGATTAGCGGAAAGTGATTAAGGCTGAACATATTTCAAAAACATTTCAAAATGTAAAGGCACTGGATGATGTATCCTTTCAAATCAGCAAAGGAGAAATCGTTTGTCTGATCGGTCCCAGCGGTTCGGGAAAGAGTACATTATGTCGCTGCATCAATGGATTGGAGATTCCTGATTCAGGAAATATTTATATTGAAGGTAAGCAGATTGATTACACAGATCAAAAGCAGGCAGCCGAGGCTCGATCAAAAACAGGCTTTGTCTTTCAACACTTTAATCTTTTTCCTCATATGAGCGTCATGGATAATATGATTCTGGCACCTATGAAAACACTGCATATGAGCAGGGAAGAAGCAATTACAAAAGCAAGAGAGCTTTTATCGCGTGTCGGTCTGGCAGATAAGGAAGAGGCTTACCCTAAGAAGTTATCCGGCGGACAGAAACAGCGTGTGGCCATTGCCCGTTCATTGATGATGAATCCACAAATCATGCTTTTTGATGAACCGACAAGTGCACTTGACCCGGAAATGGTCATGGAAGTATTAGAGGTTATGAAACAGCTGGCTTTTGAGGGAATGACAATGGTCGTTGTGACGCATGAAATGGGTTTTGCGAAAGAAATTGCAAGCCGTATCGTATTTTTAGAAGAGGGTAAGATCATTGAAGAAAACACTCCGGATCTCTTCTTCTCTCAGCCGCAGACAAAGCGTGCACAGGATTTCTTGAAAAAGGTGTTGTACTGATGAAGATTTCGCCCTTTAAAGTAGAAATATGGATGAATGAACATGAAAATGACGGCATCTATAATCTGACTGAATCTTGTGTATCGCCATTGAAAATGGGTGAATTATTAGAGCTGTTGGATATCAAAGAAAAATATTTATCTGATCTTTTAGATATGAAGCTTGATTATGGTGATATCAATGGAAGTGATGAATTAAAAAAACAAATCTGTCAGTTATATGAAACAGCAGAGCCATGTAATATTGCCATCGCACAAGGAGCTATTAATGCGAATGAGATGACGATCATGGAGCTGATTGAACCCAACGATGAGATGATCACATTCACACCCGGTTATCAACAGGTATCTTCTTTGGCAGAAAGTCTTGGCGCTAAAGTGATTGAGTTAGAGTTAAAAGAAGAAAAAGGCTGGCAG
Organism: uncultured Traorella sp.; assembly: GCF_944327115.1. Lineage (GTDB taxonomy): Bacteria > Bacillota_I > Bacilli_A > Erysipelotrichales > Erysipelotrichaceae > Traorella. The sequence goes on from NZ_CALVGS010000090.1 coordinate 5,167, forward strand.
GTTGATTTTGATGAATTGGAAAAAGCAATCACCGATAAAACAAAAGTCATCTGTGTAACCTTACCTAATAATCCGACCGGAACGATGCTAAGCACTCAGGCATGTGTCAGACTGATTGAGATAGCTGAAAGACATGATTTATATTTATTCGTGGATGAAGTTTATCGAAGTCTGTATGCTGACAGATTCTGTTATCAGGGAAGTTTGTTTGATTTATACGATAAAGCGATCATCACGTCCGGCTTAAGCAAATCTTTTGGTTTACCGGGACTGCGGTTAGGCTGGATCGTTGGACCTAAGGCTTTTATTGACCGGATCATCTATCGGCGTGATTATCATATTATTTCGATATCTAAGATGAATGATGTCTTAGCTGTTGAGGTTTTGAAGCAGAAAGAAAAAATACTATCAAGGAATCGTGATATTTGTTTGAAAAACAGGGCTTATCTTGAAGAATGGATCAAGCATGAAAGACATATTACCAATTCTTTTACTTCAGGAACGACGCAATTGATTCGCTATGATATGAAGATACCAAGTGAAGAATTATCTCTGCGTGTTCAAAAAGAAGCCGGTATCTTCTTTGTTCCCGGAAGCTGCTTTGATTGTGAATATCATCTTCGTCTTGGCGGAGGTATCGATCCTGTCATCTTTCAAAATGGATTAAACGTATTTTCAAATTGGTTAAGACAGTTTGATTAAATCTAGCGTGAAGTGAAGATATATAGTTGTGCGATTAAATTTTTATGCTAATCGTGATAATATAAAAGAACTGGAACCTGACGTTTTAATAATTGCTATGATGAAGCTTATCATGATATTGATGCAGTAGGGAAACGAGTTATTATTGGTGGTGGAACTATTGGCTGTGAATTAGCATTCACTTTGAATGTTTAAACGATTCTGTTATATTTGGTGTTGCTTAGGTAAAATAAAAAGAGGTGAAATTAAATTTCACCTCTTTTGAATGATCTTATTAATCTTTTAAACATCCGATTGGAATTACCAAGACTCTATCATCCCTACGATACCCATATTCTGTTCCAGTAAGTACAATTTTTAAGTCTGGTAAACGAATAGGTACTTGTTTTTCTGTTTTATTATGGTCATTTATAAGTTTTTCGATTTCACAAAGGTGGTGTGCACCTTCGTCAATTTCATTTGCTCCTAATTTGATTTCTATTAATGCATATCTTCCATCTTCTAAATGTAGTACTGCATCAGCTTCTAACCCATATCGGTCATGATAATAGGAGACTTTACCATTGTTTTTAGAAGAATAAATAATTAAATCTCTAATACATAATGACTCGAATAGAAAACCTAGTGTCTTAAAATCTAAATTGAAGTATTCAGGACTAAGACCTAATGCTACAATAGCAATTGATGTATTGTTATCATACCATTTTGTGGTGTTTTGTCAAACTATTTTGTGGCATTTTATCAAACTGATTTGTTGTAATTTGTCAGACTGTTTTGCGGTTTTTTTATTAGATTGTTTTGATATGTTATGATTTCATTTCGATCATCTCAGACAATGAAAATGAATAAATATAAGTCCGGATCATCTTATCTTTGAAAAGAAGCCGGCAGGCTTTTGTATAAGCCGTTAGCTGTGAGGTATAGCGATCGATCAAAATACTTTCATCCTCCACTGCATCACTTTTGAAATCAATGAGCGTAATGACATCTCCAATAGATAAAAAGTCCATATATCCATGTAATATTGTAGTTCCGTCTTGAACAAGAAACGGATATTCATGATAGATTTGAGTATGTTGGAGCGATCTGAAAATTTCATTCTGATTCAGCTTCATCAGATCAAAAAGAAGCCTGTCATCCATGTCAAGATGATACTTAACGGAGATTTCATGTATCAATGTTTCATTCCATGGCACAGATGGTAAATGCTCCAGATAAGCATGATAAGTGGTACCGCGATGAGCGGCATCGCTGTCACGAAAGCTTAGTGGGTGCACCCCAAAATCAATAGTTTCAGTTTCACTCGGTGAAAGAATTTCGATGACCTGCGTATCCTTGTATCGGGGAAGCAAGGAAGCAGATGTCTTCATCTTCTCCAAAGGTGCTGTTTCCCACAGATGATCAACATAGTGAATCTTGAAAAGATGGTCCTTATGTAAATGATTCATCGCCTGTAATATCCAGCTGGTCGTACCTTTGCGGGCATTGACCTTGGAGTAGGTGATGCCATGATCGATATCCAGTTTTGGATCCAGGAAGTCTACGATATGCAGCTGTTTTTTTGCGCGGGTCGTCGCAACATAGAGGATACGCAGCTCTTCTTCTAATTCATCACGATTTTTCTTATGTTCAATGGCAATGCGCTGATAAGATTTGAAAACATTGCGGTATGGAAATTGCATGATATTCATCCCGATTCCTAATTCATTATCACAAAGCACCATATCACTAAGTTCCATCTTTTTCATATGGCTGGTTGACCATAGGTAAACGATAGGGAATTCAAGTCCTTTCGAGTTATGGATGCTCATAAAACGAACCACGTTGTCGTTTTTCCCGATTGTACTCGTTTGGGCCGTTTGCTGATCCTTTAATGAATCGATGTAAGTTAAAAAGTTGATGCATTCACAGCTGATGTTTTTTTCATAATCACAGGCCAATTCATAGAAATAATCACAGTTGGTCTGATCCTGAAATGAGCAGGTATCGTAGAAATGATTCCATTTGAAACATTCCTGGATCATTTGCCGGATCGTATATGAGGAATTGCGGATACGTTCAAACTCATGTAAGACTTGAGGTGTCTGCTCTTTTAAACATTGATAATAAGATTTATTTTTCTTTTGTGAGATTTTGGCTAATGAATCACTGTCAAATTGAAAAAAGATACTGGTGAGAATCGCTGCGAAATGAAAGTCATTTTCCGGATCACAAAGGGCATTAAGCATGGAAAGCAGGATCTGAATGCTTCGTGATTCGTAAAAGCCGCTTTTTTGGTTCATATAGTAAGGGATATGATATTTCTCAAAGACCTTTTTTAAAACTTCCATTTTTGCGTTGCTGCGTACTAATACCGCAAAATCTTTAAATTCATGATCCTTGCTCTGTCTAATGATCTCATGAGCAATATATTCCGCTTTATAAATATCTTTATTAATTTTTTCATCTGCATAGGTTTTTAGGTTGGGATCAAGGGCATGGAAGACAATAGGCTGATTATCTTCTTTTTGTGAAGCAAGACCGATCTCACTTAAATCTTCGCTTTTAAAAGGCAAGGAATCAAAGCCTTCGATGTTCATAAGAATTTCATATAGAACATTATTAAACTCTACGATGGTCGCATCTGAACGATAATTTTTATTAAAGCGAATCACTTTATTATAACTGTCTTCCTTTTCCTTGTATGACTGCATGATTTGAGGCAGGGCATGTCGAAAGCCATAGATCGATTGTTTGACATCGCCGACACGGAAAACATTGTCTTCACGACAGATCAAACGTACGAGTTCATCCTGCACATCATTGCTGTCCTGAAATTCATCGACCATGATTTCTTTAAAAAGAGAACGGTAATGTTCGGCAACTCGAGGAAATTCTTTTAAAAGTCTAAGTGCCATGTGTTCCATATCAGAAAAATCAATCACTTCTTTTTCATTTTTTATCGCTTCATAATGCTTGAAATAAAGGTGTACACAATCGATCAGTTCAGAAACGATATCAATGATCTCATGGGTCATTTTCTTCATGACATCAGTAGGAGGCACCGCTAAAACTTCATCTTCGATGGCAATGATCTCATCCCGTGCTTCTTTATAAAAGATATTTTGTGAATCCGGAGAAGTCGGCACCGGCTGTTTGGCACATACAAGTATCTGTTTAGAGAATTCATCAAAATCGCTGACCAGATGAATATCACGAATAAGATCATATTTCTTATAAAAGGCATGGATCTTCTTTTCTTCATCGGGATAATGTTCTTCAAACTGCTGACGGATCGTTTCAAAGCACTGCTGATAGGTTTGAAGCTTTCCCTTCCAGTAATCTAAAAAAACTTGACGAACCTTGGTACCTTTTTCAAAAGTATCCGGATCATAGGCCGCTAATGCCTCATCCAGCCATATTTCAGGATCGCTTTGAGAATCTGCCATTGAAGCTGTTTTTAAAATGATATCCTTGACTGGCTGAAGATTTTCAGGACGTGAAGAAAGCATGGCACACAGCTGATAGAAAGTGTGTTTCTTTTCTTTTTGTTTGATCGTCATAACTTCTTCTAAAGCCTGGTCCTGATAGATCTTCTGAGTGCTTTCAACACATAAATTTGAAATTCTTTTGGCGGAAAGACCTAAAAGATAATAATAATCTTTAATGATCGAATAACAAAACGAGTGAATCGTTGAGATATGAGCATTTGATAATTTAGAGAGCTGTGAGAAAAGATACTGTCTGTTATTCTCATCTTTTTCATTTAAGACCAGCTGATTGATTTCCTTTGAAAGACGTTTTTTCATCTCACTGGCGGCATCTTCTGAGAAAGTCATGGCAAGTATTTCATCAATTTCAATATGATCCAAAATGACAAGCTCTACTAAACGTTGAACCAGGACCCCCGTCTTGCCGCTTCCGGCACTTGCACTGACTAGAATATTGCGATGCCGGGTAGTAATGGCTTCTTTTTGTGCCTCATTCCATTGTTTGCCCATGATCTTCCTCCTTTCTCATGCATGGCGGCAGATCCACCAGCTGTTTTTTCTCCGTATAGCTGCCATTGAATCGACAGATAGGCCGGTACTTGCAGAAAAGACAGGCCGCTTCATTAGGCTCTAACCGTATATCACCACTTAAAATCTGAGAAGCGATCAGCTTCATCATTTCTTGGATACAATCACTGACTTCATCAATATCAAAGACAGAGGATGCATAAATTCCTTTGCTTTTTGTATTTTTCAGACCTGATACATGGGCTGCATCATCATCCATGATCTCTACATTCTCATCAAAGATCCATCCCTGAAGCCGATTTGCACGAACCACTTCTTTCTGAATGGCTTCTTGTGTGATCGTATCAATGGTTTTAGATCTGCGGGCGAGCTTTTGATAAGGAAGCTCAAGCTTGCCGTTTTGAAAGGAATAGTAAAAGCCGCCTAAAGGACGCAGCTTTAATTCATCCTTCATTTGCATCAGATAAGTACAAAGCTGTAACTGCTGACCTGAAAAGACATGATCCTTCTGCAACCTTTTTGAAGAACTCTTATAATCCATGATCCGAAAGGTTCCAGAAGAGGTATCAATACGATCGACATAGCCGACAAGATGCAGGTTGACTGTATCGTTGACAGGTACGATTCTTTCCCACTTATATTCACAATATTTTGGCGTCATTGAAGAATGAGCTTCCATTTCATCAAGAATATAAAGATTCATTTTCATATTTTCAATCAATCGATCACGAATTAAATCAAAGTCGATATGTGGGAAAACGGCTTTCATATCAGACATATATAAATCAATGATTTCACTTATCTCATCAACACAAGCTTTCGTATAATTCTTCTGATAACGTCCGACCAAGGTTTCCAGGACGGCATGATTTAGCGTACCGATCTTCTGGACGTTAAAACCTGCTTCAAGTGGTTCTTTGATGTGGCATCCATATCTTAAAAAATATGCATAAGGACAGCCTACATACTTTTCAAGAGAAGAAACTGATCCTTTGATCTCATGATCCTTCATATAAATTTGTTCAGCTGTATTTTCACTTAAAGGCAGTATCGTTTCCTTTAGCTCACTTGTTTGCGTAAGCGGATAAGGTATTGATTCTTTTTGAAGAAGAGCTTCGATATCCAAGCTTGATTCAAAATTTTTTCCTACATAATCGCTCAGCGGGTAGGAAATGATGATTTGCTGGCCGTATAGGATCCTTTCCAGCATGCTTTGATGATATCGCTGATAACGAGTCATCAATGAAGGGAATTTTTTGATGCTGGCAACATAGTTTTCACCGAAAATACCGCTCATAGGCGTAAAGCTCGAAAAATGATTCTGGGTTGCAGAACAGATAAAGGTTATCGGCAAGCACTCATTGATCTGTGAATAAGGAAGTACCGTAACGCTGTTCATACGTTTGTCAGCTTCATTAACTCTGATCTTGCGTATTTCATCGATCAATAAGCGCATATCTTCTTTTTCTTTAATATAAGGAAGACTCTCTTTGAAAAGATTTTGTATTTTCAACAGAGAATTTCGAAAATCTAAAGTAGAAGCATGAAAATGCCTTAATATTTCATCTGTTGCCATCATGATGCCTGGAATATCATCTGAGAGCAATCGTTGACAGTATGGGAGTATCTGCTGTTTCTGAAGATTTGCTTTTTCTATGATACGGGTCAGATCTTTGATTTCATATTCACTGAAAAGATCGCTTTGGAACCTTTGTTTACTTAAATCAGGATAAGCTTCATCATATGCATAAGGATAAATTTTTTGGGCTTTGATCAGATCGCTCATATCACCAAAGCAGCTTTGGGTCAGACACTCATAAAAGGTTTCGGGTGTCGGATTCAGGGCAAATTCTAATAAGCTTGCGGCCTGAAAGGCATACGATGAAGATTTTGATAAGGATAGATGATAAGGAATCTGATACCGATCAAAGACAGAGGCCAACAACGTCTTGCCTTTGGAATCACATAAAGCAATCATGACATCATTGACATCCATTTCTTCATATATGATTTTTTGCGCAATGCTTTCAATTTCACATCTGGGATTATTGGCATGATAGTACTCATATGCAGGCTTATTTTGATGCTTTGATATTACATGAACCTGATGGTCTGCGAATATCTGAATGTATTTCTCTTCTATTAATGTCGGATGTGCGATATTGATATAAACATTGGAAAGATCGCCAAGTGATGAAAGATTCTCCTTGTAACAGATTGAACGTGTTTTCAGATCATAGATGCTTTTTAATATGATCATAAGCTCTTGATCACTTTCTTTCTCACAAGGAAGCTC
>NZ_CALVGS010000091.1 GCF_944327115.1 uncultured Traorella sp.
CTTATTTGCCAATAACTTGTTAGTTGAAATCATCGTTTCAACCATTGGTTGAATGATTGTATTATTATTTTTTTTAAAAAATTTAAAAAATAATTGGGCGAAATGAAGTTTTAGTGGATATAAAATAGTAGGAGGAATATTATGAAAAATTTTACTGAAGAAATTGTTTTAAAACTTTCTTGCGTAACATTCATGCAGAAGGAATGTATCGCTGCACTGTTGTGTGAACATTTGGATGAATTTAAGGATCTGTATTTTGAGGATGTCATGGAGAAATACATAGACAGGATCATCAAAAAAGGTGAAGAAGGATGTGCGGAAAATTATGATTTTTGTGTGGTGGCACATAGTCCGAATATTGAAAAGAAGCATAGGATCGTAGTTGCTGTACAGTTAAAGATGCATCCGCCGAAAGAAGATGAGATGGTTCCAAGCGAATTGGAAGAAGCTTTTGAAATGTATCATGAGGAAAAGATGAAGATAGAGGATGATACGGTCTTACATTGTTATGGCTTTTGCTTTTATTTAGATCCGCCGAAAGAGCTTCAGGATCGAACGATTCGATTGAAGATGAATGTCTGTACGACTGATGGGAATAATCTGATGGGAGAGAACAGATGCAATGCTTTTATTGTTTACTTGGGTGATAAGCCAAAGGAAGAAGTCTTAAGCCGGATCCATTAAAAAAAACAGGGTTTTAAACCCTGATTATAATATGAGCATAGCTGCCTGATAGAATATAAAGGCAACGATCCATGCAATCGTGCATTGCATGATGATCATCACAAGCGTATATTTGATTCCCATTTCTCTTTTGGCAGCGGCAATAGCTGCAATACAAGGTGAATAGAGTAGGGTAAACAGCAGGAATGAATAAGCACTTACCGGAGTAAACAGGGTGCCTAAAGCAGCCGGCAGATTGTCGCTTGTTGTCTGCAGCAGAACAGCTAATGAAGAAACGACCGATTCTTTTGCGGTAAAGCCGCTGATAAGAGCAGTTGCAGCTCGCCAGTCACCAAATCCCAATGGTTTGAATATGAAAGATATCGTTTGACCGATGAGTGCCAGTATAGAATCAGCACTGTCAGCTACCTGATTGAGATGCAGGTCAAAGTTTTGCAGGAACCAAATGATGATGCTTCCTAAGAAGATGATCGTAAATGCCCTTGTGATAAAATCTTTGGCTTTTTCCCACATCAGTAACAGAACGCTTTTCGGACTTGGAAGCCGGTAATTCGGCATTTCCATGACAAAGGGAATAGGCTCACCTTTATAGATCGTCGATTTCATAATAAAAGCAACAATGATACCGACCAGAATACCCGTCGTGTATAACAAGATCATGACCTGTGCAGCATGATCCGGGAAAAAGGCTAATGAAAATACTGCATAAATAGGAACTTTGGCCGTACAGCTCATGAACGGCGTCAACAAAATTGTCATGATACGATCACGATTGGAAGAAAGCGTTCTTGTTGACATGATGGCCGGGACACTGCAGCCAAATCCGATCAGCATCGGAACGAAGCTTTTTCCGGAGAGTCCTAATTTACGTAAAGGCTTATCCATGATAAAGGCTACACGTGCCATATATCCACTGTCTTCCAGTATTGAAAGAAAGAAGAATAGGACAACGATGACCGGAAGGAAGCTCAAGACAGAGCTTACACCGACGAAGATTCCATCAACGATCAGTGAATAGACCACATCATTTAAGCCATAATCCAATAAAAGCTGTGAGATGAAGGCAACGATACTGTCAATGATAGCTGCAAAGCCATCGCTTAAAAAAGAACCGACAGGACCGAATGTCAGGTAAAAGACAGCAGCCATGATCAATATAAAGCTGGGAATCGCAAAATATTTACCGGTCAGGACTTCATCGATCTTCACGCTTCGTAAATATTCCTTGCTTTCATGCGCACGGATCACGGTATCCTTGCATAGCTTTTCAATAAAGGTATAACGCATATCAGCCATCGCTGCTTCACGATCCATATCACACTCACGTTCCATTTCTTTGACTGAATGTTCGATCAGATCAATTTCGTTATCAGTCAGCTTTAATTGCTGTTCAAGAGGTTTATCACCCTCGATCAGCTTGCTGGCAGCAAAGCGGGCAGGCATATGGATCGCCTGGGCATGATCTTCGATCATCGTTGAGATACCGTGAATGCAGCGATGCACGGCTCCGCTGCAGAAATCAAGGCGGGCCGGCTGTTTTTTCTCTTTCGCTACTCGGATCACGCAGTTGATCAAATCACTGATACCTTCGTTCTTTGCAGCGCTGATAGGAATACAATCTACACCGATCATATCCTTGAAGCTGTTGATCTTGATCGTACCGCCATTGGCTTTCATCTCATCCATCATGTTGATAGCTAATACCATAGGAATCTGTAATTCGATCAGCTGTAATGTCAAATACAGATTTCGTTCGATATTCGTCGCATCCAGGATATTGATGATACAATCGACTTCCCCGCTCATAAGATAATCACGGGTCACGATTTCTTCATTGGTATAAGGTGATAAAGAATAAATACCGGGCAAATCAACTAAAGTGCAGTCGGGATGCCCGATAATTGTCCCTTCCTTTTTATCAACCGTTACACCCGGGAAATTACCGACATGCTGATTACTTCCCGTAAGCTGATTAAATAAAGTGGTCTTACCACTATTCTGATTACCGATCAGTGCAAAATTCATAGTTTGCTCACCTCGATATTTTTAGCGTCTTCTACTCGTAAAGTTAGAAGATAACCACGTAAACGTATTTCAATAGGATCCTTCATTGGCGCGACCTTATGTAGCTGGACCTTCGTCTTAGGGATACAACCCATTCCCAGAAGATGTCTGCGTAAGGCCCCTTCGCCATTTACTGCGGTGATGATTGCTTCTTCACCGACTTCTAATTCATCTAAAGTCATGACTATCCTCCTTCTTGTTAACCAAATCTAACAGAATTATAATACTACGAAGAGATAGAAAGTCAAGAGGATATCAAAAAAAGCATAGCTAACTATGCTTTAATTATCAAAATATTTTCTTCTCTGAGTGGATGTAATGAATTTTTGCTTCATCTTGTCGATGTCTTCTTTTTCAAGTGCATCTTTGAAATCATTGACCTCATTGACAAAACATTCGATTTCATTGATCAGATTTTCTTTATTTAATAGAAATAATTCTGTCCATAGATTTTCATTGATCTTGGCAATCCTTGTAAGATCTCTAAAAGAATCTCCGGTATATTCTTTTAAATGTGTGGAATCGTTGGCATTCATCAAAGAAACGGCAATGACATGGGTCAACTGTGAAAGATAACCAATCATTTTGTCATGTTCCTCTACGGTTAATTGACAGATATGATTAAAGCGAAGCTCTTTTCCGAATTCAATCATGAAATCAATTGCTTCCTGGGTATTTTGATTTGTCGGTGTGATGATCAGATTCGCAGGAAGAAAGATGGTTGGATCGGCATATTGGACACCGCTGACTTCTTTTCCGGCCATAGGATGTGCCGGGATAAATTCACAGTCTTCACGTAAAAAGTTTTGTATCTTATAGACGATGGCCCCTTTAACTCCTGTTACATCTGTGATAAGCGTATGCGGATTAAATAAATACTGATAATCACTGATCCAGTTTATGAAAGTTGTCGGATAAAGTCCGGAAATGATCACATCAGCTTTTTGTATCAGCTTGGGATCATTTGTGACACTGCCTTCATCAATGATATGGTGTTCCAACCCATAGGCAATGGCATTTGGATCAATATCAATCGCATAAATTTCATGATCCCATTTTTTTAGTCCAAGAGCAATGCTGCCGCCTAAAAGACCCAGACCGACAATCAGAAATTTTTTATCCTTCATCATGGATTGACACCTCGATTCCTATTGACCTCAAATCTTCGAAAAATGTAGGATAACTCTTTGAAACAGCCTCACAGCCTTCGATTTCACCACCTAAGATAGTTAATGCAACGGCACAAGCCATAACGATACGATGATCCTTCCAGCCGGATAGTGGAAGAGCAGGCTTATGATAAGTGCCATGGATGATCATTTCATCCTCACTTGCTTCGATCAAACAACCCATTTTAGCACATTCACTGATCATGGCCTCGATCCGGTCGCTTTCCTTCAAACGCAAACGGGAAGCGTTCTTAATATGGGTCATGCCCTTTGAAAACATCGCTAAGATACAAAGGATAGGGCCCAGGTCCGGGCAGTTCTTTAAATCAATATCATTTGCGATAAGGGCAGATGGTTTGATGTGGTAGCTGTTTTCTTTTTCTTCTACACAGGCATGGAAATCCTGAAGGATATCTAAGATTTGTTTATCGCCCTGTAAGGAAGCAGGGTCCATACCTGTGATCTCTAATTCAGAATTAATTGCAGCTAAGACCCCAAAAAAGGCAAATTGAGAGAAATCCCCTTCAATTATAACATCTTTTGGCTGATATTTCTGATTTCCTTGAATAAATAGTGTCAGATCGTCTTCCCATTGAATCTGCACATTAAATTTTTTCATCATCTGGATGGTCAAATCAATGTAGCTTTTACTTTCAAAAGGGGGAAGGATATGGATCCTTGAATCTTTTTCTAAAAGAGGCAGGGTAAATAAGAGGCCACTGATAAACTGTGAGCTGACATTTCCCTGAAGAGTATATTCACCGCTTGTCAAAGCACCCTGAATTTCGATGCGTTCATCATTTTGGTCAAAGTGGGCACCTATATCTGTAAAAATTTCTTCATAGATTTTTTGGGGGCGTTTCAATAAACGATTTTTCCCTGTAAAAAGAATCTTTTCATGAGTCAGTGAAAAGATCGGGATCAGAAAACGAAGTGTTGAACCGGATTCATTGCATTCGATATGATGATCCTGAAGATGTGTAAAATCGGATATCCCTTCAATGATAAGCGAATCTTTGAAGCATTCGATCTTGGCACCCAGCTTGCGCATACAATCGATCGTTGTCTGGATATCAATAGAATAATCAATATTGGAAAGATGACTTTTTCCATCAGCCAGTGATGCACAGATGATGGCCCGATGAGCCATGCTTTTGCTGGGAGGTATTTTGATTGTGCCCTTACATGCCGAAGGACGAATGATCGCTTTCATTAGAGATCACGGCCCACTACATGGGCGATATTTCTGGCTTTGTCGATCAACTGCTTGAATTTATCCGGTTTCAGGCACTGAGCGCCATCGCTCCATGCACATTCAGGGTGCTCATGCACTTCAATGATCAGACCGTCAGCACCGGCGGCAATGGCTGCCAATGACATGGCTTCAATATATTTCCAGTTTCCTGTCGCATGTGAAGGATCAATAATGATCGGCAGGTGCGTCTTTTCCTTGATGATCGGCACGACGCTCAGATCCAAGGTATTACGGGTATATTTTTCAAAGGTTCGGATGCCTCTTTCACAGAGGATGACATTCGGATTTCCGCTTGCCATGATATATTCCGCCGACATGATCCATTCTTCAATCGTATTGGCCATTCCTCTTTTCAATAAAATAGGTTTATGACTTTTTCCGACAGCTTTCAATAATGAGAAATTCTGCATGTTTCTGGCACCGATCTGAATCACATCCACATATTCTTCAAATTCTTCTAACTGATCACTGTCCATCAATTCACTGACGATGGGCAGTCCGGTACGTTTTCTGGCTTCTACCATATCTAAGATGCCTTCTGTTCCCAGCCCTTGAAAAGCATAAGGGGAGGTTCTTGGCTTATAAGCACCGCCGCGCAGCATACAGGCACCGGCATCTTTGACATCCTGCGCCAGCTGACAGATATGATCCAACCCTTCAACGCTGCAAGGACCGCCGATGACAACGATCTTTTCCTGTCCGCCGATTTTGATGCCGTTGACATCAATGATCGTATCTTCCGGATGAAATAAACGGTTCGCTTTTTTATAAGGAGCAGCGATACGGGTAACATCATCAACGATGGGGTTGGCTTTGATCTTTCTTTCATCTAATGAAGTTGTATCACCGATCAATCCTAAAATGTGATAATCGCTTCCCACTGAATCATTGACTTGGAAGCCTTGGTTTTCAAAGCTTTGAATAAGCTCGCTGATCAGTGCAGGATCAGCATTTTTCTTAACTGTAACGATCATAACTATAAATCCCTTCCTATTACATGTGCGATGGCTCTTGCCTTATCGATCATAGCTTTAAATTTATCCGGCTTTAAACACTGCTGACCATCACTCCAAGCGCATTCCGGATTACGATGCACTTCTACGATCAAACCATCGGCACCAGCGGCAATGGCTGCCAGTGACATGCTTTCTACTAACTCCCAGCTTCCTGTCGCATGCGATGGATCGATGATGATCGGCAGATGGGTTTTCTTTTTTACGATCTGTACGACACTCAGATCTAAGGTATTGCGGGTATATTTTTCAAAGGTACGGATGCCTCTTTCACAAAGAATGACATTTTCATTGCCGCCGGCCATGATATATTCAGCACTCATCAGCCACTCTTCGATCGTATTGCTTAAGCCACGTTTGAGAAGTATCGGTTTTTTGATCTTTCCCAAAGCTTTTAACAGCTCAAAATTCTGCATATTTCTGGCCCCTACCTGAATCAGATCGACATACTTGACAAATTCATCAATCTTGTTTTCGCTCATGATCTCACTGACGATCGGCAGTCCGGTACGTCTTTTCGCTTCGACCATATCCATGATGCCCTCACTTCCTAAGCCTTGGAAAGCATAAGGAGAGGTTCTTGGCTTATAAGCGCCCCCACGCAGCATACAGCCGCCGGCATCTTTGACATCCTGTGCCAGCTCACAGATCTGATCCAATCCTTCCACGCTGCAAGGCCCGCCAATGACAACGATCTTTTCATGACCGCCAACCTTGATGCCATCCACATCAACGATCGTATCTTCCGGATGAAACAAACGGTTGACTTTCTTATAAGGAGCGGCCACACGGGTCACATTTTCAACCCATGGATTGCTCATCAATCTGCGATCATCAATGATCGTCGTATCACCTACGATACCAAAGACATTATAGCTGGTTCCTGTGATCAGATTGACCTCCAGCCCTTTGGCTTTAAATTCATGCAGTATCTTATCAATTTCGCTCTGAGGCGCCCCTTTTTTACATGTGATGATCATATCAATTAATCCCCCTTGTTATTCACTAACTTATCTTTTAAAGAATGAATGGCATTGACATATCCCTGAATGCCTTCTCCGCTGATCGTTTTGAAACAGGCTTGTCGCACATAAGAGATCTGCCTGAAATCCTCTCTTTCTTCAACCTTGGAAATGTGTACCTCAACGGCAGGAATGCTGACTGCCTTTAACGCATCCAAAAGAGCGATCGAAGTATGGGTATAAGCACCGGGATTGATCACGATACCATCGATCTTCCCATAAGCCTCTTGTATCTTATCCACCAGATCTCCTTCATGATTGCTTTGATAACATTCAACCTCGACCCCGGATTTTTTTCCGCACTCCAAGCACATCTGAATCAATGTATCAAAAGTTTCACTGCCATAGATATCTTTTTCTCGTATGCCCAGCATATTGATATTAGGCCCATTAAGCACCAGTATTTTCATTCCATACCTCCATAAGCTTATCCAGTGTATCTTCTAAATGATGATTGTTTTCAACACAAGCATCACTATATTTTATATAAAAAGGCTCACGTTCTTGTTCCATATGTAACAGCGTATCACGATCCTTACTTAAAGGCCGTCCATTGCCAACGACCAGCTTGTCAACATCGCGCCTGATATAAATGATCAACGAATTTAAGGACAAAGCTTTCATATTGATCTCTTTCTTTATGACCCCGCCGCCGCAGCTGATCACATGGTGTGTCAGTTTAGCGGCCTTCATACATACTTCACTTTCAAGCCCACGAAAGACCTCTTCACCTTCTTCAAAGATTTCGGGAATGGATCTTTGTGCCAGCTTTTCAATTTCATGATCTAAATCAATAAAATCAAAGCCGATTCTTTCACTTAGCTTTTTGCCAAGCGTTGTCTTTCCGCAGCCAGGCATACCGATCAAAACGATATTTTGCTTGTCACGAAAGATTTGTCTTGTTAGGACATCGATCTTGGAAGGATCGATTTTTTCTCCAATGAAGAATTCCGCAGCGCTCACTGCCTGGGCAACAAGCATCTCTAATCCATTGACATAAGGAATATGCTTCTTTTTTGCCTGATAACATAAAGCAGTAAGCAAAGGATTATAAACGACATCAATGACTCCTTCACAGCTTTCAAAATCATTAAGATCAACAATCTGTGAAAGGATATCCGGGCTCATGCCCACACTTGTCGTATTCAAGATGATCTGGATATCGCTGCGCTTTTTCATCTGATCATAGGAGATATAAGGAGCAGTTCGGTTTCTTGCCACCTGAATGATTTCTTTCACGTTTAGTGCTTCACAGACAGCATAAGCTGTTTTGCTCGTACCACCGCTGCCGCAGATAGCGACAACTTTATTTTGAATATTAAAATGATGTTCGATCATCCTTTTTAAGCCGTCAAAATCGGTGTTTGTCGCAATCAGTTTGCCGTTGACATTTTTTATGGCATTTACTGCATGGATCTTTCTGGCTTTTTCATCAATTTCATCACAATATTCGATTACCTTTTCTTTATAAGGAATCGTGACATTGATGGCATCAAAGTTTTTTTCTTTCATAAAACGATGGAATTCATCTTCATTCAAAGGAATCAGATCATAATGGTAAGGAGCAATCTGTTCATGAATGATCTTCGAGAAGCTGTGACCCAGCTTTTCACCGATAAGTCCTACCTTCATGCGCACAGCCACTCCTCTCCGTAATGTTCGACGCACAAATCAAGAAGTGCCAAGGCAATCATGCTGTCTACAACGACTCTGGCACGATGGAAGATAGCAGGATCGTGGCGACCTGTCAATGTCAGGGTATCATTTTCCATCGTATCCAGATTAACCGTGTTTTGCGGCTTGAAGATGGAAGATGTCGGTTTGATCACCAATTTGACCATGATCGGCATGCCATTGGAAATACCGCCATTGATGCCGCCATTATGATTCGTCCTTGTTGTTACTTGATCATCTTTGATCTGCCATTCATCATTGACCTCACTGCCCTTGTGATTGACAAAATCAAAGCCCAAGCCAAATTCAATGCCTTTTACGGCAGGGATCGAAAAAAGATACTGGCTCAGCTGACTTTCGATCGAATGAAAGAAAGGCTCACCGACGCCCACCGGCATATTTAAGACACAGCTTTCCAGGATTCCCCCTACACTGTCATGATCTTTCGCAATTTCTTCGATGCGCCGGACCATCTGCTGACCAACATGATCATCCAATGTCGCAAAATCCAATGAATTACATTTTTCTATATCTGAAGCATGATCCTGAAAAGAACGATCTTTGATTTCCTGACATTGCAAGATATGGGTACCGACCAGAATATTCTTTCTTTTTAAAAGATCCAAGGCAATTGCTCCGGCAGCCACTAAAGGTGCTGTCAGCCTTCCTGAAAAATGTCCGCCGCCCCGATAATCCTCATAGCCCTTATACTTGATGTGGGCAACATAATCGGCATGGCTGGGACGAGGCAGCTCAGGATGATAGTCCTTGCTGCGCTGGTTTTTATTTTCGATCTCGATATGTATAGGTGTCCCTGTCGTAAAACCATTGAAAACACCGCTGGTTATTTTAAAATCATCCGCTTCATGGCGCTGGGTCGATATCTTTCCCTTAGGCTTGCGTTTTTCTAGCTGTGCCTGAATGAATGCAGAATCAATAGTGATTCCGGCAGGAAGTCCATCGATCACGACTCCCATTGCTTCACAGTGGCTTTCGCCATATAAAGCAATCGTTATATTTTTTCCAATGACACTTTTCATAAGGTCCTCCTAATATATGGGCGAAGCTCATCGATCCTGATTCTTTCAATGACAGCTTTGCCCAGCTCATTTACTTTGACGACATCAATTTCATCACCCTTTGCCTTCTTATCATTCTTGATAAAGCGAATACAGGCTTCTTCATCTAAAGAAGTTACAAAAGGAATATTCATTTTTTTAAGAATCGTTATGAGATCATTCCGAATCTGTTCATTATCTTCGATCATGACCATCCCATTGGCAACACATTCCCCATGATAATAATCATGCAGATGATATAAGCTTTCGATTGCATGACCGATCGTATGTCCGAAATTTAAGATCTTACGTATATGTTGTTCCTTTTCATCTTCTTCGACAACTCGTTTTTTCATCAGTAAAGAGCGCTCGATGATTTCTTCCAGATAAGGACTCTCCACATCAATTTCTTCGATATGCTCCTTAAACAAATCAAAAATGACAGGATCCTGGATACATCCGGCTTTCAAAGCTTCTACCAGACCATTATAGAAATGCCGCTTCGATAAGGTTTTCAGCGTATCAACATCCACGATCACTGTTTCAGGATGATAGAAGCATCCCACACAATTTTTAATACCATTTAAATTGATAGCGACCTTACCGCCGATGCTTGAATCAATCTGAGAAAGTGTTGTAGTCGGAATCGAAACAAAGCGGCAACCTCTTTTATAAGTTCCTGCCACAAAACCGGCAAGATCACCGATGACACCGCCTCCCAGGGCAAGCACCATATCCTTTCTGGAAAAATCAAGGGAAAGCAGTTTTTCTAAAAGCATCTGATAGGTTTCAAAGCTTTTGGAAACCTCACCCTCCGCTACTTCAATTAAAATGGCATTTTCTAATTGATCCATGACTTCTTTTTTTAAAGAATGAGGTATCTGTGTATCACTGATCACAAAGACCTTACAGTTAAAATCAATATAATCCTTTAAATGAAGATGACTTTTTCTTTCGATAATGACACGACTTGACGCGTCTTTAAGCTGTACTGTAAATTCCATCATATGACCCCCGATGAATAAAAAAGGCATCACTTAACTGATGCCGCATGCCCCATATAAACAAAAGTACCAATCAATGAATTGGCTTGTTTAGGGGCTTAACGATAAAAGTAAAAGCAAGATGCCTGTCTTAATCTATTCATGGCTTTAGTTTACTCGTTTTTTTATATAAAATCAAGTCCCTTTTGAAAGAAATATCATGAGTTTCATGAAACACTATTTGTATTTTCATGATATCTGCATGATTCATGAAAATGAATGCTACTCTCTTTTAAATCGTGCTATAATAAGAACAATGAGGTGACTATGAACGAATTAGAGAAGGCACGAATAAAAATTAATGAAGCGGATCGGATGATTGCGGAAAGTTTTGAAAAACGTATGAAGGCTGTCGAAGAAGTTATCAATTATAAGATGAAACATGATCTTCCGATTTATGACGGTGCAAGAGAAAAACAGGTGATTGAAAGAAATCTTGCTAACCTTCATGATGAAAAATTAAAGCCGTATTTTAGTGATTGTCTGGTCCAGATGATGCGTATTTCCAAAGAATATCAGAATGCGATATTGCATCGAGGAATTTATGGTTATCAGGGAGTCAGAGGAGCTTTTGGCCAGATTGCCACTTCACGCCTGTTTCCCAGCGGTCAGCAGAAAAGCTATCCTCGTTTTGAAGATGTTATCTTAGGGGTTATCCATCATGAAATTGAAAAAGGTGTCTTGCCTTTTGAAAATTCAACGACGGGTGAAGTTGGAGAGGTTTTTGATTTATTATATAAATATGATGTGAAGATTACTTCTTTTTATGATCTTAAGGTCGATCAGAATCTGATGGGGATCAAAGGAAGCAGGTTAAGTGATATTAAAAAGGTGTATTCAAAGCTTCAGGCGTTGGAGCAATGTGCCCAAACGCTGAAACCGTTTGATTTTGAACTGATTCCTTATGCCAATACCGCATTAGCGGCACGATATGTCAGTGAATGTGGTGATCCAAGTATTGGGGCGATTGCAGCTAGGGAAAGTGCTGAGGAATATGGCTTGGAGATCTTGATGGAAAACATCAATTCCAGCAGTGATAATGTGACCCGCTTCATTGTCATTGAAAATGAATGTCTGAAGTCCAGCGATCTGATCATGATCATGTTTACGGTGAATCATGAATCAGGTGCGTTGGCAAAGATCATGCAGATCATCGCCGATTATTCCTTGAACATGACAAGCATCAAATCAAGAGCATGTCGAAATCGGTCGTGGCAGTATTATTTCTATGTTGAGATTGAAGGAGATATTGCGGATGAGCGGATTCGTGAGTGTTTTAAGGAATGTGAAAAGCATTGTGAACAGTTAAAAGTTATCGGATGTGTGAAAGGAGAGAGCTGAAATGAATTTTATCAAAGAAAGTGCTGACAAAAAACCAATCGTAGATACAGTGTTTGCGATCGTTGCGAAAGCAAAAGAGGCAAAAGAAAAAATTGGAGAAGAAAATGTCGTTGATGCGACCATAGGTTCTTTATATGATGAAGATGGTCATATCGTGGCTTATGAGAGCGTATTTAGAAGCTTCGATCAGATTCCGGATGCCAAGAAAGCTGCCTATGCCGAAAGCTTCAGAGGCAATCCGGATTTCAGAGAACTGGTGAAAGAGTGGACGCTGGGTCAGGGTAATGTCCATCTGGAGAGCAGCGTGATCGCAACACCGGGCGGTACAGGTGCTGTTTCCTTAGTGATGAGTGAATTTCTGGAAACCAATGAAACGGTGATCCTGCCGGATATCGCATGGGGAAGCTATGCTTTGATGGCAAAGGATAAACAGTTAAAAGCAGTCACTTATGAGATGTTTGAGGGAGATCATTTTAATTTGAATTCTTTGAAACAACAGGTCAATGCTTTAGTTGGCAAACAGAATCGTATCGTTGTGGTCATCAATGATCCTTGTCACAATCCGACAGGTTATACGATGACAAAAGAAGAATGGCATGAATTGATTGCCTTTCTCAATGAAACAGCCAAGACAACCCCATGTATCATCTTAAATGATATTGCTTATATTGATTATTCTTATGATCTTGAACATTCAAGAGATTATATGCGTGAATTTGAAAATATGAGCGATCAGGTCATGGCAGTAATTGCCATGAGCTGTTCCAAGACGCTGACCAGTTATGGATTGCGCTGTGGTGCGGCCGTGATCTGTGCTCATTCGAAGGAAAGTGTACGTGAAGCTGAAATTGTTTTTGAAAAGAGTGCCCGTGCCCTTTGGAGCAATGTTAATAATGCCGCCATGATCAATTTTGTCAATGTGGTAAAAGATCATAAAGAAGAATTTTTGAATGAGAAAAAAGAATATATCGATCTATTGAAGAAGAGAAGCTCTATCTTCATGGATGAAGCCAAAGCGTGTGGATTGCCGGTATATCAATATAAGGAAGGCGTCTTTGTCACGATCAAGATTGAAGACAATGATCTGAAGGAAAAATATCATGCCCTTTTGATGGAACATCATATTTTCACCGTTCAAGTCAATAAAGGCATCCGTGTAGGTATCTGTTCATTAAGCGTTGAAAAGACCAAAGGATTGGCTTTGAAGATGAAGACCTTACTGGATCAGGCACATACCATATAATAAATAAAAATGCAAATGAAAATTCACGTGAATTTCTTATAAGAAGAATTCACGTGAATTTTTAATTATAAATGCTTCAAGTTACTTTCATTCATCTGATAGATGACATTTTTTCTTTCTACGATGATCGATATCTTCTTTGCTACTTCTTCAGAAGCTTTTATTTTTTCTAATAACTCTTTTGTAGGGTTGATGGCATAAGGGTGTCCAACCAGCTCAAACATCGTAAAATCACCGGTGGTATCTCCATAGGCATAGCTTTGACTCAAATCAATATCATAATCCTTAACAAGCTCTAAGATCGCTTTCTTCTTGCTTTTATGATCCCACATCGGAATCACTTCACCGGTATAACGTCCATGCTCATCTGTCACATAGATCGTGCCTCTGCAATCGGTAAATTCATATTTACGGGCCATGGCTTCCACTAATTCAATAGGTGATCCGGAAACGGCAAATACGAGATGTCCTTCTTTTTTATGATGGAGGATCTCGTCACGGGTAAACGTATAAACACGTTCCCCTTTTTGTCTGATGACCGTATCAGCAATATGTAAGATATGTTCATTGGATAAACCAATGAGCGTTGCTTTATAAATATCGACCATCTTATTAAGATAATCATCATATTCTCCCTGACGGCGATCATATTTCATAAAAGTTGGTTTTACTTCATCATGCCAAAGACTTTCATCGACCAATTCATGTGTAATAAATTTTTTAAACACTTCAGTAATCAATCCTTCACGGTACAAAGTCCCGTCAATATCAAAAAAAGCCGCAATTTTTCCCATGTATGACACCTCACTTATTAGATACTATCTTATCAACTTTGACAGATGAAGTAAAGCTTCATTTTTTTTGACAAAAATTCAGAAAAAACCAAACTTTTTTCATGATAGAATTGTTATATAGGTGAAGGAGCCAATATGAACAGACGAAAACTTATCCTACAAATCAAAAATGGCAATCAGGAAGCACTGGAAACGATCATTACAGAAATGTATCCACAGGTGTATGCTTTTCTGTACCGTAAAATGAAACAAAGTGATCGGGCAAAGGATATTACCCAAGAGGTATTCTTAAAGTTTGTGGAAAATATCGATCGCTACAATGAAGAGGATAAGCTGCGTAATTATCTGTTTCGTATCGGCATTAACCTTGCCAATAACTATTATAAGAGTTTGAATTATTTAGATGATCAGGAACTCGATGAATCAAGGATTGCGATGGCAGAAGATCCGCATACGATCGCCATGAAAAACGCTGATCGGGATATGATGATGCAGTATATCTCGCAGTTAAGTGAAATTTCCCGGGAAATCATCATTCTTCGTTATTATCATGAAATGAAATTTAAGGATATTGCGGATATATTAAAGATACCGGAGTCAACCGCTAAGTCAAGACATCGGCAGGCATTGATGAAATTAGAAGAATTGATGAAAGGAGGCAGATTGAATGAAAGAAAAAGCGAAATATAAGCAGTTTATTGAAATTGATGAAGAGCATATGAAAAAAACGATCGAGCTTTCGAAGCTGAAGCTTTCCAAGCGGAAAGTCATGTATGAAGAAAACACGCATCAGATCTGGTTTAGCTTTTTCAAGATGGAAAGTATGAAATTTTGTGGCTTGTCGATTCTGTCAACGCTGTTCTTCTGCTTTATTTCAATGGTACAGCCTATGAATAATTACAGTATTTGCCTGTTGAATGTGGGTGTCTTAGGTACGCTGACCTTATATGATTATATGCATGGAAGCATCATTGGAATGGAAGAACTTTTAAAAAGCGTCAAGTATAACTCTTCGAAGATCTTTGTCTATAAATCTAACATTTATCTTCTTGTCAGCATTATATGTACGTTATTTTTGAATGCGATCCTTTGCGTACAAAATAACTTTTTGTTTCTTCCTGCACTTTTATACAGCTTGATTCCCCTTTATTTTATAAGTGGTATTGCCTTATTGGTCATTGACTGGATCGTAAATAAGACGGTCGTGATCATTACGTATGCCTGCAGTTACTTGCTTATACTGACTGTTCTAAAATTTGAAGAAGTAAGATTTGTCAGCAATCAACTTATTTTATTACTTCTTTTATTATCTTTTGGTTTATATTGCCTTGGTATTTATGTTCATTCAGCACGAATTTCAATTGGGAAAGGAAATAACTTATGGAACTCATTCTTGAAGGATTAACAAAACAGTATTCAAAAACAGTGGCCGTTGATCATGTTGATCTAAAGTTGAATAAAGGGGTCATTGGTCTTTTAGGAGCCAATGGCAGCGGTAAGACAACGATGATGAAAATGATCTGTGGTATTCTGCCGCCAACAACGGGTCATGTTTATTATGATGGTCAGGAAATTTTAAAAAATTATGACAGCTATGTGACAAACTTAGGTTACATGCCTCAACATCTTGGTTTTTATCCGTCGTTCACCATACAGGAATTTTTAGAATATATGAGTGTGGTCAAAGGATTGAAGAAAGAATTTTATAAAAAGAAGATCGATGAGCTATTAATAAAGCTAAACCTAGAAGATAAAAGAAAGGCAAAGATAAAAAGCTTGTCGGGAGGCATGTTAAGAAGAGTAGGAATTGCGCAGGCTTTATTAAATGAGCCAAAGATTTTGATTTTGGATGAACCGACAGCAGGTCTTGATCCAAAGGAAAGGATCGTGTTACGAAATATGATCTCCCGTATTGGTGAAGAAGCCATCGTCTTACTGTCGACACATATCGTCAGTGATGTTGAATCTATTGCCGATCAGATTATTTTAATGAAAAAAGGAAAAGTATTATATTATGATGAGCCGGAAAAGCTTCTCTTGGAAATGGAAAATAAAGTGTTTGAAGCAAGCTGTAATCGAAAACAGGCAGAAGAATATATGATGAATCATATCGTTGTCAATGTGAAGAAACATCAGGATGAATATATTTTACGGATCGTTTCAGATAAACCGCTTGAAAATGCAAAGGCAGTAGAACCTGGATTAGATGATCTTTATTTATATCATTTTCAGGATGAAGCCATGGAACGTCTGAGTGATCAATTATAAACGGAAGATAGAGCAGGTATGAAGGGAAAATGAAT